>NZ_CP121662.1:3537500-3620000 GCF_029714285.1 Rhizobium sp. CB3090
AGTAGGGCGGGACACGAGAAATCCTGTCTGAACATGGGGAGACCACTCTCCAAGCCTAAGTACTCGTGCATGACCGATAGCGAACCAGTACCGTGAGGGAAAGGTGAAAAGCACCCCGACAAGGGGAGTGAAATAGAACCTGAAACTGGATGCCTACAAACAGTCGGAGCCCGAAAGGGTGACGGCGTACCTTTTGTATAATGGGTCAACGACTTAGTGTAACAAGCAAGCTTAAGCCGGTAGGTGTAGGCGAAGCGAAAGCGAGTCTGAATAGGGCGATATAGTTTGTTGCATTAGACCCGAAACCGAGTGATCTAGCCATGAGCAGGTTGAAGGTTGGGTAACACCAACTGGAGGACCGAACCCGCATCTGTTGCAATAGATTGGGATGACTTGTGGCTAGGGGTGAAAGGCCAATCAAACTCGGAAATAGCTGGTTCTCCGCGAAATCTATTTAGGTAGAGCGTCTGGCGAATACTCCCGGGGGTAGAGCACTGGATGGG
The DNA here is from genome assembly GCF_029714285.1 of Rhizobium sp. CB3090. Taxonomy (NCBI): domain Bacteria; kingdom Pseudomonadati; phylum Pseudomonadota; class Alphaproteobacteria; order Hyphomicrobiales; family Rhizobiaceae; genus Rhizobium; species Rhizobium sp. CB3090. The sequence continues at coordinate 3,538,004 of NZ_CP121662.1, forward strand.
CTATGGGGACTCACCGTCTTACTGATCCTAACCAAACTCCGAATACCGGGAAGTACTACCAGGCAGACACACGGCGGGTGCTAACGTCCGTCGTGAAAAGGGCAACAACCCTAACCTCCAGCTAAGGTCCCCAAGTCATGGCTAAGTGGGAAAGGATGTGAGGATCCCAAAACAACCAGGATGTTGGCTTAGAAGCAGCCATCATTTAAAGAAAGCGTAACAGCTCACTGGTCTAGTCAAGGGTCTTTGCGCCGAAAATGTAACGGGGCTAAAGCCATGCACCGAAGCTGAGGATTCCTCTTTGAGGAGTGGTAGCGGAGCGTTCCGTAAGCCTGTGAAGGGACAGCCGTGAGGCATCCTGGAGGTATCGGAAGTGCGAATGTTGACATGAGTAACGATAAAGAGGGTGAGAGACCCTCTCGCCGAAAGACCAAGGGTTCCTGCTTAAAGTTAATCTGAGCAGGGTTAGCCGGCCCCTAAGACGAGGCGGACACGCGTAGTCGATGGGAACCACGTTAATATTCGTGGGCCTGGTGGTAGTGACGGATTGCTCAACTTGTAAGGTCTTATTGGATTGATCTTGCAGGGACGCGGTTCCAGGAAATAGCTCCACCGTATAGACCGTACCCGAAACCGACACAGGTGGTCAGGTAGAGTATACCAAGGCGCTTGAGAGAACTATGTTGAAGGAACTCGGCAAATTGCACGCGTAACTTCGGAAGAAGCGTGACCCTTTTTTACGCAAGTAGGAGAGGGTGGCACAGACCAGGGGGTAGCGACTGTTTACCAAAAACACAGGGCTCTGCGAAGTCGCAAGACGACGTATAGGGTCTGACGCCTGCCCGGTGCTGGAAGGTTAAGAGGAGGGGTGCAAGCTCTGAATCGAAGCCCCAGTAAACGGCGGCCGTAACTATAACGGTCCTAAGGTAGCGAAATTCCTTGTCGGGTAAGTTCCGACCTGCACGAATGGCGTAACGACTTCCCCGCTGTCTCCAACATAGACTCAGTGAAATTGAATTCCCCGTGAAGATGCGGGGTTCCTGCGGTCAGACGGAAAGACCCCGTGCACCTTTACTATAGCTTTACACTGGCATTCGTGTCGGCATGTGTAGGATAGGTGGTAGGCTTTGAAGCAGGGACGCCAGTTCTTGTGGAGCCATCCTTGAAATACCACCCTTATCGTCATGGATGTCTAACCGCGGTCCGTCATCCGGATCCGGGACAGTGTATGGTGGGTAGTTTGACTGGGGCGGTCGCCTCCGAAAGAGTAACGGAGGCGCGCGATGGTGGGCTCAGACCGGTCGGAAATCGGTCGTCGAGTGCAATGGCATAAGCCCGCCTGACTGCGAGACTGACAAGTCGAGCAGAGACGAAAGTCGGTCATAGTGATCCGGTGGTCCCGCGTGGAAGGGCCATCGCTCAACGGATAAAAGGTACGCCGGGGATAACAGGCTGATGACCCCCAAGAGTCCATATCGACGGGGTTGTTTGGCACCTCGATGTCGGCTCATCGCATCCTGGGGCTGGAGCAGGTCCCAAGGGTTTGGCTGTTCGCCAATTAAAGCGGTACGTGAGCTGGGTTCAGAACGTCGTGAGACAGTTCGGTCCCTATCTGCCGTGGGTGTAGGAATATTGACAGGATCTGTCCCTAGTACGAGAGGACCGGGATGGACATATCTCTGGTGGACCTGTTGTCCTGCCAAGGGCATAGCAGGGTAGCTATATATGGAATGGATAACCGCTGAAGGCATCTAAGCGGGAAACCAACCTGAAAACGAGTGTTCCCTATCAGAGCCGTGGTAGACGACCACGTCGATAGGCCGGGTGTGGAAGTGCGGCAACGCATGAAGCTTACCGGTACTAATAGCTCGATTGGCTTGATCGTTCCCATTGCTCATGCTCATCAAAGGATGAGCGTCCAAAGACGTGTTCAAATAGACAAAATGAAGTGATCAGCGTAAACCGCAAAGCGGTTTGTCGCGACTTCGCCAGCTTCTCAAGGGCATAAACCGCTGGCGCGGTTTAGCCCGAAGTTGCGCTTCGCTGACCTGGTGGTTATGGCGGGGTGGCTGCACCCGTTCCCTTTCCGAACACGGCCGTGAAACGCCCCTGCGCCCATGGTACTTCGTCTCAAGACGCGGGAGAGTAGGTCGCTGCCAGGTCTGCCAATCGCAACTTCAAAGCAAACCCAATAAGGTTTGTCCGATTACAATCTTCTCTGATCAACAAACGGCCTAGCCGTGCTACAATAGGCCGCTCAACAGCGGCCTTTGTCGCTTCCGAAAAGCAAGCAATTATACCCTCGGCCCCGAAATATCGGGCCACGGGAACACGGGACAAACCGCAAAGCGGTTTACGCTGGTAACGCGGGGTGGAGCAGCCCGGTAGCTCGTCAGGCTCATAACCTGAAGGCCGCAGGTTCAAATCCTGCCCCCGCAACCAAATGCAAAAAAGCCCGCCATCGCGCGGGCTTTTTGCATTGGGTAACGCGTCGAGGAGTTAACCCCTGCTCAGGGGGACCGCAACGAGCCAAAGCCGACGCACCACGACTGAAAACAAATCCTGCCCCAAAACCAACCATCCCTCCAAGGCAACATCGCTCGACCCAACACTTCAGCGCCGCTCGCGAAAGCCCCAAAAGGCCTCTTGCGCTTCTGGGCTCTGTTTCCGGGTAACGCCACCACTGCCCCTCAACATCGAGATCCCTCAACTATCCACGTCCATCGGCCAAGGATGCTGGTTTGTCGTGCAACACCGTTGGCAGCGCCGGCTGGCGTCCACCTCGTTGGCGTGAAAATATTGTGCCTTCCCTCAGTTGAAACACTTTTCGGGTGGGCCGTGGCCGGTATTTCGACTGATATGCAGATATCAGAGGAGCAGCGGATTCGCAGCGATCGGATGAAATAGAGGGATAGGATCGCTTCGCTGATCCGATTCCAGTAAAAGGATATCAACATGGCCAGGACGGCGCGAAGTGCGCAGAAGGATTATGTCTACAAGATCGTGAACTCACCTGTCGGCAAGTTGAAGCTCGTCGCCAGTCGCGAGGGCTTGGCTGCGATTCTCTGGGACAACGACCGGCCGAACCGTGTTCGGCTGAATATCGTCGCCGAGGATGCGAGCCATCCTGTTCTCATAGAGACGGAACGGCAGTTGCAGGAATATTTTGCCGGCGAACGACAAGTTTTTGATCTGCCGCTCGATTTCACCGGCACCGAATTTCAAAAGAAGGTTTGGCAGGCGCTGCTCACAATCCCTCTTGGAGAGACCCGCTCCTATGCTGAAATTGCCGCGCAGATCGGGGCTCCCAAGGCCATCCGAGCGGTCGGCGCCGCCAATGGCAGGATAGCGCCGTGCCATCGGGTCGTCGGACCGGCCGGTGACCTGAGGGGATTTGCTGGCGGCCTGGAGCGGAAGACCTATCTTCTGGAGTTCGAAGGCTCGGAAACAAAAAGGTTCAATTTCGCGGCGTGAGGGGTAAATACGTCCACCCGACAAGAGATTGATCTGATAGCAAAAAAACAGCCCGCTTGTCGGACCAAGCGGGCTGTTTTTGTTTTCTGCCTCATACCAACGCTCAATGATTAGAACTCATTGGCCCATTTTCTGTGGCCGATTGACATGACGCGCCAAGGCTGGCGTTGGAGCTTGTGCCAAGCATCGCAGCAGTGATCGACGATGTCCTCGTAAGATTTGAAGACGCGGTTGGAGAGCCAGTTTTCGCGCATGAACTGCCAGAGGTTTTCAACCGGGTTGAGTTCGGGCGACTTTGGCGGCAGCGGCAAGATGGTGACGTTTTCGGGCACGGTGAGATTGTTGGACATGTGCCAGCCCGCCTGATCCATGATGAGGATAGCGTGGGCGTCTTCGGCGACATGGCGGGAGATTTCCATCAGATGCTGGTTCATGGCATAGGTGTCGCACCACGGCATGACGAGTGCGGCGGCCTTGCCGAGCTTCGGGCAAATCGCACCGAAGATATAGGCCGATCTCGTGCGCTGGTCGTGCGGCGCTGAGGGCCGTGTTCCGCGCTTGGCCCAGCGACGGGTGATCTTGTTCTTCTGGCCGATGCGGGCTTCGTCCTGGAACCAGATTTCTATTCGTTTTCCTTTAGCGGCTCCGGCAGCGATTTCCGCCACTGCGGCGGGGAAGTTTTTTTAAATTCCTCGATCGCTTGCGGGTCTTGTGCATGGTGCTTGGGACGTGCGGTGAGTTTGCGATAGCCCATGGCATTCAACTCGCGCCCCAGCGTCTGGCGGCTCACCAAGACACGATGCTCCTGCCAAAGCCATTGCACCAGATCAACGAGCCTCCAGCGCACGACGCCATCGAGATAGGGAACAGGACCTTTCTCGACCGCCTCGGCAAGCGCCTTGCGCTGCTTGTCATCGAGCAAGGGCTCCCGCCCCGTCGCCTTGCCTGTCTTCAGACCATCAGGACCGTGCAGATTGAAACGCTCAACCCAATCGCGGATGATCTGCAAACCCACCCCGCCAATCGACGCCGCCTGGCTCCGCGAACCGCCCTCGTAAATGACCGACAAGGCAAGCAACCGGCGGGACCAATCTGCATCCCGGCTCTGCCTCGCCAGCCGACGCAATTCATCAGCCGTATAGTCCTCGCGGATCTTCAGTGCTGTTCCCATGGCGAAATCTCCTTCCGCCATGTTGAATCATGATTTGACCAAAAACGGAATCCGTTGAGTCAACATCATTGAGCCTCGGTATCAGTCGTGTGAGCGGTCAGCCCCGTTCCCCGAGCCGGCCACGGTCTTGCATCAGCCTTCAAGCCATTTCACCTGCTCCGGCGTCAGCTTGATGTCGAGCGCAGACAGGCTGTCTTCCAGCTCGGCGATCGTGCGCGGGCCGATCAGCGGGATGACGGGGAAGGGCTGGGCGACGACATAGGCGAGCGCGATATGGATCGGGTTGCGGCCGAGCTTCTGTGCCAGTTCGATCGCCCGGTCGCGGCGGCCGAAGTTGCGGTCGGAATACCAGACGCGGACCAACTCCTCGTCGCTGCGCTTGTCGCGGCCGGCGCGGTCGGTGAAGAAGCCGCGGCCCTGGCTCGACCACGCGAAGTTCGGAATCTGCTTGGCATTCAGCCAAGTCTTCCATTCCTCGTCGGAGGCGGCGATGCATCCGGCCCAGATCGGATCAAGCATCTCCGCCAGCGAGAAATTGTTGGAAAGAGCTGCCGGCGCCGCCTTGCCGTTCTTCTCGGCATAGGCAATCGCCTCGTCGAAACGGGCACGAGTCCAGTTGGAGCCGCCGAAAATGCCGCGAATGCGGCCGGCCCTGACTTCGGCGTCCATGGCATCGACGAATTCGCCGACCGGAATGGCCGTGTTGTCGCGATGCATGAAATAGATATCGACATAGTCGGTCTTCAGCCGGTTCAGCGATTGATCGAGCTGCTTGGTGATCATGTCCGGATAGCAGAGCGGCGAATGCGCGCCCTTGCCGATTAGCACGATCTCCTCGCGCGGAACCTTGCGGCTGGTGTGCCAGTCGCCGAATATGCTCTCCGTCTTGCCGCCGCCATAGACATAGGCCGTATCGAAGGCATTGCCGCCGGCTTCATAGAAGGCGTCGAGCGTCAGCGATGCGGCGGCGAAATTCGGGAAGAATTCGAAGCCGAGCGTGACGAGCGAGGCCGGCTTGGCAATGCCGGGAATGCTGCGCTTCGGAATGCTGTTGCCCATGGTGACCGGCGCACCGACGATATTCGTCGTCCGTCGCGTCGCCTTCTCGACCTCATATTCGAGACCGATGGTGGCGCGCCACTGATCGAGAGCGCGCAGGTTTCCGATCGAATCGGCCCAGTTGATGCCCGGATAAGCGAATTCCGTCTGACCGGCGCGAATGGCGTCGCCCGCGGCGTCGACTTCGAAGGAATAGAGCCAACGGTCTTCCTTGACCTCGATGACCTGCGTTTCCGCGCCTTTGATGAGCTCGATCCTGCCGATGCCACCCTTATGGCCGGAGGCGAACCAGAAATCCTTGACTTCCAGGCGGCCATCGGAACCGATGATACGCAGCGTATTGTCCTGATTTGCCATGATCGAGCAGGAGACTTCGGCGATGATATTGTTCGGGAATTTCAATACCGCCGAAGCCCATTCGTCGACGCCGGTCTGGCCGAGATGGGCAACGCCCGAGACTTTTTCCGGGTCGAGGAATGGCTTGCCTTCGACGGCACCGGCAATGAGCCGTGCCATCGAGACCGGATAGCCGCCGACATCCAGAATGCCGCCGCCGGCCGTGTCGTTGGCGAACAGCCGGTGTTCCGGCTTGACCGTGCCCATATTGAAGCCGAAGGACGAGCGGATGATGCGGATCTCGCCGATTACGCCGCTTTTCACCAGCTCGATCAGCTTGGCCGTCTGTGGATGCACGCGGTACATGAAAGCTTCGCCAGCGAAGACGCCAGCCTTCTTGGCTTCGTAATAGATCGCTTCGGCATCATAGGCGGACAGCGCGATCGGCTTTTCGACGAGGACATGCTTGCCGGCGCGGATCGCCTTGATGGCCCATTCGGCATGGCCGGTATGGGGCGTGGCGATATAGATCGCGTCGATTTCCTTGTCAGCCAGCAGAGCCTCATAGCCGTTAACGATGCGCGCACCGGGGAAATTATCGCCGAGACCCGGCTTATCGGGATTGCGGCTGGCGATGGCCACCAGTTTGCCGCTGCGGGAGTGAGCGACACCTTCGGCAAAAGTCTGTGCGATCCTGCCGGGGCCGATGATGCCCCAGCGGATGGATGTCTCGGTCGTCATGAATTGGTCCTTTCCTAGATCTGCATGCTGTCTTGGGAGTGGCGTGACTTGGGAGCGGTGGAACTGGGGAGCGGTGGTAAGAGGGCGCCTATCGCAATCGGTTGCCGGCGCCGTCGAACAGGAATGTCTTGGCTGCGGAGAGCGCGACGGTCAGCGTGTCGCGATTGCTGGTGTTGCGGGATTCCTCCCGCTCGATGATGATCTGCTCGCCGCCGGCGATATTGGCATAGATGTAGCTGGTATTGCCGAGATGCTCGGCGACATCGACATCGACGGTGACATCGATATCGCCACGGCCAGCCTCGAGAAAATGTTCCGGCCGCACACCGAGCGTCACCATCTGGCCGGTTTCGACTTGAGCCGTGGTGATCGGCAGCGACAGACGGACATCGCGCTTATTTTTCAGGGCCACCGTTACACTGCCATCCTGCTTGCTAATGATCTCGGCCGGTAGAAAATTCATTTTCGGTGATCCGACGAAGCCGGCGACGAACTGGTTGGCGGGATCGTCGTAAAGATCAAGCGGTGCACCCACTTGTTCGATATTGCCGCTGCGCAACACGACGATCTTGTCGGCCAGAGTCATCGCCTCGGTTTGGTCGTGCGTCACATAGATCATTGTCGTGCCGAGCTTCTTGTGGAGCCGCGAGATTTCGACGCGCATCTGCACGCGCAGTTCCGCGTCGAGGTTGGAAAGCGGCTCGTCGAACAGGAATATCTGCGGTTCGCGCACAATGGCGCGGCCGATAGCGACACGCTGGCGCTGGCCGCCGGAAAGCTGCTTCGGCCGGCGCTGCATCAGCTCGGTGATCTGCAGGATCTCGGCCGCCTGCTTTACGCGGCGATCGGTATCGGCCTTCGGGTTGCCGTTCATGCGCAGGCCGAAATTGAGGTTCTGCTCGACCGTCAGATGCGGATAGAGGGCATAGGACTGGAAGACCATGGCGATGCCGCGATCGGCCGGCTCCATGTCGTTGACGACGCGGCCGCCGATCTTCAGTTCGCCGCCGGAAATATCTTCGAGACCGGCGATCATGCGCAGCAGCGTGGACTTGCCACAACCGGACGGCCCGACGAAGACGACGAATTCGCCGTCCTTCACGTCGAGATTGGCGCCGTGAATGATTTCAAGAGTACCGTAGCGTTTGACGACATTGGTAAGGGACAGTTCAGCCATACGGGTCTCCGGAATTATTTGATTGCGCCGGCGGCGATGCCGGCGATGAAGTGGCGCTGCAGGAGAACGAAGACGATAAGGATCGGCGCCGTCAGCATGACGGCACCGGCCATGATGCCGCCCCAGGATACCCTGGTAAGGCCGATCAGCGTTCCGAGCGCCACGGGCGCCGTCATCATGCCCGGCCGGGAATTGATGAGCAGCGGCCAGAGGTAGTTGTTCCAGGAGTGCAGGAACAGGATGATGGCGAGAGCCGCCATGGTTGGCCTTGCAAGCGGCAGGGCGATGCGCAGGAAGATCTGCCATTCCTTGACGCCCTCGACGCGGGCGGCGTCAAAGAGCTCGCCCGGCATCATCGAGAAGGCCTGGCGCATGAACAGCACCCCGAGCGAGTTGAAGAGCGGCGGAACGATCAGCGCGACCCATGAATTGGCCAATCCGAAATCGCGCGCCACCATGATGAATTGCGGGATGACGACGACGGAGTAGGGCAGCGTGATCGTGCCGAGGATGATGCCGATGACGACCGAACGGCCGGCAAACTGGTAGCGCACCAGAGCCCATCCGGCCATCGAGGTCAGCAGCACCGACAGGAAGGTATAGACGACGGCAACGACGATGGAGATCGTCATGGCGCCGATGAAGTTGGTGTCGGCCTGCAGGTTCCGGACGTTGTCCAGGAAAGCTGTCGACGGTGTCAGGACAATGCCGGGGCTGAAAATGCCATAATCGGGCATGGTCGAGAAGACGAACATCATCCAGAGCGGAAACAGCCAGATGATGGCGAGCGGCGCCAACAGGCCGTGCAAGGCGAGCGAGCGGATCAGAGTGGATTTGGACTTCGATTTCATTTCGGTTCGCGCCCCACCCAGAGATTGAGGAGAGAGATGACTACGGCGAGCGCCGCCATCGTGTAGGCGATTGCGGAGGCATAGCCGAAGTTGGTCGACTGGAAGGCCTGGCGATAAAGCAACAGGCCGAGCGTCTCCGTCCCGCCGCCGGGGCCACCCCTATTGGTGATCAGATAGGGTTCGGTGAAAAGCTGCATGGTGCCGATGACGGACAGGACCACACAGAACAGAATGATCGGCTTCAACAGCGGCAGGGTGATGTGGATGAATTGCTGGAAGCGGTTGACGCGGTCAAGCGTCGCGGCCTCGTAAACATCCTCGGGGATCGATTGCAGCCCGGAAAGGATAATGATGGCGTTATAACCCGCCCAGCGCCAGGTGACGGCGATGATGATGAGCACCATTGCGGCATGCGATTCGGCGAACCACGACACCGGTGCGAAGCCGACCATGCCGAGCAGCTTGTTGACGATGCCGAAATCGACGTTGAACATCAGGCGGAAGATAGCGGCATAGGCCACCTCACCAACGACGACGGGTGCGAAGAAAGCAAAGCGAAAAATGCCACGGGCTCTCAGCAGCGGTGAATTCAGCAGCACCGCCATGACCGTGGCGAGCGTGATCATGACGGGTACCTGGACGATCAGGATGATCAGCGTGTTTTGAAGCGCGTTGTAGAAGGCCGGGTCGCCGACCAGGCGCCCCCAATTGAGCGACAAGTTAAAGACCCACGGATTGACCCGGGTGTTCTGGAACGAGATCAGGAACGAATAGATGATCGGCCAGACCCAGAAAGCGGCGAACACCAGAAGATAGGGTGCAAGGAACGCATAAGCGCTCCGGTTTCGCAACCGCATGAAAGCCTTCTCCTTTATACGCAGTGAATTGACGCGTGACACCGCATCCCCGCCACCCCTAGAGCGTGCCGCCGAAAAGTGCAGGCGGGTTTCGGACGACGTCACGCTCTATTCGCGGATTTAGATTTTAGGTCGAACAGACCTAAAATCATCCTGCTCTAGGGTGGCGGGGATGCCGGGCGTGGCTTGGGATGCGCGCCCGGCAGTGTCACTCATTTCGCGAGCGGCAGACCTGTCGCCGAGGCGATCTGCTGGGCCGCATCGTCAAGCGCAGCCTTGCCGTTCGGATAGCCGCCGGCAAGATATTTTGTCTGGACGGCCTTTATGATCTCATCGGCGTCGCTGAAATACTGGGTGCCGGGGCTCGGGCGGATTTTCGGCAGGGTGGCGAGGATATCGGCCCAGACCTTCTGCCCGCCCCAATAGGGCTGCGGCTGGTTGACGAAGGGATCTTGAACCGCCGTCAGCAGCGACGGCACGAGCCCGTAGGACTTCAGCATGGTAACCTGGCCCTCATTGGTGCCAAGCGTATATTCGAGGAATTTCCAGGCTGCTTCCTTGTGCTTGGAGCCGCTGGCGATCGCGAGCGAAGAACCGCCGAGATTGGCCGCATGCGGGCCGTCGGCTGTCATGCTCGGCATCGGATAGACGCCCCATTTGCCGGCAAGATCCGGCGAGGTGGAGCGGATAGTGCCTTCATACCAGCCGCCGTAGAGCTGCGATGCCACTTTGCCGGCCGTGTTCGCCTGAATTTTCTCGTTCCAGTTCGCCGCGCTCATCAGGCCCGCGTCTTTGATCTCCTTCACCTTGTCCAGCGCCTTCACGCAGGCCGGTTGGTTGACGGTGATGCTCTGGCTGTCATACGAGAAATAACCGCAGCCCTGTTCGTTGGCGAGCATGCGGAACCATTCGGTGTCGCCGTTGAGATCGGCCTGTGTCATGATCACGCCCGGATTGGCGGCGGAGATCTTCTTGCCGGCGGCAATGAAATCGTCCCAGGTCTTGATCGTTGCCGGATCGACGCCCGCCTTTTCATAGAAATCGCGGCGGTAGAACATGGTGACCGGGCCGGAATCCCAGGGCATTGCATAGGCGGCATCGCCGACTTCGAGTTCGGCACGCTTGAAGTCAGGGAACTGCTTCTTGAGCTGATCCGTGTAGCCGAGCTTCGTCAGATCGGTCAGGCAGTCCGGAAAGCGGTTCCAGAAGATCGATGCCTTGTGATTTTCGATCGACATGACGTCGGGCAGACCGTCGCCGCCGGCGGCGCAAGCGGCCAGCATCTTGTCGAAGACCTGCGGATTGCCGATGTCCTGAACATCAACCTTGATGTCAGGATATTTCTTGTTGAACCCCTCGACCGTGGATTTCAGCGCCGACGCGGCGATGTTCCAGCTCCAGACTGTGATGGTGGTTTGTTCGGCGTAAGCAGAACCGGAAGCGAGCAGGGCAGCAAGTGCAGCCGCTCCCGCGAGTTTTAAACGCATTGAAAATCCTCCCTTTTCAATTGCCGTCCTCTATCGAACACGCTTAAACTAGCTTCCAGTGCACTTCTGTCTCCTAAAAAAGGAACATTGACTTGGCGGAAAGTAAGGTGGGTCATCGAGCGGTTTATCAGCCGGGTGCGAGCAGCATCGAAGGGCTGCCGACGACCCTGCAGATGTTTCATACCCATCCGCCCCTGATGGTGAAGCCGCATTGGCATGCGCAGGTCGAGGTGAATTACCTTATACGCGGCACGGTTCACTACCGCATGAACGACCATGAAATTCAGCTCCGTGCCGGCGATATCTGCGTGTTCTGGGGTGGGCAGCCGCATCAGATGGATGATTCGTCGGAAGATTCGATCTATGCCGGCGCGCATCTGCCGCTGGTGCATTTCTTCCGCATGCGCCTGCCGCTCGATATTTCCGGCCGCCTGATGCGAGGCGAGACCCTGGTCACCTCCGCGACGGATGCCGCCGACAACGAGAATTTCGCCCGCTGGTATCGCTATGCCCGCTCCGGCGATCCGGCCAAGGCAGAACATGCGGTTGCCGAACTCCTGCTGCGCCTGGAGCGCATCGCCTTCGAGCCCTATCGTATGCTGCCGGAAAAGCGGGAGCACCAGCCGAGCGAACAGGTCCATTCGCAGTCGTCGCGCAGCCTGGCGCGGATGTGCGATTTCATTGCCGGCAATTTCCTGCACGATATCGATACGGTCGATATCGCCAAGGCGGCGGATCTGCATCCGAAATATGCGATGAACCTTTTCAAGAAATCCACCGGCATGACGCTCAGCAAATATGTCAACCTGCTGCGCCTGTCGCGCGCCCAGGCCATGCTGATGCGCGAGGGCGCCAATGTGCTGCAGGTAGCGATGGACAGCGGCTTCGGCTCGATCAGCGCCTTCAACAAATCCTTCCGGCATATTGCCGGCATGTCGCCTTCGGATTTCCGCCGGGACATGCGCATGGTTACGGCAATGAGCGTCGAAGGCGCCCAGCCTGCGCTACGCCGGTCTGCCCAACAATTGTGACCACTGGCCTCTTGCTGCCGCTGCCGATGAGGCGCACGCCGCCGCAGGGTATGTTCTTTGGAGGAGGGTCTTCATGCGGCAATTTTCGGCATGTATCGAATGGCTATTCGCCCGCGAAGGCGACGATTTTGTCGACCGTATTCGGCTGGCGCATCAGGCCGGATTGAGCGCAGTCGAGTTCTGGCGCTGGACGAACAAGGATCTGGATGCGATCGCATCCGTGGTCGAGGAGACGGGGATCGCTATCTCGGGCATAGTCGCCGAGCCGATGATAGCGCTGACGAATCCGGCGAATAAAGATGCCTGGCTGGAGGGGTTGCAGGCGTCCGCCGGTGTAGCGGAGCGCCTGGGTGCCACGGTTTTGATCGCGCAAGCGGGTGACGATTTGCTGGAGTTTTCACGCGCCGAACAGCGCGAAGCTTTGATCTCCGCCTTGAGCGCCGGCGCCGATATCTTGAGCGGTTCGGCCATACGTCTCGGCCTGGAACCGCTGAATACCAGGATCGATCATATCGGCTACTATTTGTCCTCGACGGCGGAAGGCTTGGATATCGTCGATCAGGTAGATCGACCGGAAATCGGTATCGTCTACGATATCTACCATTCGGCCGTTATGGGCGAACGGACGGAAGATGTAGTCGCCGAACGCGCCGACCGCATAGTCCATGTCCACGTCGCCGATCACCCAGGCCGAAACGATCCCGGCACCGGCAGTATCGATCTGCGTAATCGCCTGAATTGGCTGTTTGCCCATGGTTATAGCGGCAGGGTCGGGCTCGAATACAGGCCGAAAACGGAGGATGCAGAGGCGGTTCGTGCGGTGGTGAGGGCGCTGTCGGCCTGACGGTCAGACGGGTTCGAGCATGCCGAAGACGGCGACCAGCGCGATGACGGCGATACCGAGGACGATCTCGGCAATACTGCCGCGGCGGATGGCGCTCAAAGCCCGAGCCCGATCATGCCGCATCCGGGGCACGAGGATGTAACGGTTGATGATCGCCAACAGGCTCATTCCGGCGACAAGCACGATCTTGACGGCAAGCAGCGCCTGATAGGGGGATGACCAGTTGGTCGGCAGGCGCTGAAGGACCAGCATCGTATTGACGAAGCCGGAGGCGATGACCAGCGCCACGGCACCATGCCCGACGGCGGAGAAGCGCCGAAGCGCCAACAGCGCCTCTGCCCGCTCTTCAGGTGTGTTCAGAAGCCGGAGGATCGGGACGAGAGGCACCAGGGCACCCAGCCAACCGCCGCCGGCCAGGACGTGAAGGATGTCATTGGAGCGATGGGCGAGCCTCAACCAACCTTCATGCATTGAGGCGTGACCGGTCAGCATGAGGGCGGCAAGGCCGAGACCGGAACCGAGCGCAACGCCGGGGCGTCGCCAGCGCGCTGATGGCAGAAAGGCAAGAACGAGGATGAGGGCGGCGGCGGCTTGGGCAAGCCACGCCTGACCGACCGTGGTTTCGAACAGAATGTCGTGGATCGTGCCGGCATCGAAAGCATCGCTCCAGCCATTGCCGATGGTGGCGCTTGCAAGCGGCAGCGAGGCAAGCATGGTCAGCCCGGCAACCAGCACCGCAAGGAAAGGGGCGATGCCGAACATCCGCCACACCTTCTCCGCCAACACTGTCGGCACCAGAAAGCAGAGAAAGGCCGAGGCGCCCCACAGAAGCATCAGGGATGCATCGTGAAAGAAGCGGCACGCCTCGATCGCTGTGTTCGGATCGATCAAGGTTTTACTGTGAAGGTGTAGCTGCCATTGGTTTTATGGCCGTCAGCGGAAAGGGCATGCCATTCGACGGTATAGGTGCCGGCGCCAAGCGTTCCGGAGACGGGAACCATCAGCACGGTGTCGTTCTGCATCAGCATGGCATCGCCGAGCTTGACGACTGCCTTGTCGGGGCCGGTCACTTTGATGCCGGAGAATTTCAGGTTCAGGCCTTCGCTGAAGGTGAGGTCCAGTTCGCTGGGTGAAGTTTTGATGGTGCTTTTGTCCGCAGGGGTTGCCGACTTCAGATGTGCGTGCGCAAAAGCCTGACCCGCAAGGCCGAGGGCGAGAATGGCGGCGATGCCGAGTCTGGTAATGGTCTTGGTCATGAAAAGTCCTCCTGTCAGGTTACCGAGCGCGATAGAATTGTGGACATGCTATGTCAATTTTCACAATACGAAATGGCTGTGTTCGGGACGCTTTGCCGCAAGGTAATGCTTTATTGGTGACTTCCGTCGACATAGACATCGGGCTGAAGCGCTTATTCCCGTATTCGGCAAAGAATTGTCGCTTTTCGATTATTTTTGCTTAGGAGGGTAGCGCGCTCGGGATGGTGACATTTCGATGAGGGAGTTTCATGGCGGCAAGTATCATACGCGAGAAAGTGGCTCGCGGCTTCAGCCCGCGCCGGCGTCGCGAGCGCCTCGATATCCTGGATACGCCGACCTATGTCATCGGCGATGTGCATGGCCGCTACGATCTCCTGAGTGCACTCGAACGCAAGATTTTCGCCGATGCTGCCGCACTGCCCGGCCGCAAGCTGATCATCATGCTTGGCGATTTCATCGATCGTGGTCCGGCCTCTGCACAGGTCGTTACTCGGCTGATGGCGCCGCTGCCGAATGGTTTCGACCGGATCTGCCTCACCGGCAATCATGAAATGGCCATGCTTGCTTACGCCGATGGTGAAATATCCCTGGATGACTGGGTCGCGCTCGGCGGCGAGGCGACGCTGAATTCCTATGGTGTGGATATCCAGACCCTACGGCAGCAATATCCCCGGCAGAAAAAACTCGATACCTTCATCCGGACCTGGCTACCCGACGATCATCTCAACTTTCTCCGCCGGCTGCCGATCCTGCTGGATACGCCGCAGGTGCTGTTCGTCCATGCCGGTATCGATCCCGAACGGCCGATCGCGGCGCAGGAGGACGACGACCTCGTTTTCATCCGCTCGCGCTTTTACGACAGCGCGCAGCCGCTGCCGAAGCTGATCATTCACGGCCATACGCCGGTGAAACAAGCCGAAGCGCATGGGCTTCGGCTCAATCTCGACACCGGCGCCTACCGTTCCGGAAAGCTGACGGCGGCGCGACTGTGGCAAGGCCATATCCACATCACCTCGACTTGAGGCCGGACGAGGTCTGTATCCGCCGCCGACATTTTAAGCTTGCGCAGTATCGTTATCTCCTTGTCTGTTCTATAGAACAGGACGAAAACGAATTCAGACGATAGAGCAGGGAGAGCTTCATGGCCGCGACCATCCGTTATCACGAAGGCGATATTTCCGCTGCCGATGCCGCCCGCTATACCGGCGCCATAGCAATCGATACCGAAACCCTCGGCCTTATCCCGCGCCGCGACCGACTCTGTGTCGTGCAGCTTTCGCCGGGTGACGGCACCGCTGATGTGATCCGCATCGCCGCCGGCCAGAAGGAGGCGCCGAACCTTGTCGCCATGCTGGCCGATCCTGCGCGCGAGAAGATCTTTCACTACGGCCGCTTCGATATCGCCGTGCTGTTCCACACGTTTGGCGTCACCACCATGCCGGTTTTCTGCACCAAGGTTGCCTCACGCCTCTGCCGTACCTATACGGACCGCCATGGCCTCAAGGACAATCTCAAGGAGATGCTCGAGGTCGACATTTCCAAGGCGCAGCAGTCTTCCGACTGGGCGGCCGAAACGCTTTCGCCGGCGCAGCTCGAATATGCCGCCTCCGATGTGCTTTACCTGCATGCGCTGCGCGACAAGCTGAAGGAGCGCCTTGTGCGCGACGGCCGTATCGAGCATGCCAATGCCTGCTTCACGTTCCTGCCGACGCGAGCGAAGCTGGACCTGCTCGGCTGGGAAGAGACCGATATTTTCGCACATAGCTGATCGGCCGAGTCAAAAACAGATTGAAATGAAAAAGCCGGTGCCGCGGATGTGGCGTCGGCTCGTTGGAGCAATTCCAGGAAAAGTGCGAAGCGGTTTTCCGTCCGGAATGCGTAAAAACAAAGGGATAGAGCGGAAAAGCGATTCCGTGGAACGCTGAACCGCTCTGGTTAGCAATCTGTTAAGAGACATCCTGCTATTCTACCCCTGATTTCATGCATTCGACCGACGTCTTCCCGCGTCGACCAGCCAGTCCACCGGCTTTCGAATCGCTGATGGCCGCATGAGCGGACCCCGACTGAACCTGCCTTCTGCTTCCGTCTTTTCAGACAAAGGAGCATCCCATGTTGTCTCCCGTGAGTGCCGTGTCCGCTTTGGGTATAGCCCTTGAAAAGCCGGCGGTTGCCACCGCCGAAACGTCTGGTGCGCAGGCGGCTGCGACGCCGCTTGCCGTGCTGCCGAATACCATGAACGCCAGTGTCGAAGGCAAGCTGAACATGCTGCTGGTGGCGGCGCGCGAGCGGATGTTCGACAGCCTGCTCTCCGTCATCGATGACGCCAGCGCGGCGCTGAATGTTGCGCGCGAGCCGGATGAGAGCAATTCCGCTTTGGCACAGCGGCTGGCCGATACGATCCGCAACCTGCCGCCGCAACAGCTTGCCGCAGCCCAGCAACTCATGGACATGCAGGCGGAAACGCCGCTGCCGCTGCCTCTCATTGCCGAGGTCCTGGCCAATCCGGATGGGCCGGAAGCCGTGCAAATCGCCATCAGCCTGGATGCGACACTGACACAGGAGCCCGATGCGGTCATCAAGGCTGTCGTCAATTCCTACGGCCAGAATGCCGGTGAAACAGAGGCGATCGAACCGCAGGCCCAAGTCCCGGCACAGGCGATCCAAAAGGCCCCGGACGCTGCTCCCGCGGCTGCTCCGGCAGCTCTGCCGGCTTCGCCGGAGAGCGCTGCAGCGCCAGCACCCGTGGCTGTCCTCGCCGCAATTGCCGCGCAGGTGCCTGAGGAAGTGCCGGTGGCGATTGCACCGGCGCAGGCAGTTCTCGTTGCTGCGGCGATTTTGGAGCCGGGGGTCTTGCCTGACGAATCCGCCTCGACTTCACAGGCCGTCCCAAATCAGCAATCCGCCCCGATTCCGCCGGCTGCAAACGCGCTTCTCATCGATGCCGGCGACGGCGAGACCGTCCATCCGCAAAACGCCATCCCCGTAGCGGGCAACATATCGTCAGCTACGCCGGCCGAGGAGAAGCTTCCCACGGAAATCGCTCTGATCAGATCCCCCGTTACGCCGCCGCCTGTACCGCGGGATATCCAGCAGATCAGGGCCGATATCAAGGAAGGGCTGCAAGTTGTCACAGGTCGCGCCATCGACGCCACCGGACCCGGGCTACTGCAGATTATCCAAGAGGACGCATCCTCGGCAGAACGTATCATCGCGCAGGCGCTTACCGCCAATACCGACGATCGGAAGAACGTGCTGTCGCTGCCGCAGACGGTCGCCAATGAGGGCACCCGAAATCTTGCCGCCACCATGGCAAGCCAGAACGCGGTCTCTCCCGATGAGATACCGAACGCGCCGGCTGCACTTCAGAGCAAATCATCGGGTGGTGCGCTGGCGGCGCTCGCCATGGATATGCCCGATGCCGCGGCGCAGATGGGAACGCAGGTCCCGCTGCCGCCGGGCATTCCTTTTGCCATCGCACAATATTTGCCGGCGGATGTCCCCATCGACGACGAGGACCTAGAAAGGGTCGATCGCGTCGACCCCGCCGATGAGGAGGAGCACGAGCAAGGGCAGGGCGGAGAAACGGCGCAGGACGAAAGTGAGGGGCATTCCCAGCCTGAGGAAGTGCATCAGCCGGCCGCAGAGGCATCCGACGAGGCCGACGCCGAAGCAGCGTCCTCAGAAGCCGGCGCCGTTGCGCCAGAACCGCTCGCGCTGCCCGCACCCGCACCGCTGGACTCCCTGCACGATCACGCCTTCGATTTCTATCAGCGCATGGTGGAATGGGAATAGCCGGGCCGCGTCAGAGCGCCGTGCGTTCATCTGAGCGCATAAAGAGGGCTCTGATCTTTGAACCTTGAGGCAGCGCCAAACAAAAGCCCGCCGGAGCGATCCGGCGGGTCTCTTTATCTCTAAGGCTTCAACCGAAGATTATTCGGCGTTGCGGTTCTTCAGAGCCGCACCCAGGATGTCGCCGAGCGAAGCGCCGGAGTCGGACGAACCGAACTGAGCGACTGCTTCCTTCTCTTCTGCGATTTCCAGAGCCTTGATGGACAGCATGATCTTGCGGTCCTTCTTGGAGAAGTTGGTGACGCGGGCGTCGACGGTCTGACCGACCGAGAAACGCTCCGGACGCTGCTCGTCGCGATCACGCGACAGGTCGGCGCGGCGGATGAAGGAGGTGATGTCGTCGTGGTTGACGAGCTTCACTTCGATGCCGCCATCGTTGATGGCGATGACTTCAGCCGAAACGACGGCATTCTTGCGCAGTTCGCCGGAAGCAGCGGCTTCGCCGACTGCATCCTTGCCGAGCTGCTTGATGCCGAGCGAGATGCGTTCCTTGTCGACATCGACGTCGAGAACGACGGCCTTGACGACATCACCCTTGTTGTACTCTTCGATGACCTGCTCGCCCGGACGGTTCCAGTCGAGGTCGGAGAGGTGCACCATGCCGTCCACATCGCCGTCGAGGCCGATGAACAGGCCGAATTCGGTCTTGTTCTTGACTTCGCCTTCGACTTCGGTGCCAGCCGGATGGTTGCGGGCGAATGCTGCCCACGGATTTTCCAGCGTCTGCTTCAGGCCGAGCGAGATACGACGCTTGGTCGGATCGACTTCGAGAACGACAACTTCGACTTCCTGGCTCGTGGACAGGATCTTGCCGGGGTGAACGTTCTTCTTGGTCCAGGACATTTCCGAGATGTGGATGAGGCCTTCGATGCCCGGCTCCAGCTCGACGAACGCACCGTAGTCGGTGATGTTCGTAACCGTACCGGAGATCTTCTTGCCTTCCGGATACTTGGCCTGGATGCCATCCCACGGATCGCTCTCGAGCTGCTTCATGCCGAGCGAGATGCGGTGGGTTTCCTGGTTGATGCGGATGATCTGTACCTTGACCTGCTGGCCGATGGACAGGATTTCCGACGGATGGTTCACACGGCGCCATGCCATGTCGGTGACGTGCAGCAGGCCGTCGATGCCGCCGAGGTCAACGAACGCACCGTAATCGGTGATGTTCTTGACGACGCCGTCAACAACCTGGCCTTCTTCGAGGTTCTGAACGATTTCAGAACGCTGCTCGGCACGGGACTCTTCCAGAACCGTACGACGCGAAACGACGATGTTGCCGCGGCGCTTGTCCATCTTGAGGATTTCGAAGGGCTGCGGGTTGTGCATCAGCGGCGTGACGTCGCGGATCGGACGGATGTCGACCTGAGAGCGCGGCAGGAAGGCGATAGCGCCATCCAGATCGACGGTGAAACCGCCCTTGACCTGGTTGAAGATGACGCCTTCGACGCGTTCGCCAGCTTCGAACTTGGCTTCGAGCTTGATCCAGCTTTCTTCGCGGCGAGCCTTTTCGCGCGACAGAACAGCTTCGCCAAGCGCGTTTTCGATGCGCTCGACATAGACTTCGACTTCATCGCCAACCTTGAGCGTGCCGTCCTTGGCACGTGCACCGAATTCCTTCAGCGCGATGCGGCCTTCGACCTTGAGGCCGACGTCCACAACGGCGACATCCTTTTCGATGCCGGTGATGATGCCCTTGGTGACATAGCCTTCAGCCAGATCGTTCTTGGCAAAGGATTCTTCGAGAAGGGCTGCGAAATCTTCGCGAGAGGGGGAAGTTACAGACATAAAATCTCCTGGCGTGTCTCAATCAGGATTGAGGACACTGATGCGCCGGTGGTTCGTGTTGAACAAGCCCGCATCCGTCCGCCTCCCCTTGGGAAAGCTATCCGGCGCTTGGACGGAATGTCAGGCTTTTAAATCAGCGGCTTCGTGCGCAAAGCACGCGAAGGCCGCTCGCATTTTCAGGCATTTCGGCTCAGACCGGCGTCGATGATCGATTTTGCCGTCTGAAACGCCGCTTCTATACTCATTTCTGAGGTATCAAGCAAGTACGCGTCTTCCGCTGGTCGCAAAGGGCTGTCGGCGCGGCCCATATCCCGCTCGTCGCGCCGTTTCACGTCCTCGAAAATCGCCGCATAATCGGCGCTGCCGCCGGCATTGACGATTTCGTCATAGCGCCGTTTTGCCCGGACATCCGCCGATGCCGTGACATAGATTTTCACCGGCGCATCCGGGCAGACGACGGTGCCGATATCGCGCCCATCCAAAACCGTGCCGGGCTCCCTCAGCGAAAAAGTCCGCTGCGCCTCGACCAACGCGCGGCGCACGGCTGGCATGAGGGCGATCTTCGATGCCGCCTCGCCGATCTCGTGCTTCGAGAGCACCGAGCGGTCGAGCCCGGAAAGATCGACCTTGCGCGCCATCGTCTCGGCAACCGTCTCGTCGTCCAACGGCAGGCCGGCATCGAGCAGGGCCTTGGCCGTTGCCCGATAGGTCAGGCCGGTATCGAGATGGTGAAAACCATATTCCTCGGCGATCCGGCGCGACAAGGTTCCCTTGCCTGCCGCAGCGGGTCCGTCGATGGCGATTGTAAACGGTGTCGTCACTGACCTATGCGTCCTTCCACTTCCATATTGGCGCCAAGCTTCGCCATCAGATCGAAAAACTCGGGAAAGCTGGTGGCGATCATGGCGGAATCATCTACCGCAACTGAATGTTCCGAGGCGAGCCCCATTACAAGGAAGCTCATGGCAATGCGGTGATCGAGATGAGTCTTGACCTGGCTGCCGCGAGCGTTGCCGAGACCTTTCCCGTCCGGCCTTCCGCGCACCGTCAGCGAATCCCTGCCTTCGGTGCAATCGACGCCATTGCGCGCCAGCCCTTCCGCAACCGCCGAGAGCCGGTCGGATTCCTTGACCCGCAACTCCTCCAGCCCAAGCATGATCGTCGTGCCCTCGGCGAATGCGGCCGCGACGGCGAGCACCGGATATTCGTCGATCATCGACGGTGCACGCTCGGCTGGCACGGTGACGCCTTTGAGCGCTGAGGAGCGCACGCGGAGATCCGCGACATCCTCGCCGCCGGCAAGGCGTCTGTCGAGAACCTCGATATCGCCGCCCATTTCCCGCAGCGTCAGGATCAGACCGGTGCGGGTCGGGTTCATCAGCACGTTGCGGATGGTGATATCCGAGCCGGGAACGATCAGCGCGGCGACCAGCGGAAAGGCCGTCGAGGAGGGATCGCCGGGAACGTCGATGATCTGGCCGGAAAGCTTGCCCTGGCCCTGAAGGCGGATGGTGCGCACGCCGTCCCGATCGGTCTCGACCGAAAGATCGGCGCCGAAGCCGGCCAGCATCTTCTCGGTATGGTCGCGGGTCATGACCGGCTCGATGACGGTGGTGATCCCCGGCGCATTGAGGCCGGCGAGCAGCACCGCGGATTTGACCTGCGCCGAAGCCATCGGCACACGATAGGTTATCGGGCTGGCTGTCTCCGGCCCATGCAGGGTCACCGGCAGCCGGTCGCCTTCGCTGGATCTGACCTGCACGCCCATCTGCCGCAGCGGATCCAGGATGCGGCCCATCGGCCGCTTGGAAAGCGAGGCGTCACCGATAAAGGTGGATTCGAAGTCATAGACGCCGACGAGGCCCATGGTCAGGCGGCTGCCGGTGCCGGCATTGCCGAAATCGAGCGGCGCTTCCGGGGCAAGCAGCGCGCCGTTGCCGACGCCCCGGATGATCCATTCGGTCCCGATCTTCTCGATCTTGGCGCCCATGGCTTGCGTGGCCTTGCCCGTGTTGAGCACATCCTCGCCTTCGAGCAGGCCGGTGATGCGGGTTTCGCCTGAGGCCAGGCCGCCGAACATGAGGGCGCGATGAGAAATGGATTTGTCGCCGGGAACGCGGACGGTGCCGGAAAGATTGGTCGAGCGGCGCGCCGTCGCGGGCCGCGGATGAATGTCGTGCGGCATGGGCAATTCCTTTGCGATGCCGTTATTTACGCCGCATTATCGCTGGCTTAGCTCCTGTTGCGCCAACTGACCTGCGGTTCACGCTTGCTCGTTACCACAGACCCGCTGCCCGGTCATCCCGGAATGCCGGGAAAACCAGTGCCGGCGTATATAAAGTTTGGCTTTGACAGAAAGAGCCGCAACGATTAAGGGGACCGGCTGATATTTCCCTTAAAACGCCGGTTTCTCCGGCATTGCCGAATCTTTATTCGGCCATTCATGAGGCTTTGACAGTGGCGAAAGCGGAACTTGGAACAAAACGTACCGATCCAGATACCGGCAAGAAGTTCTATGACTTGAACCGGGACCCGGTCGTCTCGCCCTATACCGGCAAATCCTGGCCCTTGTCCTTCTTCGAGGAGACCTCCGCTTCCAAGGAAGTTCCGGAAGAGGACGAAGTGGCTGAAGTCGATACCGAAAACACGGAAGTCGAGCTCGTGTCGCTCGAAGACGCCGACGAGACTGCTGCTGGCGACGATATCCCGGATATCGGCGATGACGATGTCGAAATCGGCGACGATGACGACGACACCTTCCTCGAAGCCGACGAAGATGAAGATGACGACGACATGAGCGACATCATCGGCGTTACCGGCGACGACGACGACGTTTGATTTGCGAACAATCGGCCCGGTGAACAAGAAAAATTTTCCGGGCCGAAAATTTCGGCTTGCTATCTGCAAAAACCAGAAGTAATAAGCCGCCACCCCGACGGGCGAAGCGCTCGGAAGGGACCCAGGGCCGGTCAACCGGCACCACCTTGATGGGGCTATAGCTCAGCTGGGAGAGCGCTTGCATGGCATGCAAGAGGTCAGCGGTTCGATCCCGCTTAGCTCCACCAAAAGATTTTTCAGAATTTTCGGTTGCTTGAGAGGGTTGTTAAATCCCTGCTGCTGTGCGGAGCTTTTGGCCCGAAAGGGCGCTCCCGATTTCGGCTTGAAATTTGCTTTTGGAAGGTGAGGCTCATGGCAGAGCTAGCACCTCAATCCGTCTTCACTCACGCGGATAGCGGAGTCTTTACATGTACTTAACCAAAAATTCTATCAAGCGATTGAATCTACTTGATTTTTCGCAAAAACTAGCTACACTATAGATAAATGGATTGGGGTTCGTTCCTGGTCGGCGTTGTGGCCTCGGTTTACCGGGGCCTTTCGCTTTTTAGGGAAACACTTTCAAGCCAAAGGCTTGGCTCCTGCCCAGAGGCCCCCTCCAAAGTTTTCCGCTAATCACATCGAAGGCCCGGTTCGGCTGGCCGCCTCTTAAAATCCGCAAACCTATTGGCCGCGCTATGAGATCCGCGATCTGCAGACCAGTGGAATTTGCCAGCTTGGATGCAAAGACTATATCGAAGCAAGGCATCTTGGAATCTTCCTTTCCACCTTGCAGATAATGGTCTCCCGCCGCGATTCGGCGGAACTCAAGCTCGAGAGCGGCATCTTCCTTGCCTTGGCCAGCCTTCTCCCGGGGGCTACGCGACTCACAGACGATATGACACTGTTGCTCGTGGTTGCCGTTGTGCTTGATGAAGGCGTGCGTCTTTTCCATGCAAAACAACAGACCGAGCTGATAGGGATTGTCAGGGCGCGTGTACTTTCGCTTCAAGTTCTCCTTTCGAATGACAGACGCGATGACCGTCATAGGCATGCGCTCGATAACCTCAGTAAGGTCATCCATGAAGCGCGATCGAATCTTGTCATATTGAAGGAAATGAAAAGGGCCTCGTCTTTTCACAATATCAGCTTCATGCATGACGACGGTGTCGTGCCCGAACCACCTGAACTTAAACTCCTGCATCGCAGGAACAGCGATGCGCACATAATCAGCCTTCTTGAAAACACAAAATGCCAGCGAGAATATTGGGTAATTCTCGTCGATTGACGTCATGCTGTGGTCGCCACTTTCATCGACGTACACAATGTATTCGCCAAACTCCAACAAAGCACCTTCGAATCAGCCACTTCACTCAGACTCTACTATGACGCTGGCGATTTCATAATCTCCCGTACCAAAAGATGTGACCTGCGCACAAACATTGCAATCGCGCATCATAGCCACATTGCAGCGCACAAAAATCTGCTAGGAAAAAACGAATCGTTTTCTGCCGTTGCTCTCAAGAGCTCCAGCTCGACACGCCCGAGGATGTATCTTGTTCGTTTTTTCCAAACTGGTCTGGATTTTTGGTCAGCCGCTGTCACTAGCGTTTTTCTTCGGCGTATTGGCGCTGATCGGCAGCCTTGTTCGCAGGCGCTTCATTGCGATCGTCTCCTCCCTGCTGTCGGTCCTGATCCTGTTCGTCGCGCTTTATACGACCGTCGGCGCCTATATCGTTCAGGGGCTGGAGGAGCGGTTTCCGCATCCGACTTCTGATCCTGCCGATCTCAAGTGCATGATCGTTCTCGGCGGTGCTACGCAGAACGAGGTGACGACGGCGCGGGGTGGGTATGAGATGGATTCGGCTGGAGATCGTCTCGTCGAGACGTTGCGGCTGGCGCAGAAGTTTCCGGAGGCGCGCATCGTCGTCTCCGGCGGTGATGGCTCGATCAGTGGCAAGTACGAGGGGGATGCGGTCATTTCCGAGCGCTTCTTTGTCGCGCTCGGCATTCCGAAGGACCGGCTTGTCGAGGACACGACCTCGCGCACCACGTTTGAGAATGCCGTCAACACCAAGCAGCTTCTCGCTCAGAACAGTCTTTCCGGCTGCCTGCTGATCACGTCCGGCTTCCACATGCCGCGCTCCATGGGCATTTTCCGCAAGCAGGGTATCGATGTCGTCCCCTGGCCGGTCGATTATCGCAGCACGGGCAAGGAAATGCTGGGTTTCGATTTCACCCAGCCGTCGCTGAACGCGCAGTTGTTGGCGACTGGCGTCCGCGAATGGATCGGTCTTGTCGGCTACTACGCCGCCGGCCGCACCTCGGCGCTTTATCCCAGCCCGTAACCACGTGGTCCCCGGCCCATAACCATGGGTCGGACCTTTTGGGGCGAAAGCACCTACTTTTTCGCGACTGTGACGAATTTCACGCCGCGGACGCGGACGGTGATTTCACACGGGTCGCCCTCGGTGCGGTCGCAGAAGTGCGGGTGCATTTTCATGACCAGCACCATGTTGCCGAAGCGCTGGATGAAATCGTAGCCATAGATGTGCGCCGTGGCGACCAGGATATAACCGCCCTCGGCGACATGGATGTAGAAGTTGTAGGGGCAGCCCTCATCGGTGCAGTCGGGCCCCTTTTCCCCTTTGCAGGTGATCTCGCCCTCGTTGACGACGAGGTCGGTCAGCGAGTCGTTGTTGATGTCCCGCTCCGTAGCAAAGCCGTCGCCGAAGCTCGCCTGACCGCCGCAACGCTTGGTAAAGTGTTCCTTCTCGAAGGCCACCGGATCTTGCACGAGCGATTGCTGCGCTTGCGCCACGACGGGCATGATCACGAGCGCGATGAGATTGAGGATCACGATCAGCAGAGATTTCACCGGGCATTTCCTCTTGAAAGCGCTGGGACGGCCGCAGGGTTCCGCGACCGCTCGGACATCTTTACGCCTGCCTGCTTGCGCGGCCCTTGCCGCCGTGATTCACTTCGCCGAAAATCGCGCCGGCACTCTCCTGGAGCCTCGAATGTCGCTTCTTTCGTTTCTCGACTATGCTGGCGTTGCCCTCTTTGCCGCGACCGGCGCGCTGTCGGCCTCGCGCAAGCAGCTCGATCTGATCGGCTTCCTGTTTCTCGCGGCGGTTACCGGCATCGGTGGCGGTACGCTCAGGGATATCATCCTCGGCCGCGTGCCGGTCTTCTGGGTACAGAACCCGACCTATATCATCATCTGTGCCATTGCCGGCGTGCTGGTCTTCTTCACCGCGCATCTGTTCGAATCGCGCTATCGGCTGTTGATCTGGCTCGATGCGGTCGGACTGTCCGCCTATTGCGTCATGGGCGCGGCCAAGGGCATGGCGGCGACGGGCTCGCCGACGGTCGCGATCGTCACCGGCGCGCTGACGGCGACTTTCGGCGGCATCCTGCGCGATCTCCTGGCGAACGAGCCCTCGGTGCTGCTGCGGCCGGAAATCTATGTGACTGCAGCGCTCGTCGGCGCCGGCGTCTTCACCGCTGCCAATGCCACTACCATGCCGCTCTATGCCTCCGCGGCACTTGGCGTCACCGCAGCCTTCGTCGTACGCGGCGGCGCGCTCTGGTTCGGCTGGACCTTCCCGACCTACCATCATAAGCCCGGCCGCCATCCCGACGATGTGATGTAATTGGAGGCAATAGGAACTAGGCAATAGGTAATAGCAAACGGCCGGAAGACAATTCTACTGTCTACTGCTGCTTGCGGCGCAGGCGGATGACGACGTCGACATGGGCGATTTCCATGCCCTTCGGCGGTTCCGGCAGATTGCCGATCGACAGATTGCTGATCGGAATATCCAACACTTCGTTCTGGCCTTCGATGAAGAAGTGGTGGTGATCGGACACGTTGGTGTCGAAATAGGTCTTGGTGCTTTCGACGGCGAGTACGCGGATCAGGCCGGCCTCGGTGAACTGATGCAGCGTGTTATAGACGGTGGCGAGCGAAACCGGCACGCCGGCCGCAACAGCCTCTTCGTGTAGTTCCTCGACGGTCAGGTGGCGGTCGCCCTTGGCGAAAAGAAGGTCGCCGAGTGCGACGCGTTGCCGGGTCGGTCTCAGGCCCACGCCGCGCAGCCTGGTTTCGATCGCGATTTCGGCCTCTTCCGCCATTCAGGGAACTCCGGATTCCTGATCTCTATAAATCTTTACTAAGCCATATAACTTTTGCCTGGATTGCTTTCAATAGTTTCGATGGGGTGGGAAGGCGGCCAAAAGCCGTAAAAAGAAGGTTCTTGGCGCATTTGCCTCTGGTAGCAACCCTGGCCTTCCTGTATGCGACCACCACATAACAGTGAAGTGTGTCCGATGGGGCGATGGAATGCGAGCATCATGCTTGCGCTTCATTTTCTGTCGATCTTGCACTAAAGCTTCACATCAATCGGCATTTGCGCGGGGGAAACGGAACTTTATGACGACGAGACAATCCAGCTTCAACTATGAGGAAATCCTGGCCTGCGGCCGCGGCGAACTGTTCGGCCCGGGCAATGCGCAGCTTCCCCTGCCGCCGATGCTGATGGTCCATCGCATTACAGATATTTCCGAAACCGGTGGCGCCTTCGACAAGGGCTACATTCGCGCCGAATACGACGTGCGTCCCGACGACTGGTACTTCCCCTGCCATTTTGCCGGCAATCCGATCATGCCGGGCTGCCTCGGCCTGGACGGCATGTGGCAGCTGACCGGCTTCTTCCTCGGCTGGCTCGGCGAGCCCGGCCGTGGCATGGCGCTTTCCACCGGCGAGGTGAAGTTCAAGGGCATGGTCCGTCCGGATACGAAGCTTCTCGAATACGGCATCGACTTCAAGCGCGTCATGCGCGGCCGCCTCGTGCTCGGCACCGCCGACGGCTGGCTGAAGGCCGATGGCGAGGTCATTTATCAGGCGACAGACCTGCGCGTAGGACTGTCAAAAGACAAGACTGCCTGAGCTGCGGCATGGCCGCCCCACAAAGACAGAGCTTTTAGAAAAGGTCATCGACATGAGACGGGTAGTAGTTACGGGTCTTGGTATTGTCTCTTCGATTGGAAACGATGCGCAGGAAGTCACCGCCTCGTTGCGCGAAGCCAAGTCGGGCATTTCTTTCTCCTCCGATTTCGCCGAACACGGTTTCAAGTGCCAGGTCTGGGGTTCGCCGAAGATCGATACGACGGATCTGGTCGACCGCCGCGCCATGCGCTTCCTGTCGCAGGGCGGCGCATGGAACCATGTCGCTATGAAGCAGGCGATCGCCGACAGCGGTCTCGAAGAGAGCGACATCACCAATGATCGCACCGGTATCATCATGGGTTCCGGTGGCCCGTCGACCCGCACGTTGATTGAAGCCGCCGATATCACCCGCAAGAACAACAGCCCGAAGCGCATCGGTCCCTTTGCCGTGCCGAAATCGATGTCGTCGACGGCATCGGCGACGCTCGCCACCTGGTTCAAGATCCACGGCGTCAACTACTCCATCTCGTCTGCCTGCTCGACCTCGGCGCATTGCATCGGCAACGCCGCCGAGATGATCCAATGGGGCAAGCAGGACGTCATGTTCGCCGGCGGCCATGAAGACCTCGACTGGACGATGTCGAACCTCTTCGACGCCATGGGCGCCATGTCGTCCAAGTTCAACGAGGATCATCCGGAAGCCGCCTCCCGCGCCTATGATGCCAATCGCGACGGCTTCGTCATCGCCGGCGGTGCCGGCGTATTGGTGCTAGAGGAACTGGAACACGCCAAGGCGCGCGGCGCCAAGATCTATGCCGAGATCGTCGGCTATGGCGCCACTTCGGACGGCTACGACATGGTCGCGCCGTCGGGCGAGGGGGCTGTGCGTTGCATGCGCCAGGCGCTCGCGACCGTGAAGGGCGATATCGACTACATCAACACCCACGGCACCTCGACGCCGGTCGGCGACAGCAAGGAAATCGGCGCCATTCGCGAGGTGTTCGGAGCCAAGATCCCGCCGATCCAGTCGACCAAGTCGCTGACGGGCCATTCGCTCGGCGCAGCCGGCGTGCAGGAATCGATCTATTCGATCCTGATGATGCAGGAGCGCTTCATCGGCGAAAGCGCTCATATCACCGAACTCGACCCGGAATTCGAAGGTGTGCCGATCGTGCGCAAACGCATCGACGATGCCAAGATCGACATCGCTCTTTCCAATTCCTTCGGCTTCGGCGGCACCAACGCCACGCTCGTCTTCCAGCGCTATAACGGATAAAGCAATGACGGGAATCATGCAGGGTAAGCGCGGCCTCATCATGGGCGTCGCAAACAATCACTCGATTGCCTGGGGTATTTCAAAGGCGCTTGCAGCCGAAGGCGCGGAATTGGCTTTCACATTCCAGGGCGAAGCGCTCGGCAAGCGCGTCAAGCCGCTCGCCGCCGAAGTCGGCTCCGATTTTCTTCTGCCTTGCGATGTCGAGGATATCGCTTCTGTCGATTCCGTCTTCGACCAGATCAAGGAACGCTGGGGGAGACTGGACTTCATCGTCCATGCTATCGGCTTTTCCGACAAGGCCGAGCTGAAGGGGCTCTATGCCAACACCACGCGGGACAATTTCACCCGCACCATGGTGATCTCCTGCTTCTCCTTCACCGAGATCGCCAAGCGCGCCGCCGACCTGATGGTCGAAGGCGGCAGCATGCTGACGCTGACCTATAACGGCTCGACGCGCGTCATCCCGAACTACAACGTCATGGGTGTCGCCAAGGCGGCTCTGGAAGCCTCCGTGCGCTATCTCGCCGCCGATTACGGCCCGCGCGGCATCCGCGTCAACGCCATTTCCGCCGGTCCGATCCGCACGCTCGCCGGCGCCGGCATTTCCGACGCCCGCGCCATCCTCTCGTGGAACCAGCGCAACGCGCCGCTGCGCAAGTCGGTCACCATCGACAATGTCGGCTCATCGTCGCTCTATCTCCTGTCCGACCTATCGGCAGGCGTCACCGGCGAAATCCACTTCGTCGATGCCGGCTACAACATCACCTCGATGCCGACGTTGGAAACGCTGTCGAGCGCGGACACCGAGTAAGCTCCGGCATTCGAGTGCCGAACCTATCGCCTCGATAGCAAATTCTGTAACGTCTCAGGGCCGCCGCGAGCGGCCCTAAGCTTTTGGCGGAGGTCCGGTTTGGTCTGCGCCGCGGGGCGCATCGGATCGAAAACGATCGCTCAACGGGATCTGGGGCGACAAATGGCCTATGCCATTCTTGATCAGGAAGGGATGAAGAAAGCGCAGGCATAGCGGACTTTCGGGTTGCTATGCCGTACACACAAACCCGATTCCGCTATTTTTTCGCCCACAGCACCTTGAAGCGTGCATTGCGGCAGGTCTCGCCGTGCTCGCGGAAATTTTCGGCCAGCACCGGCTCGTAGGGCAGGCCGCGATTGGCGACCAGCATCAGGCGGCCGCCGCCGCGCAGGGCTGAGGATGCCGTCTTGATCATTGCCTGGCCGAGCGAAGGCTCGGCGGCATGGCCCTCGTGGAAGGGCGGGTTCATGATCACCAGATCGTATTTGTCCTTGACCGGCTCGCTTGCCAGATCGTGCCAGAAGAAGCGCTGGGCGACCTGCGGGCAGTTTTCCAGGAGATTGGCGCGGGCGGCCTCCAATGCGGCGTAGTGGGCCTCGTAGAGGTCCAGGCGGGCAATCCGCGGCGATCTGGTCGCCAGTTCCACGGAGAGATAGCCCCAGCCAGCGCCGAAATCGGCGGCGTCGCCGGAAAAATCGGTCGGCAGGCGCGATGACAGCAGTTCGGAGCCGGCGTCGATGCGATCATGCGAGAACATGCCGGCAGCAGTGGTGAACCGGCCGTCGATGCGCGCAGCGGGTTTCGCCAGTTGCGTTGTCAGCACGCCTGTGTCGGCCGGACGCGTAAACCAGAAGGCGACGCCGTGGTATTTCGGCATGTGCTCGACATCCAGGCCAAAACCTTCGATGCGCTTGCGCAGCGGCTGAATGCCGTCTTCCTTGCCGCCGGCGACGACGATCAGCCCGCCCGCCTTCACGCGCGTCAGCGCCTCGGCAATATGGGCTTCGTTCTCGCCCTTGTGCTTGGTGCAGAGCACCAGCGCGCCGTCATAGTCGCTACCCTCGATCTCCGGCGTCACGTTGACGCGCTGCGCCTGCAGTTGGCGATAGAACGGGCGGAAACCCTGGACGGCGGAAAGCTCGGCGGCAAAATCGCCCGGCAGCGCAAAGCCCGCTTCCGCGCCGAGAAAAAGCATCCGCTGACCCTCTCCAGGCGCGTCGACTGTGCCGGAAGCAAAGGGATGGAACAGGGTCTTCAAGGCATCGCGGCTCATGGGCGTGGTCTCGTTAGTGAAAATAGAGATTACCTGTCAAGCGAGTCCGGTTTTGAGACGAAGACCCCTCCCCAACCCTCCCCACAAGGGGGAGGGGGCTAACTTGCGGACGCCCCTCCATGAAAACGAGATCACTCTGCAATGTCGAAGCATAGTGCTTCTATTTTAGAGGTCGAGCCTATGCCGCAAAAGGTGCGGCCTAGAGCCCCTCCCCCTTGTGGGGAGGGTTGGGGAGGGGTTTTCGCAGGGGTACGCCAAACACGCCTGACAGAAACGATATAAAAAGGGCGCGGAAAAATCCCGCGCCCCGAAACGTGGATGAAGGCGCGGCTTATTCGGCCGCGTCGTCCTTCTTCTTGTCGGCAACGATTTCCTGGCCGGTCGTCTGGTCGACAACCTTCATGGACAGGCGGACCTTGCCGCGCTCGTCGAAGCCGAGCAGCTTGACCCAGACCTTGTCGCCTTCCTTGACGACGTCGGTCGTCTTGGCAACGCGCTCGGAGGCGAGCTGCGAGATGTGGACGAGGCCGTCGCGGGCGCCGAAGAAGTTGACGAAAGCACCGAAATCGGCAGTCTTGACAACAGTGCCTTCGTAGATCTGACCGACTTCCGGTTCAGCAACGATCGAGTGGATCCACTTGCGGGCCGCTTCGATTTCCTTGCCGGAGGACGAGGCGATCTTGACGGTGCCGTCGTCTTCGATGTTGATCTTGGCGCCGGTCTTTTCGACGATTTCGCGGATGACCTTGCCGCCGGAGCCGATGACTTCACGGATCTTGTCGACCGGGATGTTCATGACTTCGATGCGCGGTGCGAATTCGCCGAGCTGGCCGCGGCTTTCGGAGATGGCCTTGGCCATTTCGCCGAGGATGTGCAGACGGCCGCCCTTCGCCTGGTTGAGGGCCACCTTCATGATCTCTTCGGTGATACCGTCGATCTTGATGTCCATCTGCAGCGAGGTGATGCCAGCTTCCGTGCCGGCGACCTTGAAGTCCATGTCGCCGAGGTGGTCTTCGTCACCCAGGATGTCGGAGAGAACAGCGAAGCGCTCTTCTTCCTTGATCAGGCCCATGGCAATACCGGCAACCGGCTTTGCGAGCGGCACGCCGGCATCCATCAGCGCCAACGAGGTGCCGCAAACGGTCGCCATCGAGGAGGAGCCGTTGGACTCGGTGATTTCCGAGACCACGCGCAGCGTGTAGGGGAACTGCTCTGCCGACGGCAGCATCGGGTGGATGGCGCGCCATGCGAGCTTGCCATGGCCGATTTCGCGGCGACCCGGAGAACCCATCCGACCGGTTTCGCCGACCGAGTAGGGCGGGAAGTTGTAGTGCAGCATGAAGTTTTCTTTATACATGCCGGTCAGGCTGTCGACATACTGCTCGTCTTCGCCGGTGCCGAGGGTGGCAACGACAACTGCCTGCGTTTCGCCGCGGGTGAAGAGGGCGGAACCGTGCGTGCGCGGCAGCAGGCCGACTTCGGCAACGATCGGGCGGACCGTCTGCAGGTCACGGCCGTCGATGCGGCTGGACGTGTCGAGGATGTTCCAGCGAACGATCTTCGCCTGCAGGTGCTTGAAGATGGCGCCGACTTCTTCGGCCGTGTACCTGGCTTCGCCTTCAGCCGGCAGGAAGTGTGCCTTCACCTTGGCCTTGACGGCGTCGACGGCGGCGTAGCGATCGGCCTTCTGGGTGATCTTGTAGGCTTCGCGCAGTTCGGCTTCGGCAAGGCCGAGCATTTCGGTTTCGAGTTCAGAGAAATCGTCCGGCGTGAAATCGCGCGGTTCCTTGGCGGCAACTTCGGCGAGCTTGATGATCGCGTCGATCACCGGCTGGAAGCCGCGATGGCCGAACATGACGGCGCCGAGCATGACGTCTTCCGGCAGTTCCTTGGCCTCGGATTCGACCATCAGGACGGCTTCCTGTGTGCCGGCGACGACGAGGTCGAGGCTCGATTCGTCCATCTCGTCGAGATGCGGGTTGAGCACGTATTCGCCGTTGATGTAGCCGACGCGGGCGCCGCCGATCGGGCCCATGAACGGAATCCCCGACAGCGTCAGGGCAGCCGAGGTGGCGACCATGGACAGCACGTCCGGATCGTTTTCGAGGTCATGCTGGATGACGGTGACGACAACCTGCGTGTCGTTCTTGTAGCCTTCCGGGAAAAGCGGGCGGATCGGACGGTCGATCAGGCGGGAAACGAGGGTTTCGTTTTCGCTCGGGCGTCCTTCGCGCTTGAAATAGCCGCCGGGAATCTTGCCGGCTGCGTAGGTCTTTTCCTGGTAGTTGACGGTGAGCGGGAAGAAATCCTGGCCCGGCTTCGGCGACTTGGCGGAAACGACGGTGGCGAGAACGACGGTTTCGCCGTAGGTGGCGATGACGGCACCATCGGCCTGGCGGGCGATCTTGCCGGTCTCGAGCTTCAGGGGGCGGCCTGCCCACTCGATTTCGACGGTATGGATATCGAACATATCTTGTCCTTGCGTGGTGCGGGAAAAGGCGCCGTCGTCCATATCGGCAAGGCGCATCTTCAACCGCAGGAAATGTGACGCATCACGGGCAAGACAACGAGAGGCTTTCGAAGATCGGCCGAAGCATGAAGCTTCGGCTGAAAGCATCCGGCAATCCTGCCCCATGACAGGTCAACGGTTGGTGTTGGCAGAACCGGCCCATCCGGCCTGCCGGCTGTCTCACTTCGCGCAAACGAAGAGCGCGACGGAAACAAGTCTGACGGGTTTCAAACCCTTCATAAGCATCCGGCGGACGTTCGTGCGAACGCCCGCCGGAAATTTGATTAGCGACGGATACCGAGGCTGGAGATCAGCTTGGTATAACGGCCTTCGTCCTTCTTCTTGAGGTAGTCAAGAAGCGAGCGCCGGCTGGAAACCATCGTCAGGAGGCCACGGCGGGAGTGATTGTCCTTCTTGTGGTCCTTGAAGTGGTTGGTGAGGTTGTTGATGCGCTCGGTCAGGATCGCAACCTGGACTTCCGGAGAACCGGTGTCGCCTTCGGCGGTAGCGTATTCCTTGATCAGCGCAGCCTTGCGCTCAGCAGTAATCGACATCGGATGGTCCTTTCTATGAGAGGAAATAATGTCGCCAAACGCCGGGATGTCGTCCAGCATTGGCCGCGAATGCAATCGGGCAGGCCCGATGCTGGCGCTGCCTATAGACTATTTGGGGGGTAAAGGGAAGAGACTCAGTTTTACCTTCGCCCCAGCGGGGAGAAGGTCGGGCGGAGCCCGGGTTGAGGGGGCAATGCACCGTAAGGCGACGGTTGGTTTCCCGCAACTCCCCCTCATCCGCCCTTCGGGCACCTTTTCCCCGAGGGGAGAAGGGAAAACTCATCCAAAAACCCGCTTCGGCCGGAATTCGCCCTGGCCGATCTCGCCGATGGCGATCAGCTTGCCGCGTGCCGTGGCATAGGCCTCGCTCTCGGCAACCGGTGCATCGCGTCCACGCACGAGGATAGGGTTGCCCATTTTCAGGCGGTGTGCCTGGTCATCGTTGATCACGAGATGCGGTAGCGCCGACAGCGCTTCCGCCGTATCGATCAACAAGGCGTCCAGGGCGGCGAGCCTTTCGTCCGCATCCTCGATCGCCTCAAGCGCGACGAGATCGGCGAGCGGCACCATCGTCTCCTCGGCAAAGGGAGCGACGAAGCTGCGGCGCAGGCCGGAAATATGGCCGTAGCAGCCGAGGTCGCGGCCGAAATCGCGGGCGAGCGCCCGGACATAGGTGCCCTTGCCGCATTCCACTTCGAAATGCGCCGTATTGGCGTCGGGGCAGGCGAGCAGCGTCAGGCGAAAAATTTCCACTTCGCGCGACGGAATTTCGACCGTTTCGCCGTCACGGGCGAGATCATAGGCGCGCTCGCCGGCGATCTTGATCGCGGAAAACTGTGGCGGGATCTGATGGATGACGCCCGCATATTTCGGCAGCAGCGCGCGAATATCCTCTTCGTTCGGACGCTTGTCGGAAGTCTCGGTTACCTCGCCTTCGAGGTCGTCCGTAGCGCGCTCCTCGCCCCAGGTGACGGTGAATTCATAGATCTTCCGGCCGTCCATGACATAGGGAACGGTCTTGGTGGCGTCGCCAAGCGCGATCGGCAGCATGCCGGAGGCAAGCGGATCGAGCGTGCCGGCATGGCCCGCTTTCTGCGCCTTAAACAGCCACTTGATCTTGGAAACGGCCTCTGTCGAGCCGAAGTCCACCGGCTTGTCGAGGATCAGCCAGCCGGAAATCGGGCGGCCCTTGGGCTTGCGTGGTTTGGACATTCTCTGTCTCTGTTTATCGATCTTTGTCGGTATCGGTATCGCCATCTTCGAGATCGCGCTGGACCTCCGGCGAGCGCAGCAGCGCATCGATTTTCTGGTAATTGTCGAAGCTGGTATCGTCGCGGAAGCGGACTTCGGGCATGTATTTCATCTGCCGAAGCTGCGGTCCGAGACGGCCGCGGATGAATTTCGCATGGCGATTGAGCGTCTCGATGACGATCTGATGATCGGCGACGCCGAGCGGCGTCACATAGGCAGTGGCGATCTTCAGATCCGGCGACATGCGCACTTCGGAAATGGAGATCACGGTGCGCTCGATCAGATCGTCGCGCACTTCGCCGCGCTGCAGAACCTGGGTGATCGCGGCGCGCACCTGCTCGCCGACGCGAAGCATGCGCTGCGAGGGCGCGGAAGAAGTTGGTCTTGTTGCCATTTGTCTTGATCCCAAAAGGTTCGGGCGCCGGACTGGATGTTCCGGCGCCCGTCCCAATGTTTCAATCTATCCTGCCTTACAGCGTGCGGGTGATGTGCTCGACGCGGAAGCATTCGATCGTATCGCCAACGCGAATGTCTTCGTAGTTCTCGAACGCCATACCGCATTCCTGGCCGACATTGACCTCGGCGACTTCGTCCTTGAAGCGCTTGAGCGTCTTGAGCTTGCCTTCGTGGATGACGACGTTGTCGCGCACCAGACGGACGCCGACGCCACGCTCGACCTTGCCTTCGGTGACGCGGCAACCCGCGACCTTGCCGACCTTCGTGATGTTGAACACCTCGAGGATCTCGGCATTGCCGAGGAAGGTTTCGCGACGTTCCGGAGACAGCAGGCCCGACATCGCTGCCTTCACGTCATCCACCAGATCGTAGATGATGTTGTAGTAGCGGATTTCGATACCCTGACGCTCGGCGAACTGACGTGCCTGGGCATTGGCGCGGACGTTGAAGCCGATGATCGCCGCGTTGGAGGCTTCGGCCAGCGAAACGTCCGACTCGGTGATGCCGCCTGCGCCCGAATGGACGATGCGGGCACGAACCTCGTCGGTGCCGAGCTTTTCGAGCGCGCCGGCAATGGCTTCGATCGAGCCCTGCACGTCGCCCTTGATCACCAGCGGGAATTCCTTCACGCCGACAGCCTGGAGCTGGGTCATCATCTGTTCGAGCGAGCCGCGCTGGCCGGACTGACGGGCAGCCGCCTTGTCGCGTGCCAGACGCTGGCGGTATTCGGAAATCTCGCGAGCGCGGCTTTCGCTTTCGACGACGGCGAATTTGTCGCCTGCCGCCGGCGTGCCCGAGAGACCGAGAACCTCGACCGGCGTGGCCGGCGTTGCTTCCTTCACATGCTCGCCCTTGTCGTTGACCAGTGCGCGCACACGGCCCCACTGATCGCCGGCAACGACGATCTGGCCCGGACGCAGCGTGCCCTTCTGCACGAGGACGGTGGCGACGGCGCCGCGACCGCGATCGAGCTGGGCTTCGATAACGGTGCCTTCCGCCGTACGGTTCGGATTGGCCTTGAGGTCAAGGATTTCCGCCTGCAGCAGGATAGCTTCCAGCAGCTTGTCGAGGTTGGTGCGGTTCTTCGCGGAGACTTCCACGTCGAGCACTTCACCGCCCATGGATTCGACGAAGACCTCGTGCTGCAGCAGTTCCGTGCGGACCTTCTGCGGATTGGCTTCGTGCTTGTCGATCTTGTTGATCGCCACGATGATCGGCACACCCGCCGCCTTGGCATGATTGATCGATTCGATCGTCTGCGGCATCACGCTGTCGTCGGCTGCTACCACCAGAATAGCGATGTCGGTCGCTTGGGCGCCGCGGGCGCGCATTGCCGTGAAGGCTGCGTGGCCGGGCGTGTCGATGAAGGTGATCTTCTGACCGTTCTGCTCGACCTGATAGGCGCCGATATGCTGGGTGATGCCACCGGCTTCACCGGCCACCACGTTGGCGTGGCGGATGGCATCAAGCAGCGAGGTCTTGCCGTGGTCGACGTGACCCATGATGGTGACGACGGGCGGGCGAGAAATCAATTCGCCTTCTTCGTCGACAACATTGAAGATGCCCTGTTCGATATCGGATTCCGAAACGCGCTTGACGGTATGGCCGAATTCGCCGGCGATGAGCTCGGCCAGATCGGCGTCGATAACGTCGCCCGGCTTCATCATCTGGCCTTCCTTCATCAGGAACTTGATGACGTCGACGGCGCGTTCGGACATGCGCTGCGACAGTTCCTGGATGGTGATGGTTTCCGGCAGCACGACCTCGCGCGAGATCTTCTCGCGCGTTTCCTGCATCTGGCTGCGGCGGAACTTTTCCTGGCGGCGGCGCATGGCCGAAAGCGAGCGGCCGCGGGCATTGCCGTCTTCGTCGACATCGGCCGTCGTCACCGTCAGCTTGCCGCGGCGGCGGTCATCGTCGGTCTTCGGGCGCGTGGTAACGGGCTTTGCCGGTTCGGGGCGCACGAGCTTGCCGCGTACCGGGCCGCCACGCGACGGGCCGCGATCGTCTTCCTCGTCATTGACACGGCGGCGGTTGACCGGCGCTTCCATGGCAGCAGCGCCGGGGCGTGCAGCCTGGGGAGCCGCATCCGGGCGACGGGCAACGACGGGCGCTGCGGCCGGCTGTGCGGCTGGCTTCGGTGCTTCCACTTTGGCTTCGACCGGTGCCGGCGCCTCAACCTTGGCTTCGGCGGCACGGACAGCCTCTTCAGCGGCGCGGCGGGCAGCTTCAGCCTGTTCGGCGATGCGGCGTGCTTCTTCTTCCTGCTGGCGGCGAGCCTCTTCCTCGGCGCGGCGGATCGCATCGGCGGCATCGCGTGCCTGGGCTTCGGCGAGTGCGCGGCGGCGCGCATCCATTTCGCCGGCCGACAGATGGTTGAGAACCACCGGCCGCGACGAACGGTCCTGCTGCGGGCGCTGCTGGTTGTTCTGGTTGGATTGCTGCGGCCGCTGCTGCTGGCCACCCGGCTGATGAATGCGCGGAGCCGGCTGCGGCGGGCGCGGCGGCTGCGGTGTCGGTTCCGCGACGCGCGTCACGGATGCCGTTGCGGCAGCCGTCGTCGTCGGGGTGATCATCGGCTTTTCGTCTTCAGGGCGTAGCGGGCGGCGCTTGCGCGTTTCGACCACGACCGCCTTGGTGCGACCGCGGCCCATGTCCTGGCGCACGGTGCCCTGGTTCACGCCTGAAGGCTTCAGGGTGAGGGTCTTCTTACCCGAAACACTCAGCGTCTTGTCGTCTTTATTGTCGGTCATTCCGTTCCCGTTCCTTCGGACAGGGTACGGAATCGTCCGTCAAACCCTGTCGTTCAATGCATGTACCTTAATGAGGCGTCCGGCATCGGCCGGTGACCGCGTCATTGTTTTCGCCGGCCAGCGCCGCCCGTTGCCCGGGACTGACCGCCGTTGCGGTACCGTTCGAGCAGGTTTGCGCGCTTCACTACACCCTCACCCGCCTGCCCTGCAAGCGCTGCGGCATGGATAAAAGCGTTCTGGCCCATCAGTTCTTCCATTTCCGCCTCCGTGAAGACACGGAATGACGGTATTTCCTTTTCAGTCTCCATGCCAAGATGCCAGGCCTTGCGGGCCTGATCGATCTTGCGAACGCCGTCGGCGGCGGCATCCATCGCATGGAACACGGCAAGCGCCGAGCCGTTGCGAACGGCACCATCGACCTTCGACGAGCCGCTGACGAACTGGCCCGCCTTGCGCGCCATGTTCATCATCCCGGCGAGTTGCGCCGCAAGAAGCCGGTCGACGATGGCGCCGAGATCGCTCGGTGCCGTCACCTCCGCCTTCAGGGCGCGAGAAAACAGTCTCTTCGCCACTGCCTTGTCCACGAGCGCCCGGTCGAGTTTGACCCAGCAGCCGCGTCCCGGCAGTTGCCGCTTCAGATCGGGAACCACGGTCCCGTCCGGAGCGGCCACGAAGCGGATCAGCTCATCCGTAGATCCGCTTTCGCGTGTTACGATGCACATACGGCCGTTCAGGTCGCCACCGCTGAGATCGTCGTCTTCAGGCGATGCGTCCGGTCCCCCGATGCTCATCATGCTTCCTGCTCGGCCTCATCCTCCGTTGCCTCTTCCGCTTCGGCGGCGAGATCGGCTTCGGTGATCCAGCCGGCCAACAGGCGGGCCTGCACGACCATCTGCTCAGCCTCGACGCGTGACACTTCGAGCTTGGAGAACAGGCCTTCGAACTTCTTCGTTTCGCCGTTCTTGCGTTCGGTCCAGCCGACGAGATCGTCGGCGGCGCAGCCGGCGAAGTCCTCGATCGTCTTGATGCCGTCCTCGCCGAGGGCAACCATCATCTGCGCGGTCATGCCATTGATCTGGCGCAGCTCGTCGGCAACGCCGAGTGTCTTGCGCTTCTCATCCATTTCGGCTTCCAGGCGCTCCAGATATTCGCGGGCGCGATCCTGGATTTCCTGGGCGGTTTCTTCATCGAAACCGTCGATGGACGAAATTTCGTCGAGATCGACATAGGCCAGTTCCTCGACGGCGGCAAAGCCTTCGGAGGCCAGAACCTGGCCGACCATCTCGTCGACGTCGAGCGCGTCCATGAACAGATTGGTGCGCTCGTTGAATTCCTTCTGACGGCGCTCGGATTCTTCCGCTTCCGTCATGATGTCGATGTCCCAGCCGGTGAGCTGCGAGGCGAGCCGGACGTTCTGGCCGCGGCGGCCGATGGCGAGCGAGAGCTGCTCGTCCGGAACCACGACTTCGATACGCTCGGCATCTTCATCGAGAACGACCTTGGCGACCTCAGCCGGTTGCAGCGCGTTGACGACGAAGTTCGCCGGCTCGTTGGACCACGGGATAATGTCGATCTTTTCGCCCTGCAGTTCGCCGACGACGGCCTGGACGCGCGAACCGCGCATACCGACGCAGGCACCGACCGGATCGATCGACGAGTCGTTCGAAATGACGGCGATCTTGGCGCGCGAGCCCGGATCGCGGGCAACCGACTTCACCTGGATGATGCCGTCGTAGATTTCCGGCACTTCCATGGTGAAGAGCTTGACCATGAACTGCGGATGCGTACGCGACAGGAAGATCTGCGGGCCGCGCTGCTCGCGGCGCACGTCGTAGACATAGGCGCGGACGCGGTCGCCGTAACGGAAGTTTTCGCGTGGGATCATCTCGTCGCGGCGGATGATGCCTTCGCCACGTCCGAGGTCGACGATGACGTTGCCGTATTCGACGCGCTTGACGGTGCCGTTGACGATTTCGCCGACGCGATCCTTGAATTCGTCGAACTGGCGGTCACGCTCGGCTTCGCGCACCTTCTGCACGATGACCTGCTTGGCCGACTGGGCGGCGATACGGCCGAAATCCATCGGCGGCAGCGGATCGGCGATGAAATCACCAAGGGCGGCGTCGGGATTGCGGTCGCGAGCCAGCTCCAGCGGGATCTGCGTGGAATAGTCCTCGGCCTTTTCGACCACTTCGAGCAGGCGCTGCAGACGGATTTCGCCGGTCTTCGGGTTGATGTCGGCGCGGATGTTCGACTCCGTGCCGTAGCGCGAGCGCGCGGCTTTCTGGATCGCGTCCGCCATTGCGGCAAGCACGATCTCGCGGTCGATGACCTTTTCGCGCGCCACTGCATCTGCGATCTGCAGAAGTTCTAGCCGGTTCGCACTGACTGCCATTGTCTTTAGTCTCCGTCTTCCTGCCCTGGGGGTTCCCGTCCCGTACGGCGGTTCGTTGATCGGTTATTCTTCTTCGTCGTCCGCTTCGTTCTGGTTCGCAGCCTCGGCTTTCGCCAGCTTGTCGGCGCGCAGCGCATCGCGGATGAGATCATCCGTCAGGATCAGCTTGGCCTCAGCCAGCGTGCTGAACGGAATGGTCACTTTCGGCTCTTCGCCGTAAGCAACCTGGTCGCGCTCGATCGTAAAGCCATCGGCGCTGACATCGGCGATCTTGCCGCGGAACCGCTTGCGGTTATCCACCAGGATCGAGGTCTCGCACTTGATGAGATGGCCGATCCAGCGGCTGAAATCCGACTTGCGCACCATCGGACGATCGATGCCGGGCGAAGACACTTCCAGATGATACGCTTTATCGATCGGATCTTCCACATCCAGCACCGGCGAAATCGCCGTCGAGACCTCTTCGCAATCCTCGACGGTCATGGTGCCGTCGTTGCGCTCGGTCATGATCTGCAATGTCAGGCCGTTCTGATTGAGAAGGCGCACGCGCACCAGGCGGAAGCCCATGCCGACGAGCACGGGCTCGATGATGGCGGCAATCCGCTGGTCGAGGCCGGTTTCGACGATCAGCCGCGGTTCATTGACATTGTCTGCGTTTGTCTCTTCCGACAAGCGTTCACTCCTGCATTGTCCATGCAATTTGGAGATCGAGCTAATAAAAAAGAGCGGGTCCTCGCGGCCCACTCTTCATCACACGATCAAGAATTTGATGCCGATATAAGCCCGTTCCCATCAAATTGCAAGGTCTTCGCGCTGAAACCCGGCTTTGGCGGTTATTTCCGGAATTCTGTGGTGAGTGTCACCAGGTCTTTCGAAGCATTATTGACGGCAATTTTGCGTCAATGGCGGTCGTCTCTCTTGGCCGGTCTGCTTCGCGAATTTCGATAAACAAAAGTTGTTTGGGACCGCTCTTCCTCGGCGTGAAATCAATCGGCATGGTGCGAGCTGGACGCGTGGAGGACGACATGCCTGTATTCTTAAGAATTGTAGCAGCCGTGGTTGCCGTCATGTTCGCATCTCAAGCGTTCGCCGTCGGCTTTCAATATCTCTCAATTCCTGACGATGCGGGCCGACCAATCGAGATCGGCATTTGGTATCCGAGCAAATCGACAATGGCGTCCACGACGATTGGCATGGTTGCCCAGAGTGTCGCCCTCAACGGAGACATAGATGGAAGCGGCCTGCCTACGGTGATTTTCTCGCACGGCAGCGCCGGATGGTTCGGAGACCGATCCGACATGGCGCTCGCCTTTGCTCAGCAAGGGATTGTTGCTGTCTCGCTGACTTATCCCGGCGACAACTACAGGGACAGCAATGATCGAGTCCTTCGACAAATGACGAGCCGCCCCGTGGTTACTAGCCAGGTTCTTGACTACGTACTGGAGACTTGGAGCGACCGCGAGCACCTTGATAAGTCTGAAGTAGGCTTCTACGGCTTTTCAGCGGGTGGTTTTACTGGCCTGATTGAACTCGGCGGCGTGCCAAATTGGACGCTATTTTCTCAACATTGCGCCGCCGATCCGACTGAGCCTGTTTGTAAGGAAGGTGCTGCGACGTTCTTGTCCAGTCCGAAGGCCGCAGCCATGCCGACTTCAATTTGGCACCATGATCCACGCATCAAAGCGGCAGTGCTGGCATCTCCAGGGTTCAGCTTCACATTCGATCCGACGTCGCTGGAGGCAATTAAAACACCTGTTGAGCTATGGGGCGGCAGCAACGACGAATTCGTTCCCTACGCGAGCAATGTGAGCTATCTCAAAGACCACATGCCGAATGTCCTGCGGACGCATGAAGTAGAGAACGCCAAGCACTATGCGTTCCTGCGCCCTTGCAGCGCAGCCTCGAAGGCCAAAACGCCCGATTATTGCACGGACTTGCCGGAATTTGACCGTGTTGCATTCCAGCAAAGTTTCAATCGCGAAGTGCTTCAGTTCTTTCAGGCCGAGTTAAGGCGAAAAGCCCGTTAGTGGGCAGGAGCCGAAAACCTTTAAGGGCCGAAAGCTGCCCTTGGCGGTTCTGCCGCCGAATTCCGCCTATTTCAGTACACCAAGCATCGAGCTGTCGGGATAGCAGGTGGGCTTGCGGCCGCTCTTTTCCTGCCATTGGCCGATTGAGCGGCGGGTCTTGTAACCCGGCAATCCGTCGGTGCCGCCGACATCGTATCCCTTGTGCTCCAAGGTCACCTGCATGCCGGCGACATCTGACCGCAGCATCTTGCCGACATCGCCCCATTGGCCCTGGAAGGCGCCGGAACCATAGGCGATGCGGTCGGCGAGATTGCCGATATAAAGGCCATAGAGGTCGGAATTATTGTATTCCTTGATCACGTAGAAATTCGGCGTGACGATGAATTCCGGCCCGTCGCGCCCGGCGGGCACCAGCATCATGCCGCTGGCGCGCAACTCGTCTGATGGAAAAGCCTTGCCGGAAATCCTGGTAATTCCGAGCGAGGTCCAATGTGAAATCGGCTTGGCGAGGTCCGGCCCCTCCTGCGCGCAGGAAATGTTTGCCGGGATCGTCACCTCATAGCCCCAGCCGCGGCCGCGCTGCCAGCCCTTCTGAACCAGATAGTTGGCTATGGAAGCAAGCGTATCCGGCACAGACGTCCAGATATTGCGATGGCCGTCACCGTCGAAATCAACGGCATATTTCAGATAGCTGGTCGGCATGAACTGCGGTTGACCGAGCGCGCCGGCCCAGGAACCCATGAACTGATCGGGCGTAACGTCGCCATGCTCGAGAATGCCGAGCGCCGCGATGAGTTCGGTGCGGAACATCTCCTTGCGCGTCGACATGAAGGCCTTGGTCGCCAGCACCTGGATCGCCGAATTCGGCAGCTTCGCCGCTCCGAAGCCGGTCTCCCGGCC
Source organism: Rhizobium sp. CB3090 (assembly GCF_029714285.1). NCBI lineage: Bacteria > Pseudomonadati > Pseudomonadota > Alphaproteobacteria > Hyphomicrobiales > Rhizobiaceae > Rhizobium > Rhizobium sp. CB3090. The sequence goes on from NZ_CP121662.1 coordinate 3,581,892, forward strand.
CCAGATTGCCAGCACGATCGGCCCGGGCACGCCATAGACCTTCTCGATCCTTTTCAGCGTCGGACCATATTGCGAAGCGAAGCTGCGCCCGGTCGCCGCCAGTCTCTGCAGCCGCGCCTCGTTGAAATAGGGAGCGGGCGAGGAGAATTCCGCCTGCGTCTGCGGCTGTTCCTTAGGCTTTGGAAAACCCGGCGGCACGAGATCCGGCAGATCCCAATTCAGCGTCACGCCGGAAAAAGCGGCCTTGAAGGTCCCTTCGGAAACGCCGTCCTTCTTTGCCTCCGGCCAGAGGTTCTGTTGGACCCAGCTCTGGAACTGCGCTTCGACATCGGCCTTGGAGGCGGCGAGCGCAGGGAGAGGGAGGAGGAAGCAAAGGAGCGAAAAGAAACCCAGAATCTGCCGCACCGCCGACACCCCCCTCTGTCGCTTTCGCGACATCTCCCCCACAAGGGGGGAGATCGTTGGGAGTTTGACGCGCCTTTCACGAGCCCGATATGCTTTAGTCTCTTCGGAGACAATCTCAGTTTGAGGTGGAGCGGTGCCGCAGGTTACCTCTCGGAGAGATGTCATGAAATGACAGAGGGGGGTGTGCACTCTCCTCATACTCTGTCTCTCCCTCAAATCGCCGTCCGTGCCCGCAACGCCGCGGTCAGCGTGCCTTCGTCGAGATAGTCGAGTTCGCCGCCGACCGGGACGCCATGGGCGAGGCGGGTGATTTTTACCTCAAGACCTGCAAGCTGGTCGGTTATATAGTGTGCTGTGGTTTGCCCTTCGACCGTCGCATTGACGGCGATGATGATCTCGCGGACGCCGCCCTCGCTGACGCGTTCGATCAGCCCGCGGATGTTGAGATCGTCCGGGCCGATGCCGTCGAGCGGCGACAGCACGCCGCCAAGCACATGATAGGCGGCGTTCATCGCGCCGGCGCGCTCCAGTGCCCAGAGGTCGGCGACATCCTCGACGACGATGATGACGGACTGATCGCGCCGGTCGTCGGTGCAGACGGTGCAGGGGTCGACGGTATCGACATTGCCGCAGCGCGAGCAGATCTTCACCTTGTCATAGGCGTCTCCCATGGCATGGGAAAGGGGGCCGAGCAACTGGTCCTTCTTCTTGATCAGGTGCAATGCGGCCCGCCGCGCCGAGCGTGGGCCGAGGCCCGGCACTTTTGCCAGGAGCTGGATGAGTTTTTCGATTTCGGGGCCGGTGACTCGCTTTGCCATGGGAGGCTTTTAGCTCATATGCTGACGGAACGGAATCGCGGAAGGGATGATCGCCCTATGAAAATTCTGGCCGTCTGCATCGGCGCCGCCGAAAAACTGCCCGGCAAGAGCTACAAGACCGGGATCAACAAGCATGCGGTCGGCGGTGCGGTCATGATCGACGCCGAGGGTATCATCGGCGACGCCGTCTGCAACGGTCAACATCACGGCGGACGCGATCAGGCCGTCTATGTCGAGGGTTCGCTGACACTGGATTGGTGGTCGAACGAACTGGGACGCAAATTGGAACCCGGTATGTTCGGCGAAAATATCGTCATCGAAGGGCTCGACAACCGCGAGGTCGCGGTGGGGGACAGATTCATAGCCGACGATCTGGTTTTGGAGGTAACCTCGGCCCGTATTCCCTGCGCAACGTTCGCGGCGAAGATGGGCGATCCGAAATTCGTCAAGCGCTATACGCAGGCAGGCCGCCCCGGCATCTACTGCCGCGTCATCAACAACAGCACTGCCATCATCGGAACGCCGGTGACCTATATCCCCTATGCCGGAGCCAAGGTCACCATGCCGGAATTGTTGGTAACCTTCGGCAGGCATTTGTCCCCGGAGGATCGGGCGCGTTATCTCTCCGCACCCATTCACTATAAGCTGAGAGCGCTTCTCAACGACCATCTCTAGGCAAGCCGGTGCGGAAACGGTCGAACAGCGCCCGCCCTTCCGGCCAATCGCCGATTCCGGACTTTGCATTGATATGGCCGAGCGCGCCGGCATTTATCAATTCGCTGCCCCAGACCGCAGCACTTTCCGTCGCATAGGCGAACGAGCCGTAGGGATCGTTGGTGCTTGCGACGAGAAGCGACCGAAACGGCAGTCTTTGGCGCGGCGGATTGGCGAAGCTCGGGGCCTCCGTCAGATAGACGTCTCCCGTGGGGTCGGGCGCCGAGACAAGAAAAGCGCCGAGGATTTTTGCCGGCGCGGATGCCGCCCAGTGCGCAACCAACTGGCAGGCGAGACTGTGAACGACGAGGACCGGCGGCGTTCTGGAACGGCTGATCTCCCGGTCGAGGGCGGCGAGCCAATCCGCCAATTCCGGCCTGTCCCAGCTCGCCGGCTGAAAGCGGCGCATCTCGGGATTCTGTCGTTCCCACAGGGTTTGCCAATGACCTTCGCCCGAACCGCCAAGGCCGGGCAGGACGATGATATCGCGCATGTCTTTCCTCTCGCACTGTGTTAACGGAGGGAAATTGGCACGGCGTATCGGCGGTTGACATCGCAATTCATCCGATAAAACTTGCGCTAGCCGATGAATTCAAGGTGCGAGAATGGAAAGCTACGAGAAGGACCTGGACCCGACCGATCTGTCGATGATCGAAATTTTGCAAGGTGATGGGCGGATTTCGGTATCGGAACTCGGCCGCCGGATCGGGCTTTCGCAGCCCGCCGCGTCCGAGCGTCTCAAGCGGCTTGAGGAGCGCGGCATCATTGCCGGCTACCGAGCAGTCGTCGATCCCGCCGCCGTCGGCCTCGGCATGATGGCCGTCATCCGGCTGCGGACGACCCATGAGCATATACGCCCCTGCCTGAAACAATTTTCGGAAATGCCGCAGATTATCGAGGTCCTGCGGCTGACCGGCGAGGATTGTTTCCTGCTCAAGGTGCTGGTGCCGACACCGTCAGACCTTGAAACCATCGTCGATTCCATTGCCCGCCACGGCGCCGTGACCACGTCGCTGGTGTTGCGGAACGAGCCGGCGAAAGCGATCGGCCGCGAGCTCATCCGTAAGACGATGGTGCGGTGAAAGGGGCGCTTTTCAGAAAGGCAGCTTGAAACCGGGCGGGATCGGCAGGCCCGCGGTCAATTCGCGGGTCTTTTCGGCGGCCAGCGCCTCGGCCTTTTCCTGTGCGTCCTTATTGGCAGCGACGATCAAGTCTTCGAGGATTTCGACATCGTCTTCCTTGAAGAGCGACGGATCGATCTTGAGGGACAGCATTTGGCTCTTGCCGTTCACGGTGACGGTAACGAGGCCGCCGCCGGCTTTGCCTTCGGCCCGGATGTCGGCGATTTCCGCCTGCATCTTTTCCATCTTGGCCTGCATTTCCTTCACTTTGCCCATCATGCCCATGATGTCGCGCATCGTTGCTGGTCCTTCTTTCTCGTCTTTGTCTTGTTATTTTTGGCTACAAACTAGGTCGAAAATCGCTTTCCGTTTTATAGTACGGCTCTTCGATTTAATATCATACCCTTAGAATTCGATATCATCGCCCGGCAGGATATCGCCGTCGATGGATTCGGCAGTCGCCGGAGCTGCGGTTTGTTCCTCTTCCTCCGGATCGGGCGCCCGCACACGAACGTCGATGATCTTTGCGCCCGGAAATTGCGAGAGGATTGCCGCCACATCGGGGTCCTGGCGGGCATCGGCGACCCGCTGCTGCTGCGCGTTCGCCTCGGCCTCCACCAGCGTCGGCTCACCTTCCTCGCGGCTGAGGCTGACGATCCAGTGGATGCCGGTCCATTCCTTCAGCTTGACGGCAAGCTCGTTCAGCAGCGTCCCCGGTGCACCCGGAGCCAGATTGACGTCGAGGCGGCCGGGCTCCAGCAGCACCGGGCGAACGAAGCTGCGCACCAGCGCCTTCACTTTTGGATCTCGCTTCTGGCCGGCAAGTTCCGCGATATCGGCCATCGAATTGACAGGAACCAGCGGCTTCGGCGCCTCAGCGGGTTTCGGCTCGATTCGGCCGACAAGGGGGCCTTCTTGCGGCTGCGTATTCGGAACCGAGCGCAGCATGGCGACCGGTGCAGCCGGCGACGGCGCAGGTCGGGATGGTGCGGTTTCGACCGCACGCGCCATGACGTTGCCCTGGTAGGAGACCGGCGTCCCCATGCCGTTGCCAGCCGACGGGGCGGGCGATGGACGGGTCCCGCCACCATTGCCATCCGAAAATTCGGCAAGTCGCCGCGCCGCATCTTCCGGTGCCGGCAGATGGGCGGCATGCGCCAGGCGGATCAGCACCATTTCGGCGGCGCCGGCCGTGCGGGCAGCAGTTTCGGTCTCCGGTATGCCCTTCAGCAGCATCTGCCAGAAGCGCGATAGCGTGGTCACCGCGACACCCTGCGCGAATTCGACTGCCTTCGTGCGCTCGACCTCGCTCAGCGACGGATCGCCGGCGGCATCGGGCACATATTTGAGGCGGGTGACGAGATGGGTGAAATCGGCAAGGTCGGTCAGCACGACGACAGGATTGGCGCCGGCTTCATACTGGCTGTTGAATTCCGCCAACGCGGCGGCGACATCGCCCTTGATGATATGGTGGAAGAGATCGACGATGCGCGCGCGGTCGGCAAGTCCCAGCATCGAGCGGACGGCATCGGCCGCAACCACGCCGCTGCCATGGGCGATCGCCTGATCGAGGAGCGACAGCCCATCGCGGGCCGAACCTTCGGCGGCGCGGGCGATCATGGCGAGCGCTTCCGGCTCCGCCTCGATGCCTTCTTTGGCGGCAATGGTGGTGAACAGGCCGACGAGATCGGAAGCGCTGATGCGGCGCAGGTCGAAGCGCTGGCAGCGCGAGAGCACCGTGATCGGCACCTTGCGGATTTCGGTGGTGGCGAAGATGAACTTCACATGCTCCGGCGGCTCTTCCAGCGTTTTCAGCAGCCCGTTGAAGGCGGCCGTCGACAGCATGTGCACTTCGTCGATGATATAGACTTTATAACGCGCCGAAACCGGGCGATAGCGCACCTGCTCGATGATCTCTCTGATATCGTCGATGCCGGTATGCGAGGCGGCGTCCATCTCGATGACGTCGACATGCCGGCCTTCCATGATCGCTTGGCAATGCTGACCCGGTTCGCGCAGGTCGATGGTCGGGCGGTCGATCTCGGCGGTCTTGTAGTTGAGGGCGCGTGCCAGGATACGGGCCGTCGTCGTCTTGCCGACGCCGCGCACGCCGGTCAGCATATAGGCTTGGGCAATACGACCGGTTTCGAACGCATTGGTCAGCGTGCGAACCATCGGCTCCTGCCCGACCATCAGGTCAGTAAAATCCTTGGGCCGGTATTTGCGGGCCAACACCCGGTAACCGGTGCCGGTGGAAGCGGCATCTTTTGCTTGTCGCTCGGTGTCGCTCATCGCCCTGCTTATTGCCCGCAGAAAGCCGGGCCTTGCTTTCGGAAAGGGTGGGAGGCTGGCACGATGACCCGTGCCGGGCTCGTTAGGGCTGCTTCCTTCCGGACCTGACCCGGTTGGCGAGTGGCTCGTCCACCACCAACCTCCCGGATGCACATATCGGCAATATCGGCATCAAAAGCAAGCCAAGGTCAAAAAAAACTGCTAAACATTTGATAAAACATCGGAGGAAGACCCATTGCAGGATTTTGCGCTCGACGATCGTCTGGCGAATGACAGTGTTTCCGTCGCCGTTACCGGCCTTTGCGACGTGCGGCTGATGAAGGATCGCCGCTGGCCATGGCTTGTGCTAATCCCCCGCCGGCCCGGCATATCGGAAATATTCGAGCTGACGCCGCTCGACCAGGTGCTGCTGACCTTCGAGACCAACAAGGTCGGCGCCGCCTTGAAGACGGTAACCGGAGCGACAAAAATCAACATCGGGGCTCTTGGAAATATCGTCCGTCAGCTTCATGTTCATGTCATTGCGCGGTTCGAAGGGGACGCGAACTGGCCCGGCCCGATCTGGGGCCACGGCAAGGCGGAACCCTATGCGGACGAAGACATGAACAGCTTCATAGCCAAGTTGCGGGACACGCTTTCACAATGAACCATTCCATCTTCTCTACGGATGCCCCCCACCCCGAAGCCAGCAGCCTTACCGCCTTTGCGGAAAACCAGCTTGCCCGGGATGCCGAGCATCGCGACGAGGAATCGATCAAGCACGCGCTCGCCAGGGAAGGCACGCATATCCTGGCATTCGCCCAGGATCGGCTTGTTTTGAAGCATGACGGACAGGTGCTCGACCCGCTGTTTGCCCGCTACGAGCTACAGGAGCTCGATCCGGACTGGGAAGCGGCGGTGCTGCTCGGCTACCGCAAGACCGGCGAGCCGCGGCTGGCCGTTCCGGTGCGCATCAATGCCGACGATCTCGCCAGCCATTACAAGCCCGCCGACATGCGCTCGCTCTGGCGTGACCTCCTGCTAGAAGGCGAAATCCTCGGCGAAGCTGCGCAAGGCATGAGCCTTATCCGCTGGAACAGCGACAACCGCTTCTGCGGCCGGTGCGGCTCGGTCATGGAGCTTCGCATCGGCGGCTACAAGCGCGTCTGCACGGCCTGCGAACATATGATCTTTCCGCGCACCGATCCGGTCGTCATCATGCTCACCATCGACGAGGAGAAAAATCTCTGCCTGCTCGGCCGCAGTCATCATTTTGCGCCGGGCATGTATTCCTGTCTCGCCGGTTTCGTCGAACCGGGCGAAACGATCGAAAATGCCGTGCGCCGCGAGACGCATGAAGAGTCCGGCATCCATATCGGCCGCGTTCGCTATCATGCCTCGCAGCCCTGGCCGATGCCACATTCCCTGATGATCGGCTGCTATGCCGAGGCGAAGTCGAGGGAGATTCATATCGATGCGAATGAGCTTGATGACTGCCGCTGGTTTACGCCGGAAGAGACGCTCGCCATGCTCGATCGCGTCTCGGCTTCCGGCAACACCTCGCCACCCAAGGGCGCCATCGCCCATCGCCTGATGCGCGACTGGGTGGAATGGAAGCGATAGGCGCTCGCCATGGCGCGCTCGGAACGGCTGCTAACCCTGCTGCAGACGCTCAGGCGCTACCGACGTCCTGTCAGCGGCGCGACGCTTGCCGAGGAGACCGGCGTCAGCCTGCGCACGCTTTATCGTGATATCGCCAGCCTCCAGACGCAAGGCGCCATGATCGAAGGCGAACCGGGCATCGGCTATGTTTTGAAGCCCGGCTTCATGCTGCCGCCGATGATGTTTTCGCAGGATGAGATCGAGGCGCTGGTGCTGGGGTCGAGATGGGTCGCCCGCGCAACGGATTCGCGATTGGCCGCAGCCGGCGCCGACGCCCTTGCCAAGATCGCTGCCGTGCTGCCCGCCGAAATGCGCGAGGCGGTCGATCAGGCGGCGGTGGTCGTCGCCACGCGGCGCATCACCGAGGACAAGGCCGATCTTTCCCTCATGCGCAAGGCGATCCGCACCGAACGCATGGTGCAATTGACTTATGGCGACGTAAACGGAGCCATCTCGACCCGCCGTATCTGGCCTTTCGCGCTCGGTTATTTCGACAATGCGCGCATTATCATGGCCTGGTGCGAGCTGCGCCAGGACTTTCGCCATTTCCGCGCCGACCGCATCGTCGATTTCGCGGTGCTGGAGGCGCGCTATCCACGCCGCCGTATTACCCTGGCCCGGGAATGGCATGCCCGCGAGGGCATGGTCCACGATTAATCCTTCGCGCGACGCTACTGCCAGAAACTGTCAGCAGGCACGACTATGATGGTCACCATCCCAAGCAGGAAGGAGGACCGATCATGGCAAGCCAGGCTTTCATCGTCACGAAACAAGCGCATCGCGACGTCATCGGGGCGCGCAAAGGCAAAGATCTTTCTATACCGCCATGGCCGATTCGCCTTCTGCAGTTTACGCTTGCCTATTTTGCCCGCCGCCGAGATCGCCTCGATCTCGATGGTACGGCAGATGCCATGAAGCGCGATCTGGGCTTCATGGACGGCCGTGCTCCGTACCGTGAGGAAGAGCGGATGCGCTAAAAACGCTTCTCGGTAAACTCCGCTGACAAATCCACCGGCAGGCTCCGCCCCGTCTGCCGGACCGCATCCTTCATGCCCCCATATCCCTTAAAGCAAGAGGAATATCCAAATGACCAGCCCGAATCTGATCATCTTCTACGTCAAGGATCCGGCCGAAAGCGTGCCATTCTACCGTGACCTGCTCGGCCGCGAACCAGCCGTTGCCGCACCGAATTTCGCTGCCTTCCCGCTCGACAACGGTTTCACCCTCGGCCTCTGGCGCCGCAGCAATGTCGAACCGCAGCCATCAGCCATCGGAAACCGCGGCGAACTCGCCTTCATGGTCGAGGGCGACGGCGCGGTCGCAGAACACTACAAGGACTGGAAAGCTCGCGGCCTGCCGATTGCGCAGGAGCTGACCACGATGGATTTCGGACCGACCTTCGTCGTGCTCGATCCCGACGGCCATCGTCTCAGGGTTTGTGAGCCGGATAAGTGAATTGTCCTTACCTTCTCCCCGACGGGGAGAAGGTGCCTCAAAGGGGCGGATGAGGGCGCGCTACTGGCAAAAGCGCACTGTCTTCAACGGAATTTGGCACATACGGGGGCCGTCTTACGGTGCAACGCCCCCTCAACCCGCGCGTACCGCGCGACGTTCTCCCCGCTGGGGCGAAGGTTATTTCCCTCAGAGATCACCCCGCATCGGATGGCCTTTGTAGACACCCAATATGCGGACTTTTTCGGAGAAGAATCGCAATTCCTCCAGCGCCCGGCGCACATGCGCATCGGAGGGATGGCCTTCGATGTCGGCGTAAAACTGCGTCGCTACAAAACGGCCACCGAGCTGATAGCTTTCGAGCTTGGTCATGTTGATGCCGTTGGTCGCAAAGCCGCCCAAGGCTTTGTAGAGCGCGGCCGGAATGTTGCGGACGTTGAAGACGAATGTGGTGACGATCTTCTCTTCGGCCGAGCTGCGCTGCGCCCAGTTCTCATCACGCGACAGCACCACGAAGCGCGTCACATTGCTTTCGGTGTCCTCGACATTTTCCGCAACGATTTCCAGCCCATAGAGATCAGCAGCCAGCCGCGGCGCAAGGGCGGCCATGGTACGGTCGCCGGTTTCGTGCACGAGCTTGGCCGCACCCGCCGTATCGCCGGCGATGATTGGTTTCCAGCCATTGGCGCGCACGACCTTGCGGCATTGGCCAAGTGCATGGATGTGGCTGTGCACCGTGCGGATCTCTTCCTTCTTCACGCCCGGCAGCACCATGAGCTGGAAGTGGATCGGCATGAAATATTCGCCGACGATGTGCAGCCGCGATTCCGGCAGCAGATGATGGATATCGGCGACCCGGCCGGCGATCGTGTTCTCGATCGGAATCATGCCGAGATCGGCTTCGCCATTGTCGACGGCGGTGAAGGCATCCTCGAAGGTCTGACAAGGCAGCGGCTCCATCGTCGGGAACATGTCACGGCTGGCCATGTCGGAATTGGCGCCGTAGTCGCCCTGGAAAGAGATCTTGTTGGTCTTGGTGATCATTGGACTGCCTTTGGGGAAATTCCGTCAGAGAGAGGCGCCGGAAAGGATGCGGCGGGCCTTTTCGAGGTCGGCGGGAGTATCGACACCGAGCGGTATCGTGTCAACGATCTCTACATCGATGCGCATGCCGGCCTCCAGCGCTCGCAATTGCTCCAGTGATTCGCGTCTTTCCAGCGTCGATGGGCCGAGGCTGACGAATTTCTCCAGCGCGGCGCGGCGATAGGTGTAGAGGCCGATATGATGATAAAGCGGCCCGTTGCCGTAGGGAGCCGTGGCGCGCGTGAAGTAAAGGGCGCGCAGGCGGCTGTTCGAAATGGCCGAGCCGACAACCTTGACGACACTCGGCAGCGTCTTTTCTTCCTCGTTCTTGATCTCGACGGTCAGCGTGGCGATATCGACGGCCGGATCTTCCAGCGGGCGCAGCGAAGCGCGGATGGTCTCGGGATCGATGGTCGGCAGGTCGCCTTGGACGTTGACAACGATCTCGGCGCGGCCCTCGGGATCCACGGCCTGCAGGGCCTCGTAGATTCGGTCCGAACCGGATTGATGATCGGTGCGCGTCATGACGACTTCGAAGCCCGCATTCGCAACGGCGGCAAAGGTGTCGTCATGGTCGACGGCGACGACGATGCGACCGATCGCCGCCTCGCGTGCGCGTTTGGCAACCTGTACGATCATGGGCAGGCCGCAAATATCGGCGAGCGGTTTGCCGGGCAGGCGTGTGGAGGCCATCCGGGCGGGAATGAGTACCAGCGTCTTGTCTAAGTTGGGATCTGTCATTGTTGGGCCTTCTATTCCCGCCGGAAAAGTGTCAAAAAGTCTCACAGTGGAGACCGTTTACAGAGTTGCAAGAAACAGCCAAAAGACATAGGTTTCGCGCGAATTCAAGATGGGCCGGCAGCCGCTGCCGGGGGCGAGGGGAGCATAGCAGATGAATTCATCCTACGTGAACATGGGTGTCGGGGCACTTCTGGCCACACTTTTTGTACTGAAGTCCGTGTCGCTCGCGTCAGGATTTATTTTCCATTCAGAAACACCGGAAAAGCCGGGCTTTGCAATTATCGCCGCTGAAGAGACGTCTGGCGGAGCAGGCGACAAGGCCGCTGCTGCCAAGCAGGAAACGCCGATCGCGCAATTGCTGCAGAAGGCCGACGTCAAAGCCGGCGAATCGATCTTCAAGAAGTGTCAGGCCTGCCATGACGGCACCAAGGGCGGGCCGAACAAGGTCGGTCCTAATCTCTGGGGTGTCGTCGATCGCCCGATCGCCTCGCATGAAGGTTTCGGCTATTCCGCCGCCATGAAGGATTTTTCCAAGGGCAGCAGCGAAAAGTGGACCTACGATCATCTCTACCACTTCCTCGAAGCGCCGAAGAAATTCATCTCCGGAACGGCGATGGGCTTCGCCGGCCTCCCGAAGGAAGAAGATCGCGCCAATGTCATCGCATATCTGCGCACGCTGGCCGACACGCCTGAGCCGCTGCCCGATGCGAACGCTCCGGCAGCGACCAACTGAGCTGCGTCAAGCGAACACACGCAAAAGCCCGGTCGATTCGGCCGGGCTTTTGCATGCCGGCCAGCCACTCGCCGGCAGCGAGTTCACGCAAAGTCGCCCGGCACCTTTCTGAGATCACGCTTGTAACGCCGCGCCTTCAATGGATGCGCGCAGCCGCTCTCGTTGCTAGCCAAGCACATAGGCCCAGAGTGACACCGAAATTACGCCGAGGGCCGTTGTCAGCGTGATCGTCGAAGCGGCGAGACTGTGGCCGACACCAAAGCGATTGGCAATCAGCCAGGCGTTCACACCTGTTGGAACCGATGAAGTGAGCACCAGTGCTTTTCGCCATTCCGGGCTCAGGCCGAGAAGGTAACCGGCCGCGAGCACGCAGGCTGGCAACAACAAAAGCTTGAAGGCCGAAGTGACGCTGGCAACGCCGAGATTGCCGGAAATCCCATATTGCCGCAGGGCCATGCCGAGTGAAATCAATGCGGCCGGGCCTGCCGTATTGGCGATGCTGTCGACGACGGTGCCGAGCGTTGCCGGCAAGGGAATGCCGATAAGGTGCACGACAAGCCCGGCGACAAGTCCGATGACCAGCGGATTGCGGACGAGATTTCTGCCGACCTGCTTCAGGAGTTCGCCCGTGCTTCGCCCCGTGCCGCCGTTGGCCTTGCGCTCAGCCTGTTCCATCAGCATTGTGCCTGCGATCATCATGACGGGCAGATGCACGGCAATCAGGATCGATAGCGCCACGATGCCGTCGGCACCGACCACACGGCTCACCAGCGGCAGCCCGATGAAGACATTGTTGGCGAAGGCTGACGAGACACCGGCGAGCACCCCGATCCGCGCATCCCGCCCGAACAGCCGCGTCGCCGCCAGATGGCCGGCCGTCCAAGCGACCGCGACACCGGAAAAATAGGCGATCCACAATCGGAACGGCGAAGCTCCGTGAAAATGCGCGCCCGCAATGGTCTGGAACAGCAGCAGCGGCACGGCGATCTTGAAGACGAACTCGCTCATCGCCTCGCCAACGCTGGCCGTCAATATGCCGCCACGCACGATCAGCCAGCCGACGAGGATCAGCAGGAAAATCGGCAAGACATCGGAAAAGATTTCGGACATGCCGGGCGAGAAGGACTTGATGTGGCAGGGTCTTGCGGATTGATCCCTGAGTTGTAGCAGCTTGCCGTATTGTGAGAAGCCGAAAAGCGGTTGGAAACAAAAAAAGCGGGCTATGCCCGCTCAGACTGCTGACAAACCCGTCGATATTTTCGGCGGGTTTTATTTTATGACCATGGGTTGTTTTAAGTTGGGCTGTGCGGCGAGGGGAAGTTGGCGGCCTCTGGCCCTCACGCCAGGCTCGGTTTGGGTGCTTTGGTGAGCGCCATGGCGATCTTCTTGATGTTCTGCGCTGCTGCCGCCAGCAGGCACTGGCAGGCGACGCGGGTGAGACTTCGGAAGCGGGCATAGCGGTGCCCGTGCAGTTGCTTGGCATCGGCAAAGGAGCGTTCGACCGTCTCCTTGCGGCGCTTGTAGATAGCCCTTCCCCAGGGGGTGAGACGGTGGGCATCGGTGCGTTCACGAGCATCTTGCCAGACATGGCGGGTGATGGAGCGGACCGCTTTGGCGTTGGATGTGCAGGAGGCCAGCAGCGGACAGGTTTGGCAGATGGCCGGATCGGATGTGTAGTGCTTGTAGCCGTTGCGGTCGGTGGTGGCATAGGTCAAGAGCTGACCCTCGGGGCAGCGATAACCATCGGCTTGCATGTCATGGACGAACTTCGACTTGCGCATCATGCCGGCCTTGGGCGGCGTCGGATTGCGATAGCCGGTGACGCCGAGGATCTGCCGGTCTTCCAGCCCCTTGGCGATACCGGCCGTGGCATAGCCGGCATCCAGTCCGACGGCACCGACGTCGAAGCCGAAGCGGCGGCGCTGCCGGTCCAGCCGATCGAGATAGACGATCGAGTCATGCACGTTGGCCGGTGTGACATGGGTGTCGGTGATGATGGCAAGCTTGCCGTCCACCGTGCGGTGGTCGAGATAGAAGAAGCCCTTGGGCTTGCCGTCGCGCACCATATAGCCCGCCTCCGGATCGGTGCGGCTGACCTTGGTCTCCTTGACCTGCGGCTCGCGCTCCTTCTCCTTCAACGGCTTCTGGCCGTGCACGACACGCTCGGCCTCAATGGCCCGGTCGAGATCGGCCCAATAGTCGGCACGCGACTTTTCGATCATGGCAAGATCGTATTTGCCCTTGTTGGCATTGGCCTTCAGATGCGTCGAGTCGGTATAAAGCACCGTGCCGTCGACCAGCTTGTGGGCGATCGCCTGTTCGACGATATGATCGAAGATATCCTGGGCTACGCAGGGATCGTTGAAGCGCCGGCGGCGGTTCTGCGACAAGGTCGAGGCGTCGAACACTCCGTCCGTCAGCCTCAGCCGCAGGAACCAGCGATAGGCGACGTTGACCTCGATCTCGCGCACCAACTGACGCTCCGAGCGGATGCCGAACAGATAGCCGATAAACAGCGCCTTGAACATCAAGGTCGGATCGAGCGCCGGCCGGCCGTTGTCGGCGCAGTAAAGTCCGGCAACACGATCATGGATGAAGGAAAAATCGATCACCTGATCGATCTTGCGAAGCAGGTGATCCTTCGGCACCAGGCTATCGAGCGTCACCATCTCGATCGCCGTCTGTTCGGCAGCGGGTTTCTTCAACATATCCCAATGAATCACAAAATCCCCAGCATCGCCAGGGGTTTGTCAGCAGTCTGAACGGGCTATGCCCGCTTTTCCGCATCCGGCCCCGCCGGAGTCCTCCCGGTGCACAAGCCGCCAGTTCATCCGTGGTCGGCGCGCGTACCGGTGAGGCGGAAGGTATCATACCTTCCAGGAGCTGGCGGTGAATGCCTTGTCCGCATCCCATGCCAGTTCACTTGATAAGTGTTTACAGATGGAAAGTGACAAGCAAATGACTGGTTGAGATTTAGTTGCCGCGCGATGCACCGATTTTCCTTCCAAACTTCGGAAAAACCGCTAATACCGGATACCGGCTATCACCAATACCGGGGACCCCCTTTTTGATGACTCGTTTCGATGTACTGACCGTTGGCAACGCTATCGTCGACATTATCTCCCGCTGCAACGATCAGTTCCTGATCGACAACAAGATCACCAAGGCCGCGATGAATCTCATCGATGCCGATCGCGCCGAGCTGCTTTATTCGCGCATGGGGCCGGCACTCGAAGCCTCCGGCGGCAGCGCCGGCAATACGGCGGCTGGTGTTGCGAATTTCGGCGGCAGATCGGCCTATTTCGGCAAGGTCGCGGAAGATCAGTTGGGAGAAATCTTCGCGCACGACATCCGTGCTCAGGGCGTGCATTACGAGACTAAGCCGAAGGGTACGTTCCCGCCGACCGCCCGCTCCATGATCTTCGTTACCGAGGATGGCGAGCGTTCGATGAACACCTATCTCGGCGCCTGCGTCGAGCTTGGCCCGGAAGATGTCGAGGAAGATGTCGTCGCCGACGCCAAGGTCACCTATTTCGAAGGCTATCTCTGGGACCCGCCGCGCGCCAAGGAAGCGATTCGCGAATGTGCCCGCATCGCCCATGCCAATGGCCGCGAGATGTCGATGACCCTGTCGGACAGCTTCTGCGTTGGCCGATATCGCGACGAATTCCTCGATCTCATGCGCTCCGGGACTGTCGATATCGTCTTCGCCAATCGCGATGAGGCATTGTCGCTCTACGAGACGGATGATTTCGACAAGGCATTGAAGCTGATTGCGGGCGATTGCAAGATCGCAGCGGTGACAACAGGCAAGGACGGTGCGGTGATCGTGCGCGGCAACGAACGCTATGTCGTCGATGCCCATCCGATCGAAGAGCGCGTCGATACGACCGGCGCCGGTGATCTTTTTGCCGCAGGCTTCCTCTTTGGCTATACGCAAGGGCGTACGCTTGAGGATTGCGCCAAACTCGGCAACCTCGCAGCGGCTATCGTTATCGAACAGATCGGCCCTCGGCCGATGCGGTCGCTGTTGGAAGCCGCCAAGGAGGCGGGGCTTCTCTAATACCCGCACTCATTGGTTCCTGCAGATATAGAAGCCGCTTGCAGCAGGTCGTTGCAGGCGGCTTTCTTGTTAGTGCAATCTATCGCCAAAACAATCGAATGGTTCCGGCCTCGTAGAGAATGAGGATTCCAAGTGCCACGAGAACGAAGGGCACTATCCGATGTCCATAACGCCTGATCGGCGAGCCGATCGTCGGGTGATTGACAAGGAAGTGCGCGGCGCTCAGCCATAAAGCCGTCATCAACGCAAAGACGATCGCGATGATGGCAATCTCATCGATCGTGCGCGTGGCGAAGAGCGGCGTGTAGATGCTGATGTTGTCGCCGCCATTCGCAATCGTCACCGTCGCGACCGCCATGATATTGCCATGCCCGATTGACGCCTTCTCATGATCTTCCGGATTGTCCTCCGCTTCAGAACCTTGCCGCAACGTCCGTAGCGTCTTCAGACCCAGGAAGATCGGTACCAAGCCAAGAAGGCCGATATAGGCGGCGGGAACGACGAGAGAGATCAAGGAGGCAAGGGCGCTTGCGCCGCAAAGGGCGGCAATGCCCAGATATTGGCCGATGACAATCTGCCGGGTGCGAAATTTTCGATCCGCGAAAAATCCAAGCAAGACAAAAATATCGTCCACGTTCGTCGATGCAAACAGGACGATGGCAATGCCGAGATTCCCGAACAAATAATCCAACCACCGTTCCCCGCTCTTGATGCGATGCATCACCGCATCGAAAATCGCGCGGTTGCGGCCACCGTCGGGCTTTAAGGGGGGTTCTTTTTACTTGAAGGCTTCGCCGGGGTAGGCGCCCCAGATTTCGGACTGCGCGACCCAACCTTCGGTGCCGTCGGCGGTCGCCAGACACCAGTCGCCGGTGCATTCGCGGATGTTCATCATCACGCCCGGCTGCAGCTTGGCGATGACTGTGCTCGACGGCTGCGCATCGCGGCGCATGTTGACGAAGACCGCCTTGCCCTTGCCCTTCATCCAGGGCGCGGCGATGGCCGAGCGCTGGCCGGAGAGCAACGACTGATTGACCCAGCCTTCGGTGCCGTCGGCATCACGCACGCGGCGCCAATTGTCGTATTCCTGAATGATTTCGACCGGCAATCCCTGCTTGAGATACATCCATGACACTGCATAGTCCCCGCTGGGGCCGACGCGCAGGTTGACGCGCTTCGACTTCAGGGTGACGAACCTCGGCAGCGGCAATCCGCTTGGTCCCTTAGCGGCCTGGGCCGCGGCAAGATCGGCAGTGGTGCCGGCCATCATCAGGCCGATCGCGAAAACAGCGCAGGAATTCAGGATTTTGCCACGCATTGGATTTCCGTTCGCTCATCATGACCAAGACGCCGTTAAACGGCGCTTTTGTTCCGGTCATTGGCAAATCCCTGCGCCTCGCGCGCGAGTTTTGTTTGTCTTCGCCTGCGGGTCTGGTAGAAATGCCCGGAACGGGAAAATTATCCCGCTTCTTGGTTAAGAACATCTGAACAAGGCATCGCCGGTCGCCATGACGACGAAGAAAAAACCGAAGGTCTATATCACGCGCAAACTGCCGGATGCGGTGGAGACGCGGATGCGCGAACTCTTCGATGCCGAGCTCAACATTGACGATACGCCGCGCACGCAGGCGGAGCTTGTCGAAGCGGTTCGGTCCGCCGATGTGCTGGTGCCGACGGTCACCGACCGCATCGATGCCGCGCTGATCGAGGAAGCGGGGCCGCAGATGAAGCTGATCGCCAGCTTTTCCAACGGCACCGATCATATCGACATCGAAGCTGCCGCCCGCCGTGGCATCACGGTCACCAATACGCCGAATGTCTTGACCGAAGATACGGCCGACATGACCATGGCATTGATCCTTGCCGTACCGCGGCGCCTCGCCGAAGGTGCGCGGGTGCTGACGGACAAGCCCGGCGAGTGGGCCGGCTGGTCACCCACCTGGATGCTCGGCCGACGGATCCACGGCAAGCGCATCGGCATCGTCGGCATGGGCCGCATCGGCACCGCCGTCGCGCGCCGCGCCAAGGCATTCGGTCTGTCCATCCACTATCACAACCGCAAGCGCGTCAGCCCGAGGACCGAAGACGAGCTGGAGGCGACCTATTGGGACAGCCTCGATCAGATGCTTGCCCGCGTTGACATCGTTTCCGTCAACTGCCCATCGACGCCGGCGACCTTCCACCTGATTTCGGCGCGCCGGCTCGCTCTGCTGCAGCCGACAAGCTACATCGTCAACACGGCGCGCGGCGATGTCATCGACGAGACGGCGCTGATCAAGATCCTGCGTGAAGGCAAGATCGCCGGTGCCGGCCTCGACGTATTCGAGAACGAACCGGCCGTCAATCCGAAGCTGGTGAAGCTCGCCAACGAGGGCAAAGTGGTGTTGTTGCCGCATATGAGCTCCGCCACGCTCGAAAGCCGCATCGACATGGGCGACAAGGTCATCATCAACATCCGCGCCTTCATCGACGGCCATCGCCCGCCGAACCGCGTCCTGCCGTTTCGGTGAACTAGATCAGGCTCTTCCGCATCTCGATCGACGTCGTGCGGTCGAAGCCCGCGTGGCGGTTCTCGGCGGTTTTCCGGAATCCCCAGTTGGCAAAGGTAATGTGATTACCGGTCAGCTCGATCCGCGTTTCCAGCTGCAATTCTGCAAGGCCATGTTCCCGCGCCGTCGTCTCTGCAAGCCACAGCAAGCGCCTGCCGATCCCCTTGCCCTGCGCGGCCGGCAGGACACCGAGCTTGCCGATATAGAGGCTATCCAGTTCCGGACGGCAGAATATGCAGCCGGCTAATTGATCATCTTTGAACGCAACATAGCCGATCTCGTTGCTCGCCTTTTCTCGGAGCGATTGCGGGGTCAGCGTCAGCGCCGAAGAGGGCGGATCGATCCTCCCGTTCATATAGGCGAAAGAGGCAAAAATGAGCTCAAGCAGCTCCTGCCAGCGGTCGAAGCTGTCGTCGAGACGCTGAAGAATGATATCTGTCATTATTCGGCCGCGGCCCTCGGGCGCTTGCGCCGATAGCGGACCGTCTCGAAGCGAGCGGCAAGCCCGTCATAGAGCAGCAGCCGGCCGATCAGCGGTTCACCGATGCCAGTGATGAGCTTGATCGCCTCCATTGCCATCAGCGTGCCGATGACGCCCGTCAAGGCACCGAGGATACCAGCCTCGGCACAGCTCGGAATGAGACCTTGTGGCGGCGGCGCCGGGAACAGATCGCGATAGCGTGGATTGGGGAGGCCGTCGGCATCATTCTCATAAGGCTTCAGCGTCGTCACGGACCCGTCGAAGCGCCCGACTGCGCCGGTCACCAGCGGCAGACGCGCCGCTTCGGTCGCATCGGCGGCCGCATAGCGCGTGTCGAAATTGTCGGAGCCATCGATGACCAGATCGAAACCGGCAAGATGTCGCGTCGAAGTATCGGGGCTGAACCGCTCCTCGAAACGGATGACGCGCACATGCGGGTTCAATCGCGCGATGGCATCCGCCGCGCTTTGCGTCTTCAGCTCGCCGATCGTCCCAGTATCGTGAATCACCTGCCGCTGCAGGTTGGAAAGCGAAACGCGGTCGTCATCGACAATACCCAGCGTGCCGACACCGGCGGCGGCGAGGTACTGCAGCACCGGCGCACCAAGGCCGCCAGCGCCGATAACAAGCACGCGTGCCGCCTTCAGTCTTTGCTGGCCGGCGCCGCCGACCTCCGGCAGGAGGATATGGCGCTGATAGCGGGCGATTTCGTCTGAGCTCAAAGGGTCCATGCGAGCGAGCCTATCACAATCGGGGCAAAGGAGCCGCTATGATTTCGTAATGCCGCCATGCGCGACGGTAAAGAATTGCGCACGCTCGCCAAGCGCGGAAAACATCGCCTTATCGGTGCCGGTCATGAAGGCCTGGCCGCCGAGCCCGTCGATCAGGTCAAAGAGGGCTGCACGCCGGCCTTCGTCCAGATGCGCGGCGATTTCATCCAGCAACAGGATCGGCGCATGGCCGGTCAAATTGCCGACGAGGCGGGCATGGGCAAGGATGAGGCCGACGAGCAGCGCCTTCTGTTCGCCCGTCGAGCAGCGCTCCGCTTCCATATGTTTCTCGCGATGACGCACCAGCAGATCGGCCCGGTGCGGACCGTCAAGCGTACGCCCGGCGGCCGCGTCGCGATAACGACCGTCACGCAGCATCTCGGCATAGCTGTCCTCGAGATCGACGGCCGGACGATCGAACTGCCGGTCGAGGAAACCGGAGAGCTCTAGCGTTGCCGACGGAAAAGGCGTCGCCTCGCGGCTGTCGTCGATCAGTCGGGTAAGAAGGCCGAGCATTTCCTGTCGGGCGAGCGCCATGGCGATGCCGAGACTCGCCATCTGTTCTTCGATGCCGGCAAGCCAGGAAGGATCGAATCGGCCTTCGGCGAGTAATTTGTTGCGGCTGCGCATAGCGCGTTCGAAATCGCTGGCGCGGCGGCCATGCGCCGGATCGAGCGACAGCACCAGCCGGTCGAGGAAACGCCGCCGTTCGGAGGAGCCGCCAGTGAACAATCCATCCATGGATGGCGTCAGCCAGAGCACGCGCAGATGGTCGGTCAGTTCGTCCGCGGTCTTCGCCGGCGTACCGTTGATTCTGAGTTTTCGGGCCGTCGTCTCGTCTGTCGCGTCGACACCGGTGCCGATCTCGACTTCGCCGTCCATGCCATCGAGTTCGGCGAAGATCGAAAAGCCGCCCGATGCGTCGACGCGCGTGACATCCGCATAGGCCGCGCGCCGCAGCCCGCGCCCCGGCGAGAGGAAGGAGACTGCCTCCATCAGATTGGTCTTGCCGGCGCCGTTGTCCCCGGTCAGCACCACATGCCGCTCGTCAAGCGCAAGCGCCGCCGCCGCATAATTGCGGAAGTCGGTCAGCTTCAGGCGCGAGATGAAAACCTTGTGCGGCATCGGGCATCCGGATTCGTGTCGATGGCCGAGGGGTATGCCGAACCCCGCACAAGTGCAAGGATTTTGCCGATGGCTACGGAAGAAGGTGGGTGGGGAGACTGCGGGGCCACTCTCGTCCTTCGACGGGCTCAGGATGAGGGTGGAGCGGATCTGGCACCCAGCCGCAAAAGAGCAATCCAGTGGCAGATGTCCGAAGGAACCCTCAAACTGGAAGGGGAGTATCGCGAATGGGTGCAAAAGATCAGCCTCGTGGTGAGGCGGGAGCGAAGCGACCCTCGAACCACGAGGGCGGGTGATTCGACACCAAATAAAAAACCGGCCGAATCACCGGCCGGTTTCACGTGAAGCAATATGATTCGCCGCTTAGTCGCTGAACGTATCGAAGAAATCCTTCATGCGGGAAAAAAAGCCGGTTGATTCGGGATTGTTGTCCTTCGAGGAGATCTGCTCGAATTCCTGCAGCAGCTCGCGCTGACGCTTGGTGAGCTTTTGCGGCGTTTCGATCTGGATTTGAATGTAGAGATCCCCGACCTGGCTGGAGCGCAACACCGGCATGCCCTTCGCCTTCAGGCGGAATTGCTTGCCGACCTGCGTGCCCTCGGGAACGGTGACGCGCGATTTCGTGCCGTCGAGCGTTGCAACGTCGAAGGTGCCTCCAAGGGCCGCCGTTGTCATCGAGATCGGTACGGCGCAATAGAGATCGGCCCCGTCGCGCTGGAAGAATTCATGCGGCTTGACGGAGAGGAAGATGTAGAGATCGCCCGAGGGCCCGCCGCGCAGGCCGGCTTCGCCTTCGCCCTGCAGCCGGATGCGCGTGCCATCCTCGATGCCGGCCGGGATGTTGACCGAAAGCGAACGCTCCTCGGTCACGCGGCCTTGGCCGTGGCATTTGGTGCAGGGATCGGGAATGATCTGGCCGCGCCCATGGCAGGTCGGGCAGGTACGTTCGACCGAGAAGAAACCCTGTGCCGCCCGCACGCGGCCCGCACCCTGGCAAGTGCCGCAGGTCTTCGGCTGCGTGCCCGGCTTGGCGCCGGAGCCGGAACAGACGTCGCAGGTGATCGATGTCGGCACGCGAATCTGCGCCGTCTTGCCGGTGAAGGCCTCTTCGAGCGAGATTTCCATGTTGTAGCGAAGGTCGGCGCCGCGTTCGCGACCGCCGGAGGAGCGCCCGCGCGAGCGTCCGCCACCCATCATCTCGCCGAAAATATCTTCGAAAATATCGGAGAAGCCACCGCCGCCGAAGCCGCCGCCGCCAAAACCGCCGCCACCGCCCATGCCGCCATGCTCGAAGGCGGCATGGCCGTAACGATCATAGGCCGCGCGCTTCTGCGGGTCCTTGAGCGTCTCGTAAGCTTCGTTGATTTCCTTGAACTTTCGCTCGGCGTCCTTATCCTCCGGGTTCTTGTCCGGATGAAATTTCATCGCCAGCTTGCGAAAAGCGCTTTTCAGCTCTTTTTCATCTGCCGTCCTGGCGACGCCCAACGTGTCGTAAAAGTCCGCTTTTGCCATTAAGGAATAGACCCCGGAAATGGATTTCCGGCTGCCCTAAGACAGCCGGATGAGTTTCAGCAAAACCAGTTATGGCTTGCGATTATGCAGACCGCTTACGGTCGTCCTCGTCCTTGATTTCCTCATAGTCGGCATCGACGACATCGTCCTTGCCGCCTGCCGATGCATCAGCGGCAGAACCTTCCGCCTGCTGCGACTCATAGATCGCCTGGCCGAGCTTCATGGACACTTCCATGAGCGTCTGGGTTTTGGCCTTGATGTCCTCGGCATCCGGTTCGGAAGCTTCGGTGGCCGCCTTCAGCGCTGCGATCGCCTCGGAGATCGCATTGCGGTCGGCTTCGGTGACCTTGTCGCCGTAATCCTTCAGCGACTTCTCGCTGGAGTGGATCAGGCTTTCGGCCTGGTTCTTGGCTTCTACGCCTTCGCGGCGCTTCTTGTCCTCGGCGGCATGGGCTTCGGCATCCTTGACCATCTTCTCGATGTCGGCGTCAGAGAGGCCGCCCGAAGCCTGGATGCGAATCTGCTGTTCCTTGCCGGTGCCCTTGTCCTTGGCCGAAACCTGGACGATGCCGTTGGCGTCGATGTCGAAGGTGACTTCGATCTGCGGCACGCCACGCGGAGCCGGCGGCAGGCCGACGAGGTCGAACTGGCCGAGCAGCTTGTTGTCGGCAGCCATTTCGCGTTCGCCCTGCGAAACGCGGATGGTCACGGCCGACTGGTTGTCGTCGGCGGTCGAGAAGGTCTGCGACTTCTTCGTCGGGATCGTCGTGTTGCGCTCGATCAGGCGGGTGAAGACGCCGCCCAGCGTTTCGATGCCGAGAGACAGCGGGGTCACGTCGAGCAGCAGAACGTCCTTGACGTCGCCCTGCAGAACGCCGGCCTGGATGGCAGCGCCGAGAGCGACGACCTCATCCGGGTTGACGCCCTTGTGCGGCTCCTTGCCGAACAGTTGCTTGACGACTTCCTGTACCTTCGGCATGCGGCTCATGCCGCCGACGAGAACGACTTCGTCGATTTCAGCGGCGGTAACGCCAGCATCCTTGAGCGCTGCCTTGCAGGGAGCGATGGTGCGCTGAACGAGATCGTCGACCAGGCTTTCCAGCTTGGCGCGGGTCAGCTTCAGCGTCAGGTGCTTGGGACCGGTGGCGTCTGCCGTGATGAAGGGCAGGTTGATTTCGGTCTGTTGCGAAGAGGACAGTTCGATCTTGGCCTTTTCAGCGGCTTCCTTGAGACGCTGCAGAGCGAGCTTGTCGCCCTTGAGGTCGATGCCGTTGTCCTTCTTGAACTCGGCAACGAGATATTCGACGAGACGCATGTCGAAGTCTTCACCGCCAAGGAAGGTGTCGCCATTGGTCGACTTCACTTCGAAGACGCCATCGCCGATTTCCAGGATCGAAATATCGAAGGTGCCGCCGCCAAGGTCGTAGACGGCGATGGTCTTGCCGTCCTTCTTGTCGAGGCCGTAGGCAAGTGCTGCAGCAGTCGGCTCGTTGATGATGCGCAGAACTTCAAGACCGGCGATCTTGCCGGCATCCTTGGTTGCCTGGCGCTGCGCGTCGTTGAAGTAGGCGGGAACGGTGATGACGGCCTTTTCGACCTTTTCGCCGAGATAGGATTCGGCGGTTTCCTTCATCTTCTGAAGGATCATTGCGGAAACTTGTGCGGGCGAATAGCCCTTGCCCTGCGCTTCGACCCAGGCATCGCCATTGTCACCGCGAACGATCTTGAAGGGAACGAGATGCTTGTCCTTCTCGACGGTCGGATCTTCGTAGCGGCGGCCGATCAGGCGCTTGACAGCGAAGAGGGTATTGGTGGGGTTGGTGACCGCCTGACGCTTGGCCGGCTGGCCGACGAGGCGTTCGCTGTCGTCAGTGAAGGCTACCATCGAGGGGGTGGTGCGGGCGCCTTCGGCATTCTCGATCACTTTCGCGTCCTTGCCGTCCATGACGGCGACGCAGGAATTCGTAGTTCCAAGGTCGATACCAATTACTTTTGCCATGTCATTCTCTCCTTGAAGCAAGCTATCGGAACCCCTGTCAGGCATTCCATTGACAGCCCCTTACGGGATGGTCTTGAGGATTGCGCAGCCATGACTGCGGTGATGCCGCGTATATAAGTAGCGGTTTTACTGACTGCAAGGCAGGAAATCACCTGGAATCCAGCAAAACGAATGGTTTGTCGTCCAAATTCCACAGTGTCCCATCGAGGCGGTGAGCCCGTGGAATTTGGGCAATCATCTATCAGATCAGCCTTGACCCGGCCATGCAAGCGGCAATGGCGAGAATCGTTTCCTATTGCCCCAGGATGATATCGAGAAGCGATGAGCGGTGGTGCCGCCGCACCGTCGCCGGAGTCGGGCTGGGATCGCCGATATCGGCAGGTGGGATATCGTCGTCGTAGTACCTGTCCGAGCTGTAGGGATTGTCGTCGGCAAGGCCCACGGGCGGCAGATCCTCGGGATCGTCGTTCATCGCGGCCTGATTGACCGGCTGCTGCTGGATCGGTTGCTGCGCCGGACGTTGCCGGATCATAGGCTGGCTCTGCTGTTGTGCATCCTGCCCGCCGTTGCTGCCGGAGATGATAGCGCCGATCGTCGTTTGCTGATCGCCATTCGGTGCAGTTTCTGCCACCGGCAGGCCGTTGTCGATGATCTGGCCGCCGCCAAAGATCGGGGTCGGTGTCAGGCCCTTGTGGGCGGCGACCATGAATTCCTTCCAGGCCTTGGCCGGCAGCCCGCCTCCCGTCACCTTCTTCATCGATTTGCCGTCGTCATTGCCGAACCAGACGCCGGTGGTCAGATGGCTGGTGAAACCGACGAACAGCGCATCGCGGAAGGATTGCGTCGTGCCGGTCTTGCCGGCCGCCTGCCAGCCGGGAATGCGGGCGGCCTTGCCGGTGCCGAAATTGATGACGCCGGTCATCATCGCATTCATGTTGGTGACGACATCTGGGTTCAAGACTCGCGGCGGGTTGTCGAAATTCGCCTGGTAGAGCACCTTGCCGGAGGCCGTCGTCACCTTGGTTATGACATGTGGCGTCGCCTTGTAGCCGCCGTTCATGAAGGCGGCATAGGCCGAGGTCAGCTCCAGCAGCGAGACTTCCGATGTGCCGAGCGCGATCGATGCATTGGCCTGCAGGTCGGATTCGATGCCCAGCCGATGCGCGACCTTGACCACCTGCTCCGGCCCGACTTCGGTCGCAAGCTGCGCGGCCACCGTGTTCAGCGAATGGGCCACCGCCGTGGCGAGCGTCACCGGCCCGCTATATTTCTGCTCGTAATTTTCCGGCGCCCAGTTGCCGATCTTCACCGGCGCGTCATTGCGGATCGAGTTTGGCGTCAGGCCCATCTCCAATGCCGCGGTATAGACGAAAGGCTTGAAGGCCGAGCCCGGCTGGCGCTTGGCGGTGACGGCGCGGTTGAACTGGCTCTGCGCGTAGTCGCGGCCGCCCACCAGCGCACGGATGGCGCCCGTTGCGTCCACGGAGACGAGGGAGGCCTGCGAAGCGTTGAGTTTCTTGCCGTCCTTGGCAAGCACATCGTTCAGTGCCTGTTCGGCCTTCTGCTCCAGCGACGTGTCGATCGTGGTGTCGACGGTCAGATCTTCTTTGACGGCGCCGCCGATCAGGCCGGGAAGCTGGTCCATGACCATGTCCGCGACATAGTTCTGCGCGCCGCTCCAATAGCTTGTCGCATGCGTCGGCGGCTGCGACATCGCCGTCTTGATATCGGCTTCGCTGATGAAACCCTGGTCGCGCATCGCCTGCAGCACGAGCTGCGCGCGGGCTTCGGCCGCAGCGGGATCGCGCGCTGGCGACAGCTTCGACGGCGCCTTGACGAGGCCGGCGAGCATGGCCGCTTCGCCGAGATTGACGTCGCGGGCGGACTTGTTGAAGTAACGTTGTGCCGCCGCCTCGACGCCATAGGCGTTCGCGCCGAAGTAGACGCGGTTCAGGTACATCGTAAGGATCTGATCCTTGGTGTACTTGTGCTCCAACCAGATGGCGAGCAGCACTTCCTGCACCTTGCGTTCGAGCGTGCGCTCCGGCGACAGGAAGAGGTTCTTGGCGAGCTGTTGCGTCAGTGTCGAGCCGCCCTGCACGGCATGGCCGGTCAAAACGTTCGTCACCACCGCGCGCCCGAGGCCGATCGGATCGAAGCCGAAATGCGAATAGAAGCGGTGGTCCTCGATTGCGATGATCGCCTCGGGAATATAGGGCGACATATCTTTCAGCGTCAGAGCTTCGCCGCCGGTCGCACCGCGATTGGCGATGATGCTGCCGCCGACATCGGCGATCTTGACGTTTGGGGGTCGATCGGGAATGGCCCAAGTGCTGGCGTTCGGCATGCGCGATCCATAATAGACCACGAGGCCGGCGGCACCGATGCCGGCCCAGATGCAGAGCACGATGCCCCAATAGATCACCGAACGGAGGAAACCGAAGAAGCCGCCGCCGCGCTCGCGCCGCGGCTGCTTGCGCCGATTTTTAGGGCGGCGCGGTCTGTCCGGCAGGGGATCCTCGCCCCGACCGGAGGAACGTCCGCCGCCGGCAATCCGCTCGCCTGCGCTGAAACCATCATCGCTGCGTTCGTTACCGCCTGAAAACGAGGGCTCTATCCTCTGGCCTGATCTGCTTTTGCCTGCCATTGCGGACCGGTCGTACCCCCGATGGTTCCATATTCCAATGTCTGATGTTGGGCCGCAACGCGCCCGCTCGTCCCCCGCGCTCGCACCGCCTGGGCGTTATAGCCGGGGTGAACTGTAAATGCGGCGATTTAAGGAGGAATTAAAAACATCCTTAACCGATCGCAGCGGCAGCATTCGTCCATCCACAACGGGTTTGTTCAAGGAACTTTTGTTTTTCTCGTGCATTCTCTTTTCATAAAATAAGGGGGCGAGCAAATGAGTTCACATATCAACCTCGATAAAGTTGGTGAGAATAAGCTGCGGGAAGTCTGGAGTGTTGAGGATTTCGTGCGGCGCCATCGCATTTGCAAGGAAGAGGAACTTCGGCTGAAGAAGCTGTTCGGCGACTTCGCCACCAAGCAGGAGCTGCTGTCGAACGCGCAGAGGCCCCCACTATTTCGTTAGAGACTGTTTCGCTAAGAGAGTGGACAGGCCTGACGCGAGGTCATCGTGAACCGCTGTGACCAGTTGGTCCGTTGCGGGAGGCGGTATCATGTGGAAACGCTTTGAATTATGGCTGATCGACCAGCTTGACCGAATTTTCGGACTGGAGCGGCTCGCCCGCCGCGCCGGCTTCTCGGCCGATGATGCGAAGCGGATTGCACGGAAAAAGTGAGAACATCCGATACTCCTCCTGTTTGCGAGAGATGATGTTTGCTTCGGCTCTCTTGGAACTTTGCGGCCATTAAAAACTTTATCCTTAGGTGAAACTCCTGGAGTCGCGGGCCGGTTTCAGCCGGGCCGCGAGTTTACCCTTTTGGATTGTTTTCGATCCCATGGAATGCGCTTGAATGTTCCATATTTTCGAATACTCTGATTGAGGTTATAGTGGAGTCGCAAGCACCCGGTAGCGCGCGTGAGGAGGAGTATTCATGCGACACATCAAATGGAGCAATCCGATCGAGATCGGTTTCGCCCATGGCAGCTCTCAGACGGTGACCGGCCCCTCCGAGGCCCTGAATTGCATGGCCAACCTCTGGCCAGATCGACGCGGTCCGCTCTACGTGGCTGCAAGAAGCGTCTGCCGAGCTGCGATCGACGGACGGAAATCCGCCGAAGAGGCGCGTGAAATGTTTATTTCCGCGACGCGCGAGGCGCATCTGAAAACCCATTGAGGCAGCGCGGCGCTTTCGACGCCGCCCGATCGCTCAATCTTCCGAGCCGGTGAATGCCGGCTGTTGTCGCGCAAATTCGAAGGCGCGTTTCCTCCTGACATCGTCATTTCGATTTCGCCGCCGCATTCCCGGATGGCAAGCGGCTGCCAGGCATAAATTGCGCAATGTAAAAGGCCAGCGACGTGGGTCGCTGGCCTGGTTATCTCATTGCCTGAAGATAATTTACCGGTTGAAGCCTCTGGGCGTCATACGGCAATCAGGCTGCCCAGCCGGGCAAGGGTCGACACGGTCGGGGCTATATGGTCCTGGCGAACCGGCATTCGGCCGTGGATTGTTCTGCCCCTGTTGTGCTTGTGGTTGCCGCGGCTGTTGCTGCTGCGGTTGTTGTTGCTGCGGCGGCGGCCGGCGCTGCTGATCGCCCTGGCGGTTATCGTCACGCCGACGGTCCTGACCGCCCCAGTCCTGGTTATTGTCCTGTTGCCCACCCCAGTCGCGGTTGCGATCCCGTTGCCGGCGCCAGTCTTCATTGTCCTGCTGGTCACCCCAGTCGCGGTTTCGGTACGGGCGGCGATCCCAGTTGCTGTCCGATCCGTCATTCCAATCAGGGTTACGATAAGGACGCTGATCCCAATTCGAATCCGGGCGACGGTAGCCCCAGCCCGGCCCGCGCCGCCAACGATCACGATCGCGGTAGAAATCGCGGCCACGGTAATAGCGATCCCAGTAATCGTCGAGATTGAAGGTGATGGTCGGAATGCCGAGCGGCCGGTAATATCGCGGTCCGACATAGATGCGGCGCGATTGATAGGTTGCCTGGATGTACTGACCGGCGACCCAGCCGCGGCCGCCAAAGAAGGAGACGTCGCACCATGGCGTTTCGTTAAGGCAGCCGTTGATTTCCAGCGGCGTGCCGACGGGGATCATGGTCACTGCCGGATACCGCGTGCTCGGGCCGGACCTCATATTGACGTTGGCGGTGGCAAAACCCTCTGCGGCTTCCGCGATTGCCGGTATCGCAACGAGTGCGGTCAGCGTAATGGCGGCAAGAAGCTTATGATTCATCAATGCTCTCCTTCGCGCGTCGCCGGCAGGATAGGGTTGCTCGGCGGCAGCGCTGATTGCTGTTGCCCGCTTGTCAGACATATCCGGCAAGGGACATGTGGTGCGGTTACAGGACCCGGCATGCCGTTTCCAGTTTCGATAAGATGAAAGTTAGCGCAATCGCGGGATTCTGTTAGGGTCCAGCGCTATTCCTTCAATCTTTTCAGGAGTTTTAGGGGAATTTGCATGAATGCAGGTTGAACGGATGCGGGCAAGACCCTCAAAATTGCATTAAATTTTAGACAGGTCTACTTACTATCTTGAAGGTTACTGCGGCTTACGCGTCTTCTGGTCATATGGTCCGGGAGAATAATTTTGCCGGCCTTGAAATCGTCACTTTGCCACCCGATATGAACTGCAGTCAGTCAGTCGGTGAATGCCGGGCGCGCTTTAAAGCGAGCCGTTTTCATTCCCTGGAGATTGCGGAAGTGGCGTTGACCTTGTGTTAACCTTTCGCGATCAATCTGGCTGCAGTTCTACCTTCCCTTTGACCACGGATGTACTGGCACTGATGTGAGGGTGGATGACGAAAGGCCGGCTTGTTCCGGCCTTTTTGTTTATTGACTGTCTGGTGGCGTGCTTTGCGGAAGCGGAGCGCGCCATTTTCAATTTGGTCCATTTTTCCGGATAAAGAAAAACCGCCGCAGTTGCCCGCGGCGGTTCGTATGAAAAGCGCCCGGAGGAACTGGGCGGTCCTATTAGTTGACGGTCTTCTTGGCTGCGACCTTGACGACCTTGGCCGGGGCCTCGGCAACGATTGCCTTTTTGGCCGGAACATAGCCGGCGCCGATCGCCACGTTCAGTTTGATATAGTCGATAGCGCTCTGTTGGACAGCTTGGGCAAGGCTGTTCTGCGCATCCGAAACGTTTCGCTGTGCGTCGAGAACGTCGAGCAGCGAAGAGGCACCGTCCTTATAGCTTGCCGTCGAGAGTTCGAGGGCTTCCTGATAGGACTTCACCTGCGCCCGCAGTGCGGCAACCGTCTGAGCATCGCGGCTGACGGCTGACAGGGCGTTTTCGACCTCTTCCACGCCAGACAGCACCGTCTGCTTCCAGACGATATACTCTTCGCGGCTGGTGGATTCGGCGCTCTTGACGTTGGCGCGCAACCTGCCGCCATCGAAGATCGGCAACGTCAGGCTTGGGCCGAATGACCAAGTTGTCAGGCCGCCGCTGATGGAGTTCGTGTGGATATAGGATGGCGAAATCGAACCCCCCAGCGTGATCGTCGGATAGAGCTGGGCCTCCGCCACGCCGATCTGAGCGGTCGCAGCCGCAAGGTTACGCTCGGCGATACGGATGTCGGGCCGGTTGCGAATGAGGTCTGCGGGGACCCCCGTATCCACGCGGCCGCGGAATACCGGCTGGCTACCGCCGCCCTGCAACTGGGCGATAATGGTCTGCGACGGCACGTTCAGCAGGGTTGCGATATGATGCACTGCCTGTCGATAGTTGATTTCGAGGCCCGGAATTGTCGAAAGCGTCGAATTGACGAGACCTTCAGCCTGGACGACGTCGAGGCGGGAAGCGGCGCCGGCATCGAGCTGGAACTTGGTCAATGCCAGCGTCTCGCGGCGCGACTTCAGGTTAGCCTGCGCAATCAAGATGCTGGCCTGATAGAAGCGGACATTGACATAGCTGGTTGCCAGATCCTGGAGATAGGTCAGGCGAGCAGAGTCGACGTTGGAATAGGCGGCATCCAGCGATGCGTTGGCACTTTCTTTGGCGCGGCGATATTGACCCCAGAGGTCGAGCAGCCACGAAGCCGTGACATCGCCGGCGGAGGTGTTGCGCGTTTCGGTTTCCGTGCGCAGGCTGCCCTTTTGGCCGCTGGTGGTGTGGCTACCCGACACTGTGAGGTTCGGCATTCCGCCGGCGGCGGCGGAGACAACGTTGGCCTGAGCCTGATTGATGCGTTCCAGCGCCTGCTGGATGTTGAGGTTTTCTGCAAGTCCTTGCTCAGCCAAGGCGTTCAGCTTCTTGTCGCCGAAAGCGG
The DNA here is from genome assembly GCF_029714285.1 of Rhizobium sp. CB3090. Taxonomy (NCBI): domain Bacteria; kingdom Pseudomonadati; phylum Pseudomonadota; class Alphaproteobacteria; order Hyphomicrobiales; family Rhizobiaceae; genus Rhizobium; species Rhizobium sp. CB3090. The sequence goes on from NZ_CP121662.1 coordinate 3,612,289, forward strand.
TCCACCATTGCGAACCGGAGACGTCGCCGTTGACCTTCGTACCGCCCTCCGAGAACTTGGCCGCGAGGGGCATTTCCGGTGGCTTATGATCGGGGCCGCTGACGCAACCTGCCAGAAGAAGCAGCAGGGCGGGGGCGGCAGTACGAATGGATACCATCACATTATCCCACAATTCATTTTACATGGTCACTATCTTACGGAGTCAACGTGACCCCATGCGTGTAGGCGCTTCTGTCTACGCAATACCAACAAACGACCCGAAGCATTCGGCGTCAATCTATCAACAAGTTTGCAATAGCACAGTGCCTTTTGCGATTTTTCGCGGCGGAACACCTGTGGGAACATGACAAATAGGGGGGTTCGGGTAAAAAAATTATGAAGTGTTGCAAAAAACATACCCTTCCCCTTGCCACTTAAAGCAGTGGGTGGGGAAGGATTCGAGATTAGTTGCAACTTTGAGGCGGTCATTCGACACGGCTGCACCGGGTTGAATGCCTATTCAGACGTTTCCCTATGGGAAATAGGGGGAGAGGCTTGCGCGAACCCGGTCGCGCGGTGTTGCACCGCGGTCGTCAGGAACGAAAGCCGTAGCCGTGATCGCTTCGTAAGCGCGGATGTACACCTTTGAGGTCTGTTCGATCAGGTCGAGCGGAATTTCCGGTATCTCGTCCTTATAGGGATCGCACCGCTCGCTCACCCAGGCGCGGACGAAATCCTTGTCGAAACTTGCGGGACGCACGCCCCTTTCGAAGCTGTCTTGGTAACTATCGGCCAACCAGTAGCGGCTGCTGTCCGGCGTGTGAATTTCGTCGGCGAGCAGGATGTTGCCGTTTTCGTCGGTGCCGAACTCATATTTCGTGTCGACCAGGATCAGCCCCCGTGTCCGGGCAATCTCCTGGCCACGCGCGAACAAAGCCAGCGCGTAGTCCGACAATGTCTGCCATTGCTCCTTCGTCAAAAGCCCTCGCTCGATGATCTCAGCCGGCGTCAGCGGTTCGTCGTGGCCGCCGTCGAATTCCTTGCTGGTCGGTGTGATGATCGGCGTTGGCAGGATCTGGTTGTCGCGCATCCCGTCCGGCAACGTAACGCCGTACATCTCGCGCTGACCTTTCTTATAGAGTGTCAGGATCGAGGTGCCGGTGGTGCCGGCAAGATAGCCGCGCACGACGATCTCCACTGGCAGGATGTTCAGCCGCTTGCCGACGACGACGTTCGGATCGGGATAGGCGATGACGTGGTTCGGGCAGATGTCCTTCGTCGCCTCGAACCAGTAACGCGCCGTCTGCGTCAGCACCTGTCCCTTATACGGAATGCAGGTGAGGATGCGGTCGAAGGCGCTCAACCGGTCGGTGCTGATGATGATGCGGCTCCCATCCGGAAGGTCATAATTTTCGCGCACCTTGCCGCGGTAATAATTGGGCAGTTCCGGAAAATGGGCTTCGGAGAGAATTCGCAAGATGGTCACCCGCAGGCTCGTGCATCCGCCCGGCGGACGCTTCATGGTTGGTCCCTTAACGCATAATACCAGAAATCGGAATCGATTTTCGGGCGGGATCGTCTTCGTCTGTCAAGCGCGGTCGCGCCCTCAAATCCAGAACCAGCCGATCAAGGCGAGCGCCAGACCGTAGCTGAGAATGGTCAGCAGCCAGCCGGCGCGCAGGAAGTCGCTGAAACGATAGCTGCCGATGCTCATGGTCAGCGTATTGTTGTGGTGGCCGAACGGCGTGATGAAATCGAGCGAGGAGCCGACCGCAACGGCAATCAGATAGGCGTTGGCGGAATGCCCGGCCTTGGCTGCCAGTTCGAAGGCGATCGGCGTCAACACGATGGCGACGGTGGCGTTGTTGACGAATGGAGTGATCGCCATTGCCAGAAACAGGATGAGCGCGACGCCGAAACCCGGACGCTCGATTGGCACGATGGTGCCGAGCCAGGCCGCCAGCATCTCCGCCGTCCCCGATGACGCGACTGCCGCGCCGAGCGGGATCATCGCCGCCAGCATGATGATGATCGGCCAGTTGAGGTCGGCGATCGCAGCGCGCAGATTGATGAAGTTCAACAGCGCCATCGCCAGAATGACGCCTGCAAAGGCGATCTCGGGGCGAAGCAGGCCGGTGCCGGTGGCGAGCACGCCACCGGCAAAAAGCAGAAGCGGCCAGAAAGAGCTGAGCGGAGGCGTATGATCGTGGCTAGCAGCCAGCGGCAGGCATTCGCATTCCTCCAGCGCCTCGGCGATCGCGTGCTTCGGCCCTTCCAGCTTGAGAATATCGCCGATCGCCAGCGCAAGATCGTCGAATCGCCCCTCAACGCGCGGCGAGCGCATGGATAGGCCGGTGATCGCGATCCCGCGCGAGCGAAAAACGTCGAGCGATTCGATGTGCGAACCGATCAGCGTGCTTTGCGGCATGACTACCGCTTCGCTGCGAATGAAATCGGATCCATAGGGATCGGGATGAGATTCGAGCGTCAGCACGCCTTTCGCCGACAGCCTGTCGAACAGTACATCCGGTCCTTCGGCAAGCAGAATGTCTCCAGCCTCGATTACGGTACCTTCGACAGGGGAGGCGACGCGGCTGCCGCGAATCAGCGCGTGCGGCTGGATACCGAAAGCCCGACGGCAGTCCACCAGGCGCTGCCCGACCAAGGGAGAGCCGTGCGGTATCCGGCGTTCAGCGATCATCTGCCGGTCTATGGTCTGGCCGGGAGCCGCATCCTCCTCGCCAGATTTGGGAAACAGCCGCGGAACCGTTGTGGCGATCAGGATCACGCCGACTATGGCAACTGGCAAGCCGACATAGGCGAAGTCGAAGAAGTGAAAGCCGCGTCCCGTCGCCCTCAGCAGCGCGTCGCTGACCAGAAGGTTGGCCGGCGTGCCGATCAGCGACACCAATCCGCCGAGCAATGCCGAAAATGAAATGGGGATCAGCAATTGTCGCCGCGGAATGGCTGTGACGTCGGCGATGCGCAGCGCTACCGGCAGCGCGATGGCATAGGCGCCGATATTGTTCATGAAGATCGAGATGAAGGCCGTCAGTCCGGAAAGCGCAGCGGTGATCAAAAAAGACGGCGGGTCGGCGGCAAGCATTCGATCCGCCAGCGCGCCGAAAAGCTGTGCCCGCGACAGCACCTGCACGATCAGCAGGATTTCGATCACGGTGATCACGACCGGGCTTGCGAGGCCGGAAAAGACCCCCTCCGCCGGATAGAGGCCCAGCACGTATCCGGCAAGCAGCCCGGCGATCGAGATGATCTCGATCCGAAAACGGTCAAGACAAAACAGCGCCAGCATCAGTCCCAGAAGGACCAGCAGGGATGCTTGTTCGAACGTCATGGGCAGGCCCCCGAGATTCGCTTGCACCCAGAATGAACCAGCCCGCCGGTTCTGTACAGCCCCGGCGCGGCGTGCCGTCAGGCAGGCCTATGCCACCAGCCGTTGCGGCCTCTTTCGAGGATCGGTGTCGAAAACACGCCGACGATCCGCTCGCTCCACGGTTTGCCGGTGGCATCGACCCGCTCCCGCCAGCGTTCGGATTGCAGCATGGCAGCCCCGATCACGACAGGCTCGATACCGCATGCAGTCAGAAGCTCCAGGCCGGAGACGATCGAAGCGCCGCTCGAGATCACGTCGTCGATCAACGCAACCCGCCTCCTTTGAAGGAGCGGCAGCATGCGCGGGTCGATATAAAGCCGTTTCTCCTGGTTCGGCGTGGTGATGGAGGACAGCGAAACCGACAGATCCTCGCGATACCAGAATTTGCGTGAGGTGCCGAGCGGAACATAACGCTGATGGCCGAGCACGCGGGCGATGGCGCTTGCCAGCGTCAACCCGAGCGTCGGCAGTCCAGCGACGACATCGACATCATGCACGGCGATGCGTGCTGCCAGCGCTTCTGCCAGCGCCTCCTGCACGGAAAAACTTGCCTGATTGATGATCAGCGAGGCCAGCGCGCGACCGCCATCGGCCAGCACGCGGATCGGCAGGCGTAATTGCCGCCCGTCCGGCAGTTCCGCCACATAGAAATCGCGGAATTCGCCCCTGGCATCAAAGCTTTGCGGTGGATGGATCTCCTGCCAGAAATCATGAGGCTGCATTGCGTCCCGCCTTCTGGCCATTTCGTCCGTTCTTTTCCATGCCCGCCCTGCGGCGAAGCCCGAGAATCTCCGCCTCCGTCAGCGGTCGGACCGCGCCTTTCGCAAGATCGCCGAGCGCGATGTCGCCGAAGGCGACGCGCACCAGCCGCAGGCACTCGATGTCGAGTACCTCCAGCATCCGCCGGATTTGCCGGTTGCGCCCCTCCTTGAGCTCGACCTCGATCCAGGCGTTGCGGTCGCCGCTGCGCAGCAACCGGGCGGAGATGGCGGTCAGAAGCTCGCCGTCATCGATAATTCCACGTTCCATGCGGCTCAGGAGCTCCTGGTCCATGATGCGGTTGATCTGGACGTGATAGATCTTGCTGACATGGGTGACGGGGTCGAGCAGCGCCTGCGCCAACACGGTATCATTGGTGAAAAGAAGCAGCCCTTCGCTTGCCTTGTCCAGCCGCCCGACCGGCGCCAGATGTCGGGCGTCGATATCTTTCAGACAGTCGTAGACCGTCGGCCGGCCCTCGGGGTCGTCGCGTGTCGTCACCAGCCCGCGCGGCTTGTTCAGCATGAAATAAAGCTGCTTTTCCGCCGCGATCTCGACGCCGTCGATGGCAATCCGCGCCCGGTCGAGATCGATCCAGGCGGCCGGATCAGTGATCTTGCGGCCGTCGACAGCAACACGGCCGGCAGCAATCAGCGCTTCCGCCTGGGTGCGGGAGCAATAGCCAAGCTTCGACAGCGCCCGCGGCAGCGTGACACGCTTGCCCTCCGCCTCCGGCCGGCCTTTTGCTCCCTTGCCTGATCTCTGCGGTGCATGCCTTTGGCTCACGCCGTTGCCTCGTCCTGTTTTGTCGATGGTCAAGCGTATCAGCCGACAAGGCCAATTCTCCGCACGAGGCCAATTCTTCGCACGAGGAACATCCGGACGCAAACCGCAACAAAGGGAAACACACAGGACAGACAGGGCTCGCGCCTTGTCGACGCGAGCCCTGCCGGCGGGCCGGAGCGGCGATGGGTCGGGTGTGGCGACGCCGGGGTAGCTGTCGCCGTCCGCTCCGGAGGGAAGGCCATTGCCGCGAACCTGCATGGCGTCTGTTGCCGGAATTTTTCAGAACGGCGGAAATTTGTTACAGTTTGTATCATCGGCCGTTTCCTTGTTGTCAAAAGCGCCCTTCGCCTCGCATGGATGCATCATGGTTTCTGCATCGCTTCTTCTGGTCGAGGACGACCGCGAAATTAGAGCGCTTCTGGAGGAGTTCCTGAGCCGCGAAGGTTTTGCCGTCGAGGCGGTCGAAAGTGCCGCCGCCATGGATCGCGCACTCGCCAGAGGTTTCCCCGATCTCATCATTCTCGACTTGATGCTGCCAGGCGAGGATGGTCTTTCGGCCTGCCGCCGCATACGGGCGCGCAGCCAGGTGCCGATCCTGATGCTGACGGCGAAGTCCGATGATATCGATCGCATTCTCGGCCTTGAAATGGGCGCCGACGACTATCTCGGCAAACCCTTCAATCCGCGCGAGCTTTTGGCGCGCATCCGCGCCATCCTGCGCCGCTCCGGCCCCGAACGCCTGGAGGAGGGCGGTGGCCCACGCCGGCGCAAGAGTTTCGCGGGCCTCATCGTCGATCTCGACGGTAGGGCGATCGAGATAGAAGGCGAGGGTCCGGTGCGCCTGACGACCGCGGAGTTCGATCTGCTTGTCTGCTTCCTGGAAAGGCCGCGCCGGGTGCTGTCGCGCGACCAATTGCTCGATTGGACGCGCGGACGCGGTGCCGACCCTTTCGATCGCACTATCGATGTCACCGTCTCGCGCCTGCGCACCAAGCTTGCGCAGTATTTGCCCGATGGCGCACAGGTCATCACCACCGTCCGCAATGCCGGCTATCTCCTGACCGTCGATGTGAGGGATGTCTGAACCATGCTGAAACTCGGTCTCGTTTCCCGCATCATCATGATCGTCGCCGTGGCGCTGTTCATCATCCAGCTCGCCGCCTTCGTCGCCGCCGGTTTGAAGCCGGACTTACCGCTCAGCCATCAGCTGTCGCCGGCGATGCAGGTCAGGTCGGCGGTGCGCCTGCTCGATACCATTCCGCCCGAAGCACAAGAGCAGGCCGTGCGGGCGCTGAACGCGACCGGTCTGGATCTGCGCCTGGTCAATGCCACAGCGCCCGCGCAAAATGATGCGGCCGATCCCACGCTTGGCCGCACATTCGCCCGTGAGTTTGCCAATATGGCATTCGGCGATCGTTATTTCAGCTTGCGCTCTCTCCCGGAACGGCCGCAAGGCTGGTTTTCGGTCGGTGCTCCTGACCGGACGATCGAAGTGTCGATTGGTGTTGCCGGCGGCAAGGTCGCTGTCTTCAGCTTGACCGATACGCCGACGGTGCGGCTGCGCGGCGTGCCGGTGGGCTTTATGGCCGGGCTTCTCGGCGTTCTGGTGGCGGTGATCGCCGTCGTCGCCGTGGCGCGCGAGACCAGGCCGTTGACGCGGTTGTCCCGCACCGTCAATTCCATCGGCAAGGGCCTGCAGCCGATCGATATTCCAGAGCGGGGCGCTTGCGAGCTGCGCATGCTGATCCGCGCCATCAACGGCATGCAATTGCGCATCGCTGCCTTGATCAACAACCGCACGCTGATCCTCGGGGCGATCTCCCATGATCTCAGGACCTACCTCACCCGCTTTCGGCTACGTATGGAGATGATGCCCGACACTTCGCATCGCGAGCGGGCGATCGCCGATATCGAGGCCATGCAGCGCCTCGTGGAAGAAGCGCTGGGCCTTGCCCGCAGCACCGTCGTTTCCGGAGGAAGGGATATCGCCGACCTCAATGCGGCTGTTTGTGCGCTTGTCGCCGAGCGCCAGGACGGACCGGATCTCGTCTCGTTTTCGCCGTTTGGAAGAGAACTGGCGGTGACGATGCCGCAGACGGCGCTGGCCCGGGTGCTGGACAATCTGATCGACAATGCGCTGCGTTATGGCGGCAGGGCTGATATTTGCATCGAGCGCCGCGGCGATCATGCGGTCATCATTATCGGCGACCGCGGCCCGGGCATTCCGGTGGAGCGGCGCAAGGATGTGCTCGAACCCTTCGTTCGTCTGGAGGAATCGCGCAATCGCGATCTCGGCGGGAGTGGTTTGGGACTGACGATCGTCCGGCAGATCCTGGACGCGCATAATGGCGCGTTTTGCCTGGAAGATCGTGATGGCGGCGGGCTCAATGCCATTGTGCTCTTGCCGCTTGCAACGAGCGGTCGGGTGGCCGCCTGAATTAGGACACAACAGAGGGTTCGCGCGCAAGCGCGCGATCTCTGTCATCTGTCGCGTTACCGCTCAATGACGGGTGAGGAAGCGCTTCAGTTCCTCCCGGCTGACGACGATGCCCGCGGCGGCTTTTTGCGGGTCCGGATGGGTGTAGGTGAAGCTCGGCAGGTCAGGCAGATCCAATGCCTGGCGCATGTTCATGATGCCGAGCGCCCTCCTTCCGGTGGCGCTGTCGACGCTGACTTCGACGATGCTCTCTGGTCTTGTTATTTCCATAAGGTGTCCTCCCACCTTCTTATATAGCAGAAATCTCATGTAAAATATTGGTTTTTATGAGACCTAGCTTAGATAAAAAGGCTTAAGGCG
>NZ_CP121662.1:3627500-3911316 GCF_029714285.1 Rhizobium sp. CB3090
TAAAAATCATGGGCGTGCGGATCGGCGCATCCGAAAAGATGCGCTGGGCTCTCTCGCGGGCGCTGCCATCAAGCTCTTGACGCCCGAAGGATGCTTCACAATTATCCATTTAGTTACTAACGCTGTGCTTGGTTCAAGTTGTTTGAGGGACATCACGTTGGCGAAGGTCGCATGCCGTATATTTCTGGAACAGAGCGGAGAAGGCGATGGTTGCTGCCGTTGATGTCAAAGCCGCAAGAATGTCGCTGGCATTTTCGACACTCGGCTGTGCGGAGCTGGAATTGGACGAGGCTCTTGCTCTCGCAGCACGTCATGGCCTTGATGCGATCGAAATTCGCGCGCTTGGCGGTATGATCGATCTGCCGGCCTATTTTGCCGCGCGCTTTGGCACTCCGGCCGGCCTTGTCCATGCTCTCGAGCGTTCTCCCGTGGCCGTTTGCGCGCTCAACACGTCGATGCGCCTTGTCGGCGCGACGCCGCAAGCGAAGGAAGAGTTCCTGCGCTATCTTCCATGGGCCGAGGCGGCCGGCATAAAGGCGTTGCGTATTTTCGATGGCGGCAGCACTGGTGACGCCGGCGAACTTTCCGAGGCACTGTCGACGCTGGAATGGTGGCGCGAGACCGCCAGCCGCGAGGGTTTTGCCTCGGATATCATGGTGGAGACACACGACTTTCTGGTGCGCCCGGACGCGCTTGGCCGTTTTCTGGAAGCGGCACCCGATTGCGCCCTGCTCTGGGACACGCATCACACCTGGCGCAAAGGCGGACAAGATCCTGCCGAAACCTGGAAGCAGCTACGTCACAACGTCAGGCACCTTCATGTGAAGGACAGTGTCTCGAAGGCGAGCGGCAAGCTGCCATATAGTTACACGCTTCCCGGTGCCGGCGAGTTTCCGATGCCGGCACTGCTCTTTGCATTGGCCGCCGATCATTATGACGGCGTCATGAGTCTCGAATGGGAGCGGCTATGGCATGCAGACCTGCCGCCGCTCGATCATGCCCTGCGGGAAGCAAGGCAAGAGAACTGGTGGCCTCAGTCCGACGAAAGCGAGCTCCAACGGTAAGTAGGCCGGGATTTTGAAGCAAGCCTCGCCGGAAGAACTTGCCCGCCGGACGCATTCCTCAATATAGCGGCCTTATGGTTTACGGCCGAAGATTGTTGCTGCCCGCTTCGGCAATGATTGAATTAGTAACTCAAAAAACTCGTGTCAATTGAATGTTTGACGATACTAGTTTACATATTAGGAATATATTGATTCTAAATATGCTGTCGCCCCCGACGCGACATATTCTGCTTGCGGAAGGGAAACTCTAGTTACCTTGAGTTAGAAGGTGTCTCGCAGATGGAGAACGCGGCTTTCGGGCACCGGAAATCCCATGCTCCCAGCGCGTTTGCGTCATTTTCACATGCCGGCCTTTTTTTCCGAATTTCGGTTTGCTGCCTATCTTGCAGCCGTTGGAGGCTTGATGAGCGGTAGAGGAAACCGGATTGACAAGGGGCATAACGCCCTGATTTTGAAAGCAATCGCCAAGGGTGGTTTGAGCTTTGTCGTTCAGCCGATCCATGATGCCAAAAACATCGAAGAGATTCTTTATGCCGAGTGCCTGGCGCGTGTAACGGATGCCGAAGGCGTCGTTCACACCGCAGGCACCTTCGTGCCGCAGTTGGAGCGACTGGATGGTCGCTTCGACCTCGATTTCCGTATGCTGGACATGATTTTGACTGCCTTGATGGCCGATACGGCACTGACACTCGGCTGCAATCTGTCCGCAGCCACTTTATCCGCGCCGGATCGATTTGCCGATATTTTCAGCCGAATCAGCCATCACAAACCTGAGTTGACTTCCCGGCTTGTCGTTGAAATTACCGAGACCTATCCGCTCGTCGGCGCCGCCATCGAACGATTGAAAATGATACGTGCACTCGGTTGCCGCGTTGCGATCGATGATTTCGGCGCCGGCTTTGCGACCCCAGCGCACCTGCTGCAGGTCTCGGCCGATATCGTCAAAGTCGACGCGTCTTTTGTCCGCGATATCAGACCGGGCAGCGATGGCCGCGACAGCCTGTATCATCTGGTCGGTTTTGCATCCTGTCTTGCTCCCCTGGTTATCGTCGAGGGAATAGAAACCGAGGCGCAGTTGGAGGCAGCACGTTCGACCGGCGCGACGCATGCGCAAGGTTTCCTTCTGTCCAAGCCCGTAGCGCTTCAGCAGCTTCCACGGAAAAAGGGCAAATTCGGCCTGCGGGAGGTTGGATGAATACTCCATCCGTCGTCCTGCAAAGCTGCTCGGCAAAACGGACCCACGACTTGGAGTTCATCGGTGGGAGGCGCTGCTTGCCTGCCTCTCTTTCCGCCTCGACTGCGGAGGTGACGGCATGATCAAACATCCTTCCTTCCATCGGGATTATGATGTCTCCGCCGCCTCCACTGCGCGGGACGTACAGGCGCAAGTACGGCTTGACTTGCTGTTCGAGGAGCTGCAGGGCTTGTTCCCCGGCGCTCCCTATATCGACAGCCGGTTGCCGTTCACCCTTGTCGGTGGAGAGGAGCCGCATATCGTCATTCGCGACGCATCGGGCAATGTTTCCGGACGGGTCTCGATCGATGCGGAAAATGGCCTTTATGTCTTTTGTGAGCTCGACCGCGCCGCCGGCATCGTGCTGGCGACGGCGAGCGAAGAGCGGTTGATCGATGAGATCGTCGCGCACCTCTCCGCCTGCGACGACAGCCTTGCGCCGCATACCGTAAACACCGCCGTCGGTGTTCTGGTCGGCCAGACCGTGGAAGATGTCGAGCGCAAGCTCATCCTTCAGACGCTGCGCCACTGCAACGGCAATCCAACCTATGCCGCCTTCATGCTCGGCATTCCCCTCATCATTCTATGCACCAAGCTGGCTACCTACTTTGCAGATCCTGCAAAGGAATTTGCAGATCCCGCAAGGGACTTTGCGGATGCGACCGACGGTAGCGAGCCCGTGGCGGAGAAAGACCGGCAATGAGCGGGCGTCCTCATTAGGGATGCCGAAGATGCCGCAAACCAAAACCTGTGGAGTTTGAAAACCAATGCAAGATTCACGAATGGGTTTGTACATGAAGCAATCACGCGCGGCGGCGCATGCCAAGCCACACGAGACCCGGGAAACGATGATGGACGCTTTCGGCAGCAGGAGAGATCTGCCTCAGCCGCAATCGCATGTTCTGTTTGACGGCTGTGTGAAGATCGTTTCGGCCTATATCAGCCACAATCCCGTTCCTATCGGCAGCCTTCCGAAGCTGATCGCGGATGTGCATGAGGCGCTGCAGGCTCTGGATAGATCCACATCGCCGCAGGAGCAGGCGAGGCCCGTTCCGGCCGTCGATCTCAAGAAATCGGTGACGAACGACTACCTCGTCTGCCTCGAGGACGGAAAGCGCTTCAAGACGCTCAAGCGGCACCTGCGCGTTCATTACGGCATGACGCCCGAGGAATATCGCGCAAAATGGGGTCTTGCTCCCAATTATCCGATGGTCGCCCAGAATTATGCGAACCGCCGTTCGGAACTTGCCAAACTCTCCGGCCTCGGCGCCAACGGTAACAAGCCGCAAGAATAATGGCGCCCGCGCGGAGGACGCCAATCTCTTGACGATATTTTGCCGGCTAGCCAGTTCTATAGCCCGGCGACGCCGGTCAGAAGACCTGGCGAAGCAGGATGAAGAGTACGAATGCGAGCGCGATCGAGGCCGGCAAGGTGAGAATCCAGGCCATCAGCATGTTGCGCACGGTGGACCATTGCAGACCGGAACCATTCGCGGCCATGGTGCCGGCGACGCCGGAGGAGAGGACGTGCGTCGTCGAAACCGGCAAGCCGAGATGGTCTGCCGCACCGATCGTCAGCATGGCGACGACTTCGGCTGCAGCGCCCTGACCATAGGTCAGATGCGTCTTGCCGATCTTTTCGCCGACAGTCACCACGATGCGCTTCCAGCCGACCATGGTACCGAGCCCGAGTGCCAGCGCCACTGCAACCTTCACCCACAGCGGAATGAACTTGGTCGCGTGATCGACGGCGGCGTGATAGCTGGTGACGGCCTTCAGGTCGTCAGTGTTCATCGGCAGCAGCTTCTGCTTGTCTATCAGCTTCAGCGATTCACCGATCAGATAGATGTCGTTACGAACGTTGCCGACGAGGCCGTTCGGCAGCTTTTCGACGCTTGGATAGGCGGCGATCTCGGCACTGGTGGCATGGATATAGGCCTGCAGTGCCGGCGTGGTTGCGTCCGTCCAGGTCTTGCTCTTCACGGCATCGCTGACCGCAGCCTTCGGGTCTGCAGGCGTGGCAACGCCGGGCTTCACATACTTGCCGAGGACGGTCTCGACCTGCGCCGAGGCTGCCTTGTAGGCATCAAGGTAATTGACATCGGGCGTCCGGTTCAGTGCAAACGCAGTCGGTACGAGGCCGATAAGGATGAGCATGATCAGACCCATGCCCTTCTGGCCGTCATTCGAACCATGGGCGAAGCTGACTCCGGTGCAGGTGAAGATCAGCAGGCCGCGAATCCAAAGCGGCGGCGGCGCATTGCCTTTCGGCGCTTCATAAAGGTTCTTGTTGCGGATCAGAATTTTGGCGACCAGCAACAGCACCGCGGCCAGGCAGAAACCGATGATCGGCGATAGCAAGAGTGACATGCCGACGCTGCTTGCCTGCGACCAGTCGACGCCGCTCGTCGCGGACCCGGCCGGTGCGAGGAACTGATTGGCAAGGCCGACGCCGATGATAGAACCGACGAGCGTATGCGAACTCGACGCCGGCAGGCCGAGATACCAGGTGCCGAGGTTCCACACGATGGCGGCGGTCAACAGGGCGAAGACCATGGCAAGGCCGGAGCCGGAACCGACCTGAAGGATCAGTTCAACGGGCAGCAGCGCCAGAATGCCGAAGGCGACCGCACCGGAAGAGGTCAGCACGCCGAGAAAATTGAAGAAGCCTGACCAGATAACTGCAAACTCGGCCGGCAGCGAACGCGTGTAGATGACGGTTGCGACCGCATTTGCCGTATCATGGAAACCATTGACGAATTCAAAGCCGAGCGCGATCAGCAGCGCCAATCCGAGAAGGATCCACGGAACCGCAGCGGCATTGGCAAGATCGCTGCCAAGGGCATAGCCGACATAGACAAGGCCGCCGAGCACGACGATGCCAAAGATCGGCAGAAACCATTTTGCGGAAGCGCCTGTGCCGTGAATGGGGTGATTGCCACCCTCCGAATTGCTTGAAACGACGTCGACCATCTCAAACTCCCTTGTGGCAAAGTAAGGTTCTTCATGTAAGCGCCGTTAATGAAGCTCTCATGACGCAAAAGGGATGCTTATGCAGGCGCGGTTGTATCGGCGCTCGCTGGCAAATGTGCCTCGCGTTAAACGGCAACACATGGATTGTCGCCTCAACTTCACGTTCAACATCTTGATTTTGCCGTGAAAATGCCTTTTTCGGTTCACCCGGCATTCAGCCTGTAGGCGTTTAAATCCGCATGTAAGGGACTTGAATGGAGGATCATCACGATGAGATTGTCCGTGATTGCCGTTGCTGCCGTGCTTGGCAGCATCGCCGTATCTTCGGCAGACGCGATGCCCATCGCCGCTGTTGGCACCGTAGCCAAAGCACCGGTCATCAATGTCGATTATGCCTGCGGCCGCGGCTGGCATTTGACGCCTCGGGGCGTATGCCGGCCGAACCGCTGGGGACCGCCGCGCGGTTATGGTTGGGGATACTACAGACCGCCACCGCCGCGTTGGGGCTGGTATGGCCATCGCCCCTATTATCGTGACGGATGGGATGGTGGCTGGCGCGGCCGGCCGCGAGATTGGTAAAAGCCAGACACAGCGCCGTCCGGTGTCGGCGGATGTCGTCTAGAGCGGTTCAGCGTTTCACGGAATCGCTTTCCCGCTCTATCTCTTTGTTTTTACGCATTCCGGACGGAAAATCGCTGAGCACTTTTCCTGGAAATGCTCTAATCGGCAACAGCCGGTTTCGTCCGCAGGAGCCGCGCGGTCCACCACAGCGCGGCCACTGCCGTCATCAGTGCCAGCATCGTTGCGGCGAGGCTTTTGCCGTGCAGAAAGATGCCGGCAAGTCGCGGCCGGATGAGGTCGGCCGTATTGAAGCTCTCGCCGCTGAAACGGCAGAGAACAAGCGACAGGTTGTTGCGCACCAGTGCGCTGTCGATTTCGGAGACGAGGTCGCCGGCGGCCGCCCTTTCGTCCTTCATCTTGCGCATCTGCAGCAGCACCATCTTGGCGGCGGCGAGATAGGCATGCGAGCATTCGTTAAAGGGGCTGTCCTCATTCCCGGCACTTCCCGGCATGACACCCCAAAGGCAATAGGCGCGCTGGATCAGCGTGAAGTTCAACACGCGACGGAAGGCTTCGTCCGTGTCGGATGCCGATGAGGCCAGCGCAACGATCCGCCCGTAATAGGGAGCGATCACGGCCATCTCGCCATGGGTCAGGCTTGGTATCGGAATGCCCGCCTGACTTCCGGACGATCCGCTGGTATGCGCCTTTGCCTCTATTGGCAGGCTGAGGGTGCAAGCCAGGCAAAATATCGAAAATAGAATGGCTGATTTCAGCAAGTAAGTCCCACGCATGAAGGCACGCGTGGGACATGTCAGGCTTGCCATTTCAGGCCCGGCGCGCGGCTGTGCGACCGTAGCGAACCTGCGGCAGGTCGCGTTCGGCCCACGCGCCGAAGGCGAGGCCAAGGGTCGTCCACAGGATCGCGTGCATGCCGAGCGAGGCGATCCGGAATCGCCAGAGTACGACGGCAGAAAACTGCTCCGGCACTTCGTTGATTGTCGGCAGCAGGTATTGCACCAGGCCGATGAACACGATGTAGGCGATGCCGGCGAAGATCGCACCGTTCCATGATCCGTACCGCGCCGCCAACTGACGGGCGAGGGATACAGCGGCAACCATGGCGACGATGGAGGCCACGATCATCACGAAGAACAACTCGGTCCTGGCGCCGATCGTATCCGGATTTCCGACTGCCGGCGGATTGGCGGGATATTTGATGTCGGGAACCAAAGAGATGGCGATGAAGGCGCCGATCGCCAGCAATGCGGCAGTTCCGCGCGCGCCGAAGGGGCTGACGCGGCCATAGACATAGGCGAAAACGAGGGCAAAGAGCCCGCCTATTGCCGCGGCATACACTATGCTCCCGGCGAAGAGACCGAGGCCGGCCTGGGTGGCACGGCTGACGATTTCCGGTTCCGGCATTTCGCCTGCCGCCTGGGCAGCCTGCTCTTCAAACGCAATTGCCCGATCGACGAGCGGCTCGCCGAACGTATGGGCGAAAGCGAAAATGAGAATGCCGGCAAGCACTCCGACCAGCATGCCGCGGAGCAAAAGGCGTCCAACCATGGGCGTTGCCCCTTAGTGGCAGGGGAATCCGAGCAGGTGGCGCGCGTCATGCACGAATTCGTGCACATAGGATCCGGAGAACAGCGCCGTCGCGCCTTCTTCGGCGCCGATGAAATAGATCGCCAGCATGAGGAGAAGCCCGGCGAAGATCGCCCAGGGCAGGATTTCGCCAGCCGGGATCGGCGTTGGGATTGCGGTCGGTGCGAATGTGGTGTCAGACATTGTATTTCCCTCTTTGAATAACGCGTTCCATTTGCGGAAGGGGGTTACGGGAAGGGTCTGGCTTTCTAGGGGCGGTATCCGCCCTTCGATTACAGTGGCGCGACCGCGCCGGGATTTCACCGGCTTCCACACCCGTAAGCCTAAGTTTATATCTGGCTGCAAATATAGTTGTCAATCAAACGCCATCGCGATGCGAAATCGCGACAAGTATGGAGTTATCGAGCTGTATGAAAGGACGTCTGAGCTGGATTTGTCACGGGCCGACGCGCGCCAATCGTGAGGGATGCTTTCCCGACGACGAGCCGCTGGAGCCAAAAGCGCTCGAGCGAATTCAACCGACGTCCAGGTTCGGAACGGTCGATCGGGCATGGACGAGCCCGGCGCTCCGGGCCTGCCAGACGGCTGCGGCTTTGGGGCTTGAGTGCATGATGGAGCCGTCTTTCCGGGAATGCGACTACGGGCGCTGGCAAGGCAGGCCGATCACCGACCTCCATGAGACCGATCCGGAAGCACTGTCGCAGTGGATGCTGGACTTCGATGCGGCGCCGCATGGCGGCGAATCCCTGTCCGCCGTGCTCGCCCGCGTCGGCGATTGGATGAAGGCTCACATCGGCGATGGCGGTCATACGGTCGTCGTCACGCATGCGACGGTCATTCGCGCCGCCATTCTCCATGTGCTGCAGGCGCCGCCTCCGGCGTTCTGGACCATCGACATCGAGCCGCTCGGCATCGTGGAGATGACCAGCGACGGCCGTCGCTGGCAGCTTCGCTTTCCGAATGCCGCGAGGTAGCGCTCTAATGCATGTCGCGCAAAAGTGTGCGGCGGTTTTGCGAAAACGACATGCAAAAACAAAGAGCTAAAGTTTGGGAGCGAATCCGAAAGATCGCGACGAGCTTTAGCCGCGCGCCTTCGCCCGCTGCCGCTCGAAATAGATGAGATAGGCGGCAAGGCCTGACGTCATCACGGCAAGCCCGTACCAGGTGATGGCGTAGACGAGATGATTGTTGGGAAAGACGATCTGCGTCAGGCCGCCGACCGGCAGATCGCCCGGATTCTTCTTGTCGTCTGCATCGATAAAATAAGGCGCGACGTTTTGAAGGTTCCGCGCGGCGGCGATCGCTGCGATGTCCCGGGAATACCAGCGCTCTTCCGCCGGCACGTTGGAGCGCAGCAGCGTGCCCTTCGGCTCGCTGATCCGCAGCAGGCCTGTGACGGTCGCCTCGCCGGTTAGCTCGCCGGCGGGGCGGGTATTCGGATTGCGCTTGTCGGCCGGCACAAAACCGCGATTGACGATGATAATCGTACCATCAGGCTCCTTCATCGGCGTCAGCACCCAATAGCCGGGGCCGAGCGCGGTCGAGGCATACACTTGCGCTTCCTTGTCGTTGAGGAAGGTGCCGGTTGCCTGGACGTGCTTGTATTCATAGCCGGCGGCGTCGATCGCCGCCCATTCCGCCGGGCCGGGAGCGGCCACGGGCGGCGCATGCACGCGGGCATCGACGCGGGCGATCAGATCCAGTTTCCAGGACAGCCGCTTTACCTGCCATGTGCCGAGCGCAATCAGCCCCGCGGTCAACAGCAGAAGCAGGATCACCCAGATGGCAAGCGCGAGCGCGGAGCGCGGTTTTTCAGAAAGGGAGGGGGTCGGGATATGAGTCAAGGCGCAAAACTCCATCGGATGCTCGGCGCAGCTTCCCGGCGGCGCAACGCCGGAAATGACGGCGGGCATCCCTCAGGACGCCCGCCGCTTGGTCGTTACGGCATGTTGCGCATCATGTCGGGCGACATGGGCATCATGTTGGAATTGAGGTGGTGCATGACCCAGAGCGAGCCGGAGAGCGCAATGATCACCAGCACGATGGTGAAGATCAGCGCCATCATGTTCCAGCCGCCTTCCGACTTGGTGTTCATGTGCAGGAAATAGATCATATGCACGATGATCTGGATGGCGCCGAAGACCATGATCAAGGCCGCGGTGACGGTCGGGTCGGAGAAGACCTTGGCCATGACCAGCCAGAAGGGAATGGCGGTCAGGATGACGGAGAGGATGAACCCCGTCATGTAGCTCTTGAACGTGCCGTGTCCGGCCTCGTGGCCACCATGGTGGTGGCCGTGGGCGTCGGCGGAATGATGCGAAGGATTGGCGTTCGAGCTCATCCGATAACTCCCATGAGGTAGACGAAGGAAAACACGCCGATCCAGACGACGTCGAGGAAGTGCCAGAACATCGACAGGCACATCAGACGGCGCTTGTTTTCGACGATCAGCCCGCGCCGGCTTGTTTGGACCATCAGCGTGATCAACCAGACGAGGCCGCTGGTGACGTGCAGGCCGTGCGTGCCGACCAGCGTGAAGAAGGCCGAGAGGAAGGCGCTGCGCTGCGGACCGGCGCCTTCCAGGATCAGGTGATAGAATTCGTTGAGTTCGAAATAGATGAAGGCGGCGCCGAAGAGGCCGGTGATCGCCAGCCACAACAGCGTTCCCGACTTGTTGTTCTTTTCCATCATCAGCATGGCGAAGCCGTAGGTGATGGAGGAGAGCAGCAGCATCGTCGTGTTGAGAGCGACGACCGGCAGTTCGAACAGGTCGGCCGGCGATGGACCGGCCGCATAGTTGCGGCCGAGCACGGCATAGGTGGCAAAGAGCACTGCGAAGATCAGGCAATCGCTCATGATGTAGAGCCAGAAGCCGAGCATCGTGCTGCCTTCGGGATGATGCTCTTCCGTCATGTAGAAGGCGGGAGTTTCGCCATCTTTCAGAGCTGGTACGGTATGGGTCGTCATGGGTCTTATACCTGTCCTGCGAGCAGTTTCGTACGCTCGCCTTCGGTCTTCACGACCTCATCGGCGGGGATATGGAAATCGCGCTTATAGTTGAAGGTATGGCCGATCGTAATGGCGATCATCGCGACGAAGGTGATGGCGGCAAGCCACCAGATGTACCAGATCATGCCGAATGCGAAGGCGATGGACAGAGCGCCGAGGATGACGCCAGTGCCGGTATTCTTCGGCATGTGGATCGGAATGAAACCCTCGGTCGGCCGCTTGTAGTTGCGGTTCTTCATGTCCCACCAGGCGTCGTGATCGTAGACGATCGGCGTGAAGGCGAAGTTGTAGGCCGGCGGCGGCGATGAGGTCGACCATTCCAGCGTACGGCCGTTCCAGGGGTCGCCGGTCAGGTCGCGAAGCTCTTCGCGTTTCATGAAGCTGACGACGAGCTGGATGAGGAAGCTGGCGATGCCAAGAGCGATCAGCCCGGCGCCGAAGGCTGCAACGACGAAGTAGATCTGCAGCGACGGATCGTCGAACTGGCTCATGCGGCGCGTGACGCCCATCAGGCCGAGGATATAGAGCGGCATGAAGGCGAACCAGAAGCCGATCTGCCAGAACCAGAAGCTCATCTTGCCCCAGAAGGGGTCGAGCTTGAAGCCGAAGGCCTTCGGGAACCAATAGTTGACGCCCGCAAACATGCCGAAGAGCACGCCGCCGATGATCACGTTATGGAAGTGAGCGATCAGGAACAGCGAGTTGTGCAGCACGAAGTCAGCCGGCGGAACCGCGAGCATGACGCCGGTCATGCCGCCGATGACGAAGGTCACCATGAAACCGACCGTCCAGAGCATCGGCACTTCGTAGCGGATGCGGCCGCGATACATAGTGAAGAGCCAGTTGAAAATCTTCGCGCCCGTCGGGATCGAGATGATCATCGTGGTGATGCCGAAGAAGGAGTTGACGCTGGCGCCCGAGCCCATGGTGAAGAAGTGGTGCAGCCAAACGAGGTAGGAGAGGATCATGATCACGCAGGTGGCATAGACCATCGAGGCGTAACCGAAGAGGCGCTTGCCGCAGAAGGTCGCGACGACTTCCGAGAAGACGCCGAAGGCCGGCAGGACCAGGATGTAGACTTCAGGGTGACCCCAGATCCAGATGAGGTTGACATACATCATCGGATTGCCGCCGAGGTCATTCGTGAAGAAGTTCGTGCCGGCGTAGCGATCAAGGGTGAGCAGTGCGAGCGTCGCGGTCAGGATCGGGAAGCTCGCAACGATCAGGATGTTGGTGCAGAGCGAGGTCCAGGTAAAGACCGGCATTTTCATGAAGGTCATGCCCGGCGCACGCATCTTGACGATGGTGGCGATCAGGTTGATGCCCGAGAGCGTCGTTCCGATACCCGCGACCTGCAGACCCCAGATGTAATAATCGACACCGACGTCGGGACTATAGGCGATGCCGGAAAGGGGCGGATAGGCCAGCCAGCCGGTCTTGGCGAATTCGCCGACGAAGAGCGAGATCATGACGATGATCGCGCCTGCCGTCGTCATCCAGAACGAGAAATTGTTGAGGAAGGGGAAGGAGACGTCGCGCGCGCCGATCTGCAGCGGTACGACGAGGTTCATCAGACCGGTGACGAAGGGCATCGCCACGAAGAAGATCATGATGACGCCGTGGGCGGTAAAGATCTGGTCGTAGTGATGCGGCGGCAGGTAGCCGTCCGAGCCGTTGAAGGCGATCGCCTGCTGGAGGCGCATCAGCAATGCGTCGGAAAAGCCGCGCAGCAGCATGATCAGCGCCAGCACGACGTACATGATACCGATCTTCTTGTGATCGATGCTGGTGAACCATTCCTTCCAGAGGAAGCCCCAGAGGCGGAAATAGGTCAGCAGGCCGAGAACTGCGATACCGCCGATGGCGACGCCGATGAAGGTCACGACGAGGATAGGCTCGTGATAGGGAATCGCGTCGAGCGTCAGCCGACCGAAGATGAATTTATAGAGGTCCGGGTTGGAAAACATGGATTTCCTCTGTCCCTTATGAATGTCTTGTTATTGAGCGCACCGGATCAATGACCCTGATGCTGCGCCGAACCGGTCGACGAATCGGAAGAAGAGCCGTTGCCCATATCCATGCCTTGCATGGAGTTGTCTCCATGCTGCATGGTCTGGCCAGCACCGCCATCAGCCTTGACGGGCGTGACTTCGGCGGAGTTGGCATCCCGATTATCGTAGATCAGGCGCTCGCGGTTTTCCTGGCTGTCCTTGCCGGCGCCGCCCTTGGCATCGATATGCATCATCTCGCCCATGCACATCTTGCTGGGATCGGCACACATATTGAGGATGGCGTCATAAAGGCCATCGTCCACCGCATTGAAGTAGCGCACCGGCTCCCTTTCGCTCGGCTTGGCGAGCGCCAGATATTCTTGACGGCCGAGAGCCGTGCCCTGGCTCTTCACCTTCTGGACCCATTGGTCGAAGTCGGCCTGGCTCAGGCCATGGAATTTGAAGCGCATATGCGAGAAGCCGGCGCCGCTGTAGTTGGCGGACAGACCCTGATATTCGCCGGGATGGTTGATGACGGCGTGCAGCTTCGTCTCCATGCCCGGCATGGCGTAGATCTGGCCGGCAAGTGCCGGAATGAAGAAGGAGTTCATCACCGAGGAGGCGGTGATCTTGAAGTTGATGGGCGCATCCACCGGAGCTGCCAGTTCGTTGACTGTGGCGATGCCGAGATCGGGGTAGAAGAACAGCCATTTCCAATCGAGCGCCACGACTTCGACATTGAGGGGCCTTGTTGCAGTCGTCACCGGCTTGCCGGCGTTGACGCGATCGAGAGGCCGATAGGGGTCGAGCTGGTGAGTGCTGATCCACGTCACCGCGCCAAGCGCAATGATGATGGCCAGCGGTGCCGACCAGATCACCAATTCGAGGCGGGTCGAATGATGCCAGTCCGGATCATAGGCAGCCTCCGTGTTCGACTGGCGATATTTCCAGGCAAAGAACAGGGTAAGGAAAATCACCGGTACGATGATCAGCAGCATCAGGACGGTAGAGACGACGATAAGGTCGCGTTGCTGTACGGCGATGTCGCCGGAGGGAGCCATCACCACCATATCGCAGCCCGAGAGCAGCAAGATGAGCGGTAGGACGGATAAACGGCTGAAAATCTTCGATAGTCTTGGCACGTTTCAAGCTCTTTTTGTTATTGACCGTACCGCGACTAAAGGACGGCGGTCAGGAACGGTATGAGGTGTTTCGTCGCACCGCAGCAAGCTTGGATGCAATGCGGTATCAGGTGCAACTTCACCTTTCGCGAAAATCTTGAGAAATCCAGAAGGTTTTCCAACGGCCGGTTGCCTTTGCCGTGGCTAATATAACGAGATCGGCGGATATGGCTACTGGCTGGCGCGTCGCCAAGCCGGCATTGTGCCGGCAAAAGGCGGAATTTGGCCGGATCCAATTGCTAATTAGCGAATTATTCCATGCACGATACTTGATAAGTTCGTAAGTTTGATAAAACATCTTACTGGTACGCGATTTCGTGGAGGAATTCGCGTCCGGAGAGGGAGGCTCCCGCATATGGCCAGCGCCACGCATGAATCACTAAATCCAACGTCCACAGGTTTGGAACGCGATGCCCGCAACATGCATGCTCGCGCTACCGTCGACCCCGGTAATATTGCCATCGGCGTGATCATCGGTCGCACGTCCGAGTTCTTCGATTTCTTCGTTTACGCCATCGCATCAGTCCTGGTCTTCCCGAAGCTGATCTTCCCCTTCGCGGATCCTCTGCAGGGCACGCTGCTTTCCTTCCTGGTTTTTTCCCTCGCCTTCATTGCCCGTCCGATCGGCTCGTTCATCTTCATGGCGATCGACCGCACCTATGGCCGCGGCGTAAAGCTGACGATCGCGCTGTTCCTGCTCGGGGGTTCCACGGCGTCGATGAGCTTCCTGCCCGGCTACAATGAAGTCGGCGTCTACGCGATCGTCCTGCTCGCCATCCTGCGCATCGGTCAGGGCCTTGCGCTCGGCGGCGCCTGGGACGGTCTTGCCTCGCTGCTGGCGCTCAATGCGCCGACTGATCGCCGCGGGTGGTATGCGATGATCCCGCAGCTCGGCGCGCCGACCGGCTTCATGCTGGCAAGCGCTTTGTTCGCATATTTCGTGACCAGTCTCTCGACGTTCGATTTCTTGGACTATGGGTGGCGCTACCCGTTCTTCTGTGCCTTCATGGTCAATGTCGTGGCACTGTTTGCCCGGCTCCGCCTGGTCGCGACGCCGGAATTCGGCGCGTTGCTGGAGCGCCATGAGCTGGAGCCGGTCAGGATGACGGAGCTTCTGCGCGTGCATGGCCGCGACGTGCTGATCGGCGCTTTCGTGCCGCTGGCAAGCTTCGCGACCTTCCATCTGGTCACGGTCTTCCCGCTCGGTTGGGTAACGCTTTATAGCGCGCAAACCCCCGGTTCGTTCCTGTTGGTGGAATTCCTCGGTGCCATCTGCGGCATCGTCGCGATCGTCTGTTCCGGCCTGCTCGCCGACCGTATCGGCCGCCGCAACCAGCTTGCCGTCGGCGCCGTGCTGATTGCGATCTTTGCTTTCGTTGCACCCTGGCTGCTCGATGGCGGGGTCACCGGCCGCCATATCTATGTGGTTCTCGGCTTCACGCTGCTCGGCCTCTCCTTTGGCCAGGCCGCCGGCGCCAGCGCCTCGCGCTTCAGCCAGAACTATCGCTATAGCGGCTCGGCATTGACCTCGGACCTCTCCTGGCTGATCGGCGCCGGATTCGCGCCCTTCGTCGCGCTGGCCCTCTCCAGCCAGTTCGGCCTGGTCTATACCAGCCTCTACCTGCTCTCGGGCGTCGTTTGCACGCTCGTCGCGATCTTCTTCAGTAAAACGCTGGAGACACGCGACAACTGATCGAGCCTTCGGAACATTGGAAGCCGCGGTGTGAGAGCGCCGCGGCTTTTTCGTACGCGGCTGGACCTCGCCGGCGAGTGGCTTCCTAAATCTTGACTCCCTTTTCAAACTTTTGTGATAAAAAAGGACACGCTGAAACTTGAAAAACATAGTCAAGAAAAATATAGGCTACCGCACCACCGTTACGGACAGGTTTCAGCGAGAGGACGCCTATGACTTTTTCCTTTACCCATCTCACCAGCGCCTTGGCGCTTGCTGCAGCTCTTGCGGTTGCGCCGCTGACGGCCAATGCCGCCGATTCCGAAGGCATCGTCGTCTATAATGCGCAGCACGAGGGCTTGACGCAGGCCTGGGCAGATGGCTTCACCAAGGAAACCGGCATTAAGGTAACGATCCGCAACGGCAGCGACATGCAGTTCGCCAACCAGATCGTCGAAGAAGGTGCGGCATCTCCTGCCGACGTGTTCCTGACGGAAAATTCTCCCGGCATGGCGCTGGTTGACGCCAACAAGCTCTTTGCACCCGTGGATGCCGATACGCTGGCGCAGGTGCCGGAAACCTTCAAGGCAGCCGATGGCAATTGGGTCGGCGTTGCCGCCCGCTCCACGGTTTTCGCCTATGACAAGACCAAGTTGAAGGAAAGCGAGCTGCCGAAGTCGCTGCTCGACCTCGCCGATCCCGCCTGGAAGGGCCGTTGGGGTGCATCGCCCGCCGGCGCCGACTTCCAGGCGATCGTCAGCGCGCTTCTTGAACTGAAGGGCGAGGACGTCACCAAATCCTGGCTGAAAGCGCTGAAAGCAAATGCGACCCCCTACAAGGGCAACAGCGTTGCCATGAAGGCCGTCAATGCCGGCGAAATCCAGGGCGCGGTCATCTACCACTACTATTGGTTTGGCGATCAGGCGAAGACGGGCGAAAACAGCAAGAACGTCGCGCTTCACTATTTCAAGAACCAGGATCCAGGCGCTTTCGTCAGCATTTCCGGCGGCGGCGTTCTCGTCTCCAGCCAGCACAAGAAGGAAGCGCAGGCATTCCTGAAGTGGATCACCGGCAAGGGCGGCCAGGCCGTTCTGCGCGACGGCGATTCCTATGAATATGCCGTCGGCAATGGCGCTCAGTCGAACCCGAAGCTGGTGCCGCTCTCCGAGCTGCAGGCGCCGAAGGTCGAGCCTTCCAAGCTGAACAGCAAGAAGGTCACTGAACTCATGACCGAAGCCGGTTTGATCTAAGTCCTTGCATCCGGTCCGCATGCCCTGCTAGGGGCATGCGGATGGCCAATTCGGCCATTTCGATCCCGGCAATCGCCTTCCAGCGGCGGTTGTCTTCCTATTTCAGGGCGTGAAAGGCAGCTAAGACTTGCTGCAGAAGAACACATATGCCGCGCCGGCCAGTCAGGCCGCTGCCCTGCGATTGCCTCCGTTGACCGCTGCGTCCGGTGGCCGTGTTCCGCACGCTTCCGTCATTGCCCTTGCATCCATCGTCGCGCTTCTGAGCCTGGTGCCGCTCGGCTTCATCGTCTGGGTCACGGTCGATACCGGCTGGGGCGAAGTCATTGCGCTCGTTTTCCGCAGCCGCGTCGGCGAGCTGCTGACCAATACGGTCCTTCTTGAAGCCTGTACCATCCCGCTTTGCATCATGCTTGCCGTTACGCTCGCCTGGCTGACAGAGCGTACGAATATCCCAGGTGCCCGCATCTGGTCCTGGCTGGCGGTCGCGCCGCTTGCCGTGCCGGCCTTCGTGCACAGCTATGCCTGGGTCAGCTTGTTGCCGGGTATGCGCGGCCTCTGGAGTGGCGTGCTGGTATCGGTGCTTGCCTATTATCCCTTCCTCTATCTGCCGGTGGCCGCACAACTGCGCCGCCTCGATCCGGCGATCGAGGATGCCGCCGCCTCGCTCGGCCTTGGCCCCTGGCGCGTCTTCTTCCGGGCGATCCTGCCGCAGCTTCGTCTCGCCATCTGCGGCGGTTCGCTGCTGATAGGCCTGCATCTGCTGGCGGAATACGGTCTCTATGTGATGATCCGTTTCGATACTTTTTCGACGGCAATCGTCGATCAGTTCCAATCCGCCTATAACAGCCCGGCCGCCAATATGCTGGGCGGCGTTCTCGTCTTCTGCTGCCTGCTGCTGCTCGCCATCGAGGTTTTGGTGCGCGGCAATGAGCGTTACGCGCGTGTCGGTTCCGGTGCAGCCCGCCCGGCGGACCGCCGCCGTCTCGGCTGGCTCGTCATCCCGGCCACTGCGCTGCCTTTGGCAGCGGCCGTGCTGACGCTCGGCGTGCCGTTCGTGACGCTGGCACGCTGGCTCTATCTCGGCGGCGCCGGTATCTGGCGGATGGATACGGTCGGCTCGGCTTTGCTGCAGACGATCGCGCTTGCCGTTGCGGGCGGCTTGCTGGCCACCATCGCCGCCGCTCCGATGGCCTGGCTCTCTGTGCGCGCGCCGGGCCGGCTGCAGCGTATCCTCGAAGCCTGCCACTATTATGTCGGCTCGCTGCCGGGCGTCGTTGTGGCGCTGGCGCTGGTGTCGATCACGGTGCGGCTGGTGCTGCCGCTCTATCAGACCTCTGCAACGCTGCTGCTTGCCTATGTCCTGCTGTTCCTGCCGCGCGCCATGGTGGGCTTGCGCGCCAGCATCGCCCAGGCCCCGGTCGAGCTTGAACGCGCCGCCATGGCATTGGGACGCACGCCAAGCCAGGCCGTGCGGCAGATTACGATGCGCCTTGCCGCTCCAGGTTTTGCGGCGAGCGTCGCCCTTGCCGCCCTCGGCATCACCAATGAATTGACGGCGACGCTGATGCTGTCACCCAACGGCACGGAGACGCTGGCGACGAAATTCTGGTCGCTCACCAGCGAGATCGACTATGTCTCGGCCGCGCCCTACGCCTGCATGATGGTAGTGCTGTCGCTGCCGCTCACCCTTCTCCTCTATGCGCAATCCAAGCGGACGGCCGGACAATGACCTTTCTGGCGATTAAAAACATCGGCAAGCACTATGGCCCGGTGCACGCGCTTGACAACATCGATCTCACGGTCGCGGCCGGCAGCCGCACCGCCATCGTCGGCCCTTCCGGCTCCGGCAAGACGACGCTGCTGCGCATCATCGCTGGTTTCGAGAGCCCGGATGTCGGCCAGGTGCTGCTGGAAGGACATTTGCTGGCGGATGGGCCGGCCGTTATACCCGCACACCGCCGCGGCATCGGCATCGTCTCGCAGGACGGCGCATTGTTTCCGCATTTGAGCGTGGCGGAGAATATCGGCTTCGGCATGGAGCGCGGGCAGGCGAACCGCGCCGAACAGATCAACGCGCTGATCGACATGGTGGAGCTCGATCGCGGCATGCTCGATCGCCGCCCGCACCAGCTCTCCGGCGGCCAGCAGCAGCGTGTGGCTCTCGCCCGCGCGCTCGGCCGCAAGCCGAGGCTGATGTTGCTGGACGAACCTTTTTCCGCGCTCGACACGGGCTTGCGCGAAAATATGCGCAAGGCGGTTGCCCGCGTCCTGCAGAATGCCGGCATCACCACGATCCTGGTGACGCACGATCAGGCGGAAGCGCTCTCCTTCGCCGATCAGGTAGCGGTGTTGCGCGAGGGGAAATTGGTGCAGGCCGGAACGCCGCAGACGCTCTATCTCAATCCCCGCGACCGCGAGACTGCCACCTTCCTCGGCGATGCCATCCTGCTGTCCGCCGAACTGGGCGAGGGCTTTGCCGATTGCGCGCTTGGCCGCATCCAGACGGATGCAAACGGCCGCCGCGGGCGGGCGGAAATCATGCTGCGCCCCGAGCAGTTGCGGTTCACCATGATCGATGGCTCTGCTTCCGATGCCCTATGTACCGGCAATGTCATCGATGTCGAATTCGGCGGTGCCGTCTGCACTGTGACGCTTGCCCTTGCCAATGCCGAGAGCGCCGCATCGCTTACCATCAAAAGCTCCAGCGTCGGCCTGCCGGAGATCGGCAGCACCGTGCGCGTCAGCGTGCTCGGCAAGGCGCATGTCTTCGATGCGGTAAGCTGATAGCTTTTTCCTGTCGAAACTCGGTCTGGATGAAAACACCTTCGCCCCAGCGGGGAGAAGGTCGAGCGAAGCTCGGGTTGAAGGGGCGTTGCACCGTCAGGATCACTCTTAACGTTCGGAATGCTCGGAGCTACCGCTCCTCGCGCCCTCCTGAGCTTGTTGAAGGGGCAGGCTCCCTCTACCCGAGGGCGGAAGGCAATACCGGCGTCTCCAACACTCGCCCCGTCACCACATCGGCAATGCCGCGATCCGTCTGGTGCGGTCCGATGTTGCAAGCGAGCGTCGCGCCGAAGCAGGCTTTGAAGACGAGGTAAGGCGGCCGCCATTTGGTGATTTTCTCCATCGCTTTACGGACGGCGCGGAAGGCGAGGGCGGTTTCTTCGAGGGGCATTGCGGCCACCAGCCCGGATAGGGGCAGGGGCAGCAGCATGTCGACTTGACCGTTCGACACAACGGCCATCCCGCCGCCGGCAGCGATGACGGCGTTGGCAGCAACCGTCATATCCCTGACATTGCCGCCGAAAACCGTCAGATTGTGGCTGTCATGCGAGACCGTTGTACAGAAGGCGCCGCGCCACTCGCCCCAACCGGTGAGAAAGCCGACGCGCGGTCGTCCGTCCGCTTTGCCGTGGCGGTGAGCGATGGCGATCATCGTGGTCCCGGCAGGCGGCACGACGAATCCGTCCATGACATCAGCCTCTATCTCGCCCCATTGCGTGAAGCGCGGCTGGTCGATCGTCGCCAGGCGCACACGATTGCCAGCGGCCGGCACACCAAAATCGTCTTCGCTGAAAGGCGCGAGTTTGACCGAATTCTGCAGCGGCGTGGTGTCGACATGAGCGATCGTGCCGGTGATCCTGCCAGCCTCGGCAACGATCCTGCCGTTGGCGATCACCAGCTTCGCCTTGAAATCCTGAAGGTCCTCAAAAATGGCGATGTCGGCGCGGCGGCCGGCGGCGATCAGGCCGAGATCGTTGCGGCCGAGCCGCATCGCGGCGTTCAGCGTTGCCGCCCTTAACGCCCATTCGGGCTTCAGCCCGTCGCGCACCAGGCGGCGGACGACATCGTCCAGGCCACCGTCGAAATGCAGCTCGTCCGGAAAGACATCATCGGTGCAGAGCGTCACCGTCTGCGGCATGAAGCCGAGATTTTTGATGACATCAACGAATTGCTTGAGCAGGTGGTCATGCGAGCCGCGCAGCTCGATCGTCATGCCGGCGGACAGTTTGGAGAGGAGATCGGCGCCGGATGTCAGCTCATGGTCGGAGGAGACACCGGCCGCCATGAACGCGTTGAGATCGGCGCTTTCCAGTCCCCGGGCATGGCCGCAGACGAGCTTGCCGGATCGCAGCCCGGCATTGACGATCGCACTTGCGCGCGGGTCGCCGTCGATAACGCCGCGCATGGTCATGACCTCGGCAACACCGGCAATTTCGGGCCAGGCCAGCATGTCGGCCATGGCGGAAGCATCGAAATCGGCGCCCGCCAGTTCCAGCCCAGGGGCGGAGGGTACACAGGAAGGCGCAAGCGGGATCACGCGGAGCGGCAGCGATCGTGTTGCCTCGATCGCCCAGCGCACGCCGTCGAGGCCATGTACATTGCCGAACTCATGCGGATCCCAGACGACCGTCGTCACCCCATGCGGCAACACGGCTTCGGCATAGGTCGCCGGCGTCACCATCGAGCTTTCGATGTGCATGTGCGTATCGATCAGGCCGGGAGAGAGAAAGGCGCCGCTGGCGTCGATCGCGCTGGTGGCGTCCGTTCGGCCGCCCGGCGCATGGACGCTCGCGATCAGCGCACCGACGATGCCGATATCGGCGGCCCGGATCTGACCGGTCACCATGTCGACCAGACGGCCACCCGCGATCAGCAGGTCGAAAGGTGCATCGCCGCGGGCAGCAGCGACCGCACGCGCGCGCAGGTCGGGCAAATTGAGATCGGCGGGCTCGCTTGGGGAATGTCGGATCATCGGCGTGCCTCGTTGATCAATGCACCGAAAATGATGGCGCGCGCCATGTCGGCGTCGATCTCGGCTGCAAAATGGGCATTGAACTCCGCATGTGACGCGCGCGTCTCGACGACGGTGCGCCCGCGGGTGTGCCGCCCCTGCAGCTCGACATCGATCCGGGCATGCTGAAGTGTGACTATCTCGGGGGCGATGAAGATGGCGGCAGCGGTCGGATCATAGATCGCCATGGCGGGACGGCCGCGGCTGATCCCGATGTTGACGTAGCCGCCCAGGAGATCGCCAAGCAGTTCGGCGTTTTTACCGGCAGCCTGGCGCACAAGGTCGACATCGTCAGGCCGCGCCAGTACCTTGCGGCAGATATCGAGATCGATCATTCGCAGCGGCAGGTGATGGGTAAGCACGATGGCAAGCGCCTCCGGATCGGCATAGGCATTGAATTCGGCGGAGGCTGTATGGTTGCCGGAGGTCAGGCCGCCGCCCATCCAGGTGAGCTCGTCGATGCGGGCGGCAAGATCGGGCCGGGCCAGCGCCAACGCAGCGATATTGGTGAGCGGCCCGAGCGCCAGGATGCGCTTCGGCTCTGCGTCGCGCTCCAGCCAGTCGCAGAGGGCGGTAAAGGCATCGCTTGCCGGCAATTCATTTGCTGGCGGCAGGCTCTTGCCCATGGTTGGCATGCCGCTTTGCCCGAGAACGCGCTGCGCCGTTTCCAGCTTGCAAAGCACCGGCAATTTGCGGCCCGTGTAGATGGGAAATTCCCAGCCGAAAGCCGCGGCGGCACTGGCGGCGTTGTGGCGCACCTGCGCAAGCGGCACATTGCCGCTTACCAGCGAAACGCCGTCGATCGTCAGGCTCGAATGCGCCACCACCAGAATGGCGGCGATATCGTCGAACCCCATATCGGTATCGATCCATATTCCCATGGCCCTATCCGTGTTTTGCCAGCGATGCTGCGGCTGCGACCGGCAGGTCGAAGGCGAGCTCGCTGCCCATGGCGTGAACGGCCGCGGCCGCGTCCACTTCGGCTCTGATCGGCCCGAGCGGCGTGTCGAGCAGATATTCGCGGCTGTCGCCGGCGAAAGACGTGCCGCGCACGGTACCCCGAAAAGGACCTGAACCCAGGGTCACCGCGCGCGGCCGCCAGGCCATGCCCGCCGCAGACGAGGGCGCAGGGGATGAAAGCGTAACGGCGCCGTTCGCCGTCTTCAGCCTGCCATTCTCCAGCGCAAAGACATTCTCGAAGCCGACGAAATCGGCAACGAAGGCCGAAATCGGCCTGTTGTAGATATCCTCCGGTGTGCCGATCTGCTCGATGCCGCCGTTCACCATGACGACGATGCGGTCCGCCAGCGCCAGCGCCTCCACCTGATCATGGGTGACGAAGATCATCGTTACGCCGGTTTCCTTCTGCACCCGTTGCAGCTCGGTACGCATTTCCAGGCGCAGGCGGGCGTCGAGGTTCGACAGTGGTTCGTCGAGCAGCAACACCTTCGGCTCCATCACCATCGATCGCGCCAGCGCCACGCGCTGCTGCTGGCCGCCGGACAATTCGCCGGGCTTACGGCTGGAGAAGCTGGCGAGACCCACCGATTTCAGGCCGGTACCCACACGGGTATCGAGATCATGGCCTCGCATACCCTTGAGACGTAGGCCGAAGGCGACGTTTTCATAGACGGTGAGGTGCGGAAACAGCGCGTAGGATTGGAAGACGAGGCCGACGGCACGCTTGTTGGCGGAAACGCGGGTAATGTCGGCGCCATCGAGCCAGATCTTGCCGGATGCTGGCGCGAGCAGTCCGGCAATCGCCCGCATCGTCGTCGTCTTGCCGCAGCCGGAGGGCCCGAGCAGGGCCACAAGCTCGCCTTTGCCGATCGACAGATCGAGGTCCTTGACCGCGACCGTATCGCCATAGGCGAGCGTCAGTCTGTCCAACGTAAGGTAGGAGGGGTCAGACATAGCGCGAAAATCCCAAGAAACGTTCGGCAAGGAAGACGATGCCGATGGAGAGGAAGGCAAGCAGCGCCGATAATGCCGCGACGGAAGGATCGTAGGTCGTTTCCATATAGCCGAGCATGTCGATCGGCAGCGTCTGTACGCCCGGCCTGGCGAGAAACAGCGATACCGGTACCTGATTGAAGCTGGTGACGAAGCCGAGGATGAAGGCGGCGAGCACGCCGCTGCGAATATTCGGCAGCACCACGCGGAAAAATGCGCCGAGCCGCGACGAACCGAGGAGAACCGCCGCTTCTTCCATATCGGAGCGCAGATTGTTGAGGCTGGCCGAGACTACGCGGACGGCATAGGGAAGCACCAGTGCCGTATGCGCGAAGAATAGCGCCAGCGTGATGTCGAAGGAGAAAGGCACGACGAGATAGCGCAGGATCGCCAGGCCGACGACGATGCCCGGCACGATGATCGGCAGGGAAACCATCGTGCGGACCGTCTCGCTGCCGGGCAATCTATAGCGCGACAGCGCGTAAGCCGCCGGAACGCCGAGGATCAGCGCGAAGAGCGTGCCGCCGATCGCCAGAAACATCGACATGGCGAAGCTTTCGCGGAAGCTGTCGATGGTGAAGACCTTTGCCACCCAGCGCAGCGACAGGCCCTGCGGCGGAAAGGCCAGCGTCTCGCCGCCGGACAGCGACGCCGCGACGATGATGACGAAAGGGCCGATCAGGAAGACCAGCAGCAGGAAAAGGACGAGCGGAGAAAATAGGCGGCGCATCATGCCTGGCTCCTCGCGGTCGCGAGCCGCTTCAGCACCAGATTGGCGCCGAAACTCATGACGATGAGGATGAAGGCGATGACGCTGGCCGAAATAAAGTCGTTGGAAACCGAGATGCGCTGATAGAGCAGCGTTTCCAGCATCAGCACTTTCGAGCCGCCGAGAATGGCCGGCGTAATATAGGCCGTCAGCGAGCCGGTGAAGACCAGCGTGCCGCCGATCACCAATCCCTCGCGTGTTAGCGGCAGCACCACTTTCCAGAACACCTGGAACCAGTTGGCGCCAAGGACCCGGGCGGCAGGAACGGCATCTTTCGGCATGTTCTCAAGCGCGCTGATCAGCGACAGGATCATCAACGGCAGGAAGAGCTGCAGAAGGCCGATGAAGACAGCGGTCTCGCTGAATAGCAGGCGCAGCGGCTCGTCGCTCAAGCCGAGGCCCAGAACGGCACGGTTCACGATGCCGGTGCGCCCGAGAATGACGATCCAGGCATAGGTTCGCGCCACAGGCGAGATCATCAGCGGTAGGATAACGAGACCCACCAGGCGGCCCTTGCCCTTCGGCGGCAAGTTGACGATGGCGAAGGCGCTGGCATAACCGATGACGGCGGAAACGGCAGTAACCTCGACGCCAAGCCGGAGGGTGCGCAATAAGACCGTCTGGTTCAATGCCTCCGAAAAGAAGCCGATATAGGCCGAAAGAGTCCAACCGCTGGAGGCGGTGTGAAAGCCCTCCGAGAGCAGGATGATCACCGGGGCCAGGAAGACCACTGCGACGAAGACTGCCGCAGGCAGGGCAAGCGCCAGAGCTTCGGTCCTATTGTGGAACATTAAGGCTGACCTTCATGAAAATGGAAAAGGTGGATATCCGGATGCGGCATTCGGGATATCGTCTCGATATGGCTTTATTGGCCAACCTTGTCATTCCATTCCTTGACCCAGCTATCGCGCTGGTCGAGGGCGACCGCGGAGGGGATCAGCTTCAGGCTTTTTGCCGTGTCTTCGCCGTAAGTCAGGTTTTTGGCGACATCGTCGGGCAGCTTCACATCCTTGTTCGCCGGGCTGTCGATGAGCTTCGCGGCAAGCGCCGTCTGCACCTCCGTCGAGATCCAGAAGTCCATGAACTGCAAAGCGAGGTCCTGGTTCTTCGAGCCCTTGGTGATGACCATGACGTTCATTCCGCCGGTCTGGCCCTCCTTCGGCATTGCCCAGGCGACGGGTGTGTCGAGCTTGGTGAAGCCCGCCCAGGAGAAGCGGCCGACCGGCGCGGCCCAGATTTCCTCCTGCTGCATCAATTGCACGAGCTGCGAGGATTTTTCGTAGAAGGTGACGATATCGCTCTTGTGTTCGCCGACAGCGGCGATCGGGGCAGCGAGGTCAGGCGTATTCTTGCCAAGCGCAAGGCCCAGCATATAGAGCGCCGGCGGACCCTGATTGGTGGTAATGTTCGGCCATGCAACATGACCGACATAGTCCGGCTTCAGAAGATCGGCCCAGGAATCGATCTTCATCTTGTCCGCCCGATAGGCGATCGAGGTGGCATAGAACGTATAGCCGACGCTCATGCCGTCGCCGTTCGGGTCTTTGGCGACGTCGTAGAGTTTGTTGAAGTTGCTGAGCTTCGACGTGTCGATCTTGTCGATCAGGCCGGCGCGGGAGGCCTGCAGCGCGTCCGCCATGGAGACGGCTGCCATGTCGACGACCGGACTGGCCTTGTTTTCTTGCATCTTCGCCAGGCGCTCGACGCTGTTGCCGGTTTCGACCACCAGCTTGCAACCGCATTTGGCTTCGAAAGGATCGTAGACGAGCTTCTTGTAGTCGTCCTGGGCGAAGCCATAGACCGAAATGGTGAGCGTTCGTTCCTGTGCCTGTGCGCCGAGCGATGAAAGGGCAAACAAGGTGACCGAAGCCAGGAGCAATCGTTTCATGTCAGGAGTTCCCCCGCTGAAAGGTTCGTTTTTGCCAACCCGAGCGGGCCGGTGGATTGACGGACGATAAGCTGCATCGGCACCCGGGATTTCTCCGCAATGACGAGCCGGCTGCCGGACAATGGCTCGTCCACAGACCCCTTCTTGATCCGTCCGCCATTTTGGATAGCGCTGACCAGTGCGGTGATGGCGATCTCGGCAATCGCCGTTATATCCATGCGTATTGTGGTGAGCGCAGGGGTTACGACCGGCGACCAGATGAGATCGTCGAAGCCGGTGACGCTCGCGCTGTCCGGTACGGCGATGCCGGCCCGTTGCAATTCGGTGAGCGCGCGCAGGGCATGCAGGTCGGAAACGGCGGCAAAGGCCGTAAAGCCCTGCTGCACCTTGTCCGCCAATCCCAGCAGACAGCCGGGTCCGTCCCGCTCCTCCAGCCTTTCGATCCAGAGAACCTCGGTCTTTATGTCCGCGTCGAGGGCGGATTTGAAGCCGTCGATGCGATCGTTCTGCACGCTTGAGGCGCTGCTGGCGCCGATCAGCAGGATCTTGCGATGTCCTAGATTGCGCAGATGCCTGGCGATTTCGCGACCGCCCTGCCAGTGGTCGGCGGAAACGGTGTTGCCCGGCGTCGAGGGCGTGTCGATGACGGCCACGGGACAGTCGGCATCGGCGATGCGCGTGCCACGCCGCGGCACGATCACCATGCCGTCGACACCGCGCTCCACCAGCCGGTGAATAGCCTCCGTCTGCATGTCGACGTCACCGCGCGAATCGGCAATCAGCACACCATAGCCGGCGACGGCGGCAGCATGTTCGATTGCCTGGGCGATCTGCGGGAAAAGCGGATTGGAGATATCGGGCAGAACCAGGCCAAGAACGCCGCTGTGCCCGGTCCTCAGCGCACGGCCCGCCTGGCTCGGTATATAACCCAGCTCCGCCGCTGTGGCGCGGATGCGCTCTACCAGTTCAGCCGAGACCCGCCCCTTGCCGGAAAGGGCATTGGATACCGTGGCAACGGAGACACCGAGCGAGGCGGCGATCCTGCTGAGATTGGGGCCGGGGCGCGCGGTTGCCATCTAGTCTTGCTCTGAATAAATGAAGTGATTAATCGTTTAATCACCCCTATAAGAAATGATGGGTTTTGTCGAATCCAAATTGACGTAGGTGGGTACAATCTTATGCCGGCCACGTCGGTGGCACGTGGCGGAAAATGGCGGGAGGGAGCGCGATCTCGCTCGCGCGCCCTCGTCTGAAAAGCTTAAGCGGCAAGCGCGTCGAGGATGCGGATCCAGGAGCGGATGCCCTTGTGATAGGATCGCAGCTCGTATTTCTCATTCGGCGAATGGATGCGATCGTCGGCGAGGCCGAAACCGACCAGCAGGGATTCCATGCCGAGCATCTTCTGGAAGTCTCCGACGATCGGGATCGATCCGCCCATGCCGATAACGATAGCCGGCTTCGGCCACTCGCTGGAAAGTGCATTCTTTGCCTTGGTCAGCACCGGCGAATCATAGGCCAGTTGGATTGCCGGCGAGGCGCCGTGGGCATGGAATTCCACCGAGCAGTCGGCTGGAACTTTCGAGCGGACGTAAGCGCGGAAACTGTCGCGGATTGCATCGGGGTTCTGCTGCCCGACAAGGCGGAACGATACCTTCGCCGATGCCTTGGCGGCAATCACGGTCTTGAAGCCAGCCCCGGTATAGCCCCCCGTGATGCCGTTGACCTCGGCCGTCGGCCGCGCCCAGGTGAGCTCCATCACCGAACGGCCCTTTTCGCCCGAGGGTATCGAGAGGCCGACTTCGCCGAGGAATTTTTCGGTTGTCATGCCGAGTGTTTCCCAGGAAGCCTTGATGTTTCCCGGC
This sequence comes from Rhizobium sp. CB3090, assembly GCF_029714285.1. Classification (NCBI taxonomy): domain Bacteria; kingdom Pseudomonadati; phylum Pseudomonadota; class Alphaproteobacteria; order Hyphomicrobiales; family Rhizobiaceae; genus Rhizobium; species Rhizobium sp. CB3090. The sequence continues at coordinate 3,655,311 of NZ_CP121662.1, forward strand.
GTCTCTTCGACGCCGTCATAGAAGCCATCGAGCGTGACGCGGCCGGTCTCGTCATGCAGACCGGCGAGGATGTCGGTGAGGATATGGATCGGATTGGCGGCCGCGCCGCCGAACATTCCGGAATGCAGATCGCGGTCGGCGGCATTGATGATGATTTCTTCGCCGACGAGGCCGCGCAGGCCCGCCGAGATCGCCGGCGTATCGCCGTCCCACATGCCGGTGTCGCAGACCAGCGCATAGTCTGCCTTCAGCTCGGCGGCGTTGGCTTCGAGGAAAGGCTTCAGCGACGGTGAGCCGGATTCCTCCTCGCCTTCGAACAGGATGGTGATGCGGACCGGAAGCGCGCCCCTGATTTCCTTGTAGGCCCGGACGGCTTCAACAAAGGTCATCAATTGGCCCTTGTCGTCGGAGGTGCCGCGGCCGGTCAGGATCTTGCGGCCATTGCCCATGTCCTTCACGGCAGGCGCGAAGGGATCGCTCTCCCAAAGCTCGATCGGATCGACCGGCTGCACGTCGTAGTGGCCGTAGAACAGCAAATGTGGCGCGTCTGCAGGCGCCGCGTCATGGTGGGCAACGACCATCGGATGGCCGGGCGTGTCGCGCACGGAGGCGGTGAAGCCGAGCGAGGTCAGGTAGGCGACCAGCCATTCTGCCGCCTTGCGGCACTCTGCCTTGAAGGCCGGATCGGTCGAGATGGATTTGATGCGCAGCAGGTCGAACAGATTGTCGAGACTGGACGGAAGGTTCTGATCCGCACGGTCGAGAACGGGCGATACATCGGTCATATCCGACTCCTTACGTGAAAATTGGCCGGACGATAGACCAAAGCCAGCCCGGTTTCGAGGCAGGAAAATCGAAAATTTCCGAATATCTGGTCAATGAATCGAGACGCACGATGCTAGAGATGCTTGGCGTTTTCCAGGATGCGCCTGATATATTCGAGCAGCAGCTCGCGCTCGAAGGTGCGGAAACCGCGGAACAACTCTTTGTCCGCGGCCATCGCCGCTTCGACGGCTTCGCTCTGCATGGCAGCGGCCTTGCCGGTCAGGAAGACCAGTTGCGCGCGTTTGTCGGAGGGATGCGGCCGGCGTTCCACCAGCCCGTCGCGTTCCATCCGCGACAGCGTATTGGCCATCGTCGCCTGCTCGATATCGACGCGCTCAAGCAATTGCTTCTGCGTCAGCCCGTCTTCGGACCACAATTCGAGCAGGATCGGAAATTGACCAGGGGAAAAACCAAGCCCCGCCGCTCGTTGTTGCAACGAGCGGGCAAATCCCTTCGCCATCTGATTGGCAAGGTAGGCCGCAGAGTCCATGCGATTAAATCCCATGATTGCAAGTATGCCCGTATTTTGGAGTAAAACAATCATCAAATCTTGGGTGGAATGCGGCTGATGCGGGTTAAATTCTGGTAATATTTTGCGGTTTGTTTTGCTGGCTATGTGAATGAATTCTAATAGAAAAGCCGCCATGGCCTGGAGGTGGGACCATGGCGGCTCTAAAGGGGGGACAAAGGCCCGGAGAGGGGGATAGGCCTTTGTCCAAGTCTGACATGGCGGGGGACAGGCCGGTTGCCAGACCCTCGGCGTAATCAATCGCCGGTGAGTATGAGATGAGGCTGCAAATATGGTTTTTCAAGGGAATCCGCAGATTAGATTGATTAAAAATTGGTAACGTTCGAGTGAGAAATTTGGCCGGTCTGCACAGCGCCTGATGGAACTTTATATGGACGTTGGAAGTGCGCCACGCTATCCATGCTTCCATGAAAAAAGGTGATCATCTCTTCCTCGTCGACGGCTCCGGTTTCATTTTCCGGGCCTTTCATGCCCTGCCGCCGCTGACGCGCAAATCCGATGGATTGCCGGTCGGCGCCGTCTCCGGTTTCTGCAACATGCTGTGGAAGCTGCTGACCTCGGCGCGCGACACTTCGGTCGGCGTCACCCCGACGCATTTTGCCGTCATCTTCGATTATTCCTCGAAGACATTCCGCAAGGATATCTATGGAGCCTACAAGGCAAACCGTTCGGCACCGCCCGAAGAACTGATCCCGCAATTCGGGCTCATCCGCGAGGCGACGCGCGCCTTCAATCTGCCTTGCATCGAGACAGACGGCTTCGAGGCGGACGACATCATCGCCACTTACTCCCGCCAGGCCGAAGCGATCGGCGCCGACGTCACCATCATCTCCTCCGACAAGGATCTGATGCAGCTCGTCACCCCCATGGTCCACATGTATGACAGCATGAAGGACAAGCAGATCGGCATCCCCGATGTCATCGAGAAGTGGGGTGTGCCGCCGGAAAAGATGATCGACCTGCAGGCCATGACCGGCGATTCCGTCGATAACGTGCCCGGCATTCCCGGCATCGGCCCGAAGACGGCTGCGCAGCTTCTGGAAGAGTTCGGTGATCTCGACACGCTGCTCGCCCGCGCCGGCGAGATCAAGCAGCAAAAGCGCCGCGAAAACATCGTCGCCAATGCCGAACTCGCCCGGATTTCCCGGCAATTGGTGACGCTCAGGACCGATGTGCCGCTGGAACTGCCGCTCGAGGCATTGGTGCTTGAGCCGCAGAACGGCCCGAAATTGGTCGGCTTCCTGAAGGCGATGGAATTCACTTCGCTCACGCGCCGCGTCGCCGATGCCTGCGATTGCGATGCGGCTGCGATCGAACCGTCCGAGGTCAAGGTCGAGTGGGGCGAGGCCGCCCATGGTCCCGACCTCGATGTCGGCGAAAATGTCGATCTCGTTGCCGGTGGCGAGGTGTCTGCCGAGGGTGCTTCCGTGCCTGCGCCGGCCGTCAAGGCGCGTATGGCATCCGAGAGCGCCGCAGAGCCGGCCGAACTCGCCAAAGCGCGGGCGGCAAGCTTTGCCACGGCGCCGATCGATCATTCGACATATGTCACCATCCGAGATGTGGCCGCTCTCGACCAGTGGATCGCAGACGCGCGCGAGACCGGCATCGTTGCCTTCGATACTGAGACGACCTCGCTCGACGCCATGCAGGCCGAAATTGTCGGCTTTTCGCTGGCGATCGCCGATAACCGGAACGATCCTTCCGGTGCGGTCATCCGCGCCGCTTACGTGCCGCTCGGCCACAAGAACGGCGTCGGCGATCTGCTCGGCGGCGGACTGGTGGACAATCAGATTCCGCTGCGCGATGCCTTGCCACGGTTGAAGGATCTGCTCGAAGACCCCTCCGTCCTCAAGATCGCGCAGAACCTGAAATACGACTACCTGCTGATGAAGCGTTATGGCATCGAACTCAAGGCCTTCGATGACACCATGCTGCTGTCCTACGTGCTTGACGGCGGTGCCAATGCAGTCCACGGCATGGACAGCCTGTCGGAGCGCTGGCTCGGCCACAAGCCGATCGCCTATAAGGACGTCGTCGGAAGCGGCAGATCCAACGTCACCTTCGATCTCGTCGATATCGACCGGGCCACGGCCTACGCCGCCGAAGATGCCGATGTGACGCTGCGGCTTTGGCTGGTGCTGAAGCCTCGGTTGGCGGCGGAAAAGCTCACCAGCGTCTATGAGCGCTTGGAGCGGCCGCTGGTGCCGGTTTTGGCCCATATGGAAGAGCGCGGCATCACCATCGACCGGCAGATCCTGTCGCGCCTCTCCGGCGAGCTGGCGCAGGGTGCTGCCGCGCTGGAGGATGAGATTTACACGCTGGCCGGCGAGCGTTTCAATATCGGGTCACCGAAGCAGCTCGGCGATATTCTCTTTGGCAAGATGGGCCTTGCCGGTGGCAACAAAACCAAGACGGGGCAATGGTCGACCTCGGCGCAGGTGCTGGAAGATCTGGCCGCCGCCGGCTTCGAACTGCCGCGCAAGATCGTCGACTGGCGCCAGCTCACCAAGCTGAAATCCACTTATACCGACGCTTTGCCGGGCTACGTCCACCCCGAGACCAAACGGGTCCATACCTCCTATTCGCTGGCCTCGACCACGACCGGACGGCTGTCCTCCTCCGAGCCTAACCTGCAGAACATTCCGGTTCGCACGGCCGAAGGCCGCAAGATCCGCACGGCTTTCATCTCGACGCCGGGTCACAAGCTGATCTCGGCCGACTATAGCCAGATCGAACTCCGCGTGCTGGCGCATGTCGCTAATATTCCGCAGCTCGAACAGGCCTTTGCCGACGGCGTCGATATTCACGCTATGACGGCCTCGGAAATGTTCAGCGTGCCGATCGAGGGCATGCCGAGCGAAGTGCGCCGTCGCGCCAAGGCGATCAACTTCGGCATCATCTACGGCATTTCCGCCTTCGGCCTTGCCAACCAGCTTTCGATCGAGCGTTCGGAAGCCGGCGACTACATCAAGCGGTACTTCGAGCGCTTCCCCGGCATTCGCGATTATATGGAAGGCACCAAGGCTGCCGCCCGCGACAAGGGATATGTCGAGACCATCTTCGGCCGCCGCGTGCATTTTCCGGAAATCCGCTCCTCCAACCCGTCCGTGCGAGCCTTCAACGAACGCGCCTCGATCAATGCGCCGATCCAGGGCTCGGCCGCCGACGTCATCCGCCGCGCCATGGTCAAGATGGAGCCGGCGCTTGCGGCCGCCGGTCTTGGCGATCGCGTGCGCATGCTGCTGCAGGTGCACGACGAACTGATCTTCGAAGTCGAAGACGCCGATGTCGAGCGCTCGACGCCGATCATCGTCTCGGTCATGGAAAATGCCGCCATGCCGGCGGTCGATATGTCCGTGCCGCTGAAGGTGGACGCGCGCGCGGCTCACAATTGGGACGAAGCACACTGAGGCAATCCGGGCATAGCCAGAAGGTCAGCCCCCATAGTGAGGCGGCCCCCTCATCCGACCCTTCGGGCCACCTTCTCCCCGAGGGGAGAAGGGAAAATGGAGCGTGCCGCAAATCCCTACCTTCTCTCCAGCGGAGAGAAGGATGCGCGAAGCGCAGGTTGTGGGGGCGTTGCACCGTGAGCTTCCGCAGGTGCGGCACAAGCCGCCTTATCTTGCAATCAACGCTTCCAGCTCGGCGATGATCGCGCGTTCGGCCTCTTCAAGGGTGCCGCTGTTGTCGATATTAGCAACGTCATAGCTGCCGTTGACGGTGAGCGAGCCGCGTTCCAGCCGCTTCAGCACGTCCTCGCGGCTCTCGCGGCCGCGTGCCATCAGCCGCTCGGCTAGTACTTCGCGCTGCGCCGTGATGTTGATGACTTTCAGCCGCGGAAAGGCGGTCTGGAAACGGTCGAGCACCGAGCGCGAGCCGTTGGCGATGACGAGATGGCCGAGGGCAAGCTCATCGCGGACCGCTGCCGGAATTCCGTATTTCAGGCCATGCGCTTCCCAGGAAACAGCAAAGGCGCCGGCGCGCTGCAGGGCGTCGAAATCGGCATCCGAGACGCTTTTGTGATCCTCGTTGCCGGCATCGCCTTCACGGGTGATGATGCGGCGGACGAAATGGACATCCGGCCGGCCGGCGAGATGCCGGGCGGCGAGATTCATCAGCGTATCCTTGCCGGCACCGCTGGGTCCGACCACCACGGCCATAATGCCGGCTGTGTCGGACGCCAAGTTCTTAGCCGGCTTTCTGTTGGCCTCGACCGTCATGCGACACGCCGTCCCTCTCGCCAGACAGAGCGCGTCACCGGCACGCCATGATCGCGACGGACACGCACGAGATCGGCGCGCAGGCCCTCGGCGATACGGCCACGGTCGTTCAGGCTGACGGTCTTTGCGGGAGTTGCGGTCACCATGGCGATCGCCTGCGGCAGGGAAATGCTCTCGACCTCATCCGCAAGGATGAAGGGCGCATGCAGTAGGCTGAGCGGCACATAATCCGACGACAACACATCGAGCACGCCGAGTTCGGCGAGATCGCGGGCGGCGATATTGCCGGAATGCGACTTGCCGCGGACGATGTTTGGCGCCCCCATCAGCACGCTCATGCCCGCGCCGTGCGACGCCTTGGCGGCGTCGATGCTGGTCGGGAATTCGGCAAGGCGAACGCCGTAATTGATGGCTTCGTCGACATGCGCAAGCGTCGCGTCGTCATGGCTGGCGATCGTGATGCCGCGTTCGGCGCAGACCTTGGAGATGGCATCGCGATGCGGCGTTGCGTATTTGGCCGATTCTTCCTGGCGCTTGGCAACGAAACGGGCAAAAGCCTCGTCGCTCAGGCCGCGCTTCTTCTGATAGTAGAAGATGTATTGATCCATGGTCTGGAACTGGCGTTGGCCCGGCGCATGGTCCATCAGTGAAACCAGACGGACGTAAGGGTCCTTCTCGAAATCCTGGAAATGATCGAGGACATTGTCGGAGGAAACCTCGCAACGCAAGTGGATCAGGTGTTCGGCGCGCAACCGGTCCTCGCGTTCCGCCGCCTGGATAGCATCGGCCATGTCGCGCATTTCGCCGCGCTCGAAACCGCCGTCTTCATCCGAGCCCATGCGCAGGCAGTCGAATACGGTGGTGATGCCGGAGGTGACGACCTGGGCGTCATGCGCCTGGATGGCCGCCGTCTTGTTCCAGCGCACGCCTGGGCGCGGCGAATAGTGAGCTTCCAGATGGTCCGTATGCAGCTCGACGAGACCGGGGATCAGATAGTCGCCCTCGAAATCCTCACCGATGGCGGACTTGCCTTCCGAAATGCCGGCAATACGACCGTCACGGATCAGCACGGAGCCTTCGACGATCTTATCTTCGAGGACGATGCGGGCGTTGGAAAGGACGGTTTCTTTGGTCATGTCAGGTCTTTCGCTATTAGGCGCCGGAAAGCGGCAGCCAGGAACGGACGGTAAAAGGAGCGCCGCGCTCTTCTTCGATGAAGACGGCGAGGCCGGAAACGGCGAGCGCCTTGCCGATATGGTCGGCGAAGCGGTCGCGCAGGACGTCGTGCATGTCGGCTTGACGTTCGGTTGGAACGCGCCCGGTCAACGTCATATGGAAACGGAACTCGTCATTGACGTAGGGATAGCCCCAGCGCAGCAGATTGGCGCGCTGCGGCTCAGTCAAGCCTTCCGGATTGCGCCGGGTGATATCATGATCCGAAAGCGGCGCGCGGAACGGTTCGAAGGTCTTGACCACCCGCGAGGCAAAATCCTGTAGCGGCTGGTAAAGCGAGCCGGGTACCAGCGCGAAGAAATGCCCGAGCTGGCCAAGCACCAGTTCCGGAATCGTAAAAGCCTTGGTGCGGGCGGCGAACTCGGCGGCGACATCGAGAAGATCGCGCTCAGTCACCGAGCCGGCAAGCTCGAACGGCGCCTTCAGCGTGGCGTGAAAGCCATATCGGCGCGGATCGGCGGTCAGTTCGGCATGGCCTTCCGGCACGGGACCCATGGCCCTGTCGGAAAAGATCTCATCGGAAAATGCATCGCGGCCGAGCCAGCGAGCGGCAAGCGCGGTCAGCGGATCGTCTTTGGGCGGCGTGAAATAGAGAGCATAGCGCAAGGCTGCATTCCTTGGAAAATCGGCGCGAGACACTGTTGGGTGATTTGCGACAAACCGCAAGAGCAGCAAGGCAGCAGCGGTTCGAATCCGGCTAAAGCGAACTCGAGCAATGTTGTCTTGCCGACCTGCGCTACCGGATTCCCGTGACAAAATGATGATGCGCCGCGTTTTTTTTCCGAAGGCTTCCTACCTGTTTTGCGTGCCCATCAGACGCGAGCGAAGTGCGTTGGAAGCGGCGTCGAACAGGAAGACGACGATCAGGATCAAGAGCACCATATAGGCGACGTTTTCCCAATTGGCATTGGTGCGCATCGCCTCCCAAAGCTTCAGGCCGATACCGCCGGCGCCGACAGCGCCGATGATGGTGGCGCCGCGCACATTCGATTCCCACTGGTAGAGGGTCTGGCTGACGATGACCGGCACGATCTGCGGCATGATCCCGTAGCGATGCACGAGAACTGTCGAGGAGCCCGTCGATTTGACGCCTTCGCGTGGCTTGTTGTCGATGTTCTCCAGCCCTTCGGAGTAGAGTTTGCCGAGCGTGCCGGTCTCCGTGAGGAAGATTGCGCCGCTGCCGGCGAGCGGGCCGGGGCCGAAGGCTCGGGTCAGGAACAGCGCCCAGATCAGCATGTCGACCGAACGCAGGAAGTCGAAGAAGCGCTTCAATATCTGATTGACCAGCCGGTTCGGCGTGATGTTGCGCGCTGCCATGAAGGCGAGCGGAAAGGCCGCGAGGGAACCGAGCAGCGTGCCGAGGAAAGCCATGACGATGGTCTGGAACAGCTTGGTCCAGACATCGCCATGCTGCCATGCGCCATTGTTCCAGATATTGTCGAAGGCCAGCGAGAGATTGGACTGGTCGGGCTCAAGCCGCGGCCCTGAAACGATCAGGCTGATGACTTCGCTCGCCGGCTTATCGAAGAAGGGCGAGTGCGTATCGAAGACGAAATTCGCCCAGCCGATGAAACGCTTGCGGATCTTCACGCGATCGGTGGAAATGCTGACGTCGCCGGCAAAACCCATATTGGCGAGGATATTGTCGTCATAAACCGTAATCCACGACGGCAGTGGCTCCGAGCCGAGAACCTTCGGCGAAGCGCCGGTGAAGTCGATCGGAACGGTGACGCCATGCGCGGTCAGGATCGCTTGCGTCTTGGTAATCGTCACGCTGCGGCTGGTGCCGCTGACGGAGACCGTCAGGCTGCCGTCGGGATTGTTCGTCACCCAGTCCGGATGCGGATTATCGCCTAGCGGCGAAAAACGCGGATATTTGACCTTGATGTTGTCGCCGGAAACGCGGAACTCCGGCTGCACGTCGTAGCTGACCCATTCGCTGAGATAGATGCCGACGCGCTCCCAATGCGCTTCCGCGATGATCTTCGGCAGGTCGAAGAACCAGACAGCGTAGATGCCGTAAAGGATCACGCCGAGAAAGATCATCAGCGCGCCGAAACGCTGGCGGAACGATCGGTGCAGGATTTCCGGGTAGCGGGCTTCGATTTCCTGCATGCGGCCGGCGGCGATGACGGACATGGGCAACCTCAGTGTTGCAGAAGGAAGGCATGTTCGCCGACAAGACGGCGACGGAGCCATGCGGAAAGTTGATCGACGGCGATGATCGTCACGAAAAGCAGCAGCACGAGCGCCACCGTCTTGGCGCCGAAGCCGCGCGAGATCGAAAGCTTCAGCTCCTCGCCGATACCGCCGCCGCCAACGGCGCCGATAATGGTCGAAGCGCGGACGTTGATCTCCAGGCGCAGCAGCGCATAGGATATGAAATTCGGCAGAACCTGCGGCAGGGCGGCGAAACGAACGCGCTCCGTCCAGCTTGCGCCGACCGCTTTCATGCCCTCGTCCGGCTTCATGTCGATATTCTCGATCACCTCGTAGAAGAGCTTGCCGAGCGCGCCGATCGTATGCAGGCCGACGGCGATGATGGCCGCGATCGGACCGATCGACAGGATCGCCGAAAACAGCCCGGCGATGACGATCTCGGGAAAGGCGCGCAGCAATTCCATGAAGCGTTTGGTCACCAGGCGAAGCGGATGCGACGGCGACATGTTGCGCGCGGCAAAGAAGCTGAGAGGCAAGGCGACGATGAAGCCGATGAGCGTGGAGACCAGCGCCACGTTGATCGTGATGATCATCAGCTCGAAATATTCCGGGATATAGAAATCGCCCCAGACATAGACGCGGCCGAGCGGGAAATTGAATTCCTCGCCGCCGACGCCGTTTGCGCCGTTGGGGCTCGGCAGGTCGAAGAGCGCGCGATAGACGTCGGCCCAATCCTTGGGGATGAGCCAGCTCAGGAAATCGAAAAGATGCGGCAGGCGGTCGAAGAAATGGCCGGCATTGCTCTCGTCGGCAAAGCGAACGGAACTGACGAAAGCGAGGATCAGGATCAGCAGGCCGATGCCGGTATAGAGGCGGCGGCGCGCCACCATCCTGCTCCAGGCGTCGCCGATATCCTTGGCGCTCTGAGGAGTGCCTTGCGTCTGTAGCTGAGTATCGGCAATCGTCATGAGATCATCGTCTTTGAAAAAGAAATCTACCTTCTCCCCGGCGGGGAGAAGGATGCCCGCAGGGCAGGTTGAGGGGGCGTTGCACCGTAAGGCGACCTTGAAATATGCTGCGTCCCCGGTCCCGTGTTCCGGTTCTGGCGGAGGTGGAGCGCACCACGCCCCCTCATCCGTCACTCACGATGTCGCTGCGCTCTATCGCTCGCGCCACCTTCTCCCCGACGGGGAGAAGGGGTTGATTGATGAGCCGATCAGCCGCCGATGGCAGCCTTACGAACTTCGACAACGGCCTTGTAGAAGTCCTGGTTCACCTTGACGTAGCCCTTGAAGTCGCCGCCTTCGATCGCGGAGAAGCACTTGGCGTCGGCGGTCGGGAGCTTCATGAAAAAGTCGGTCAGCTTGGCCTGCCATTCGGTGCCGAGAGCGTTGCGAACGACGAGCGGGCCGTTCGGGATCAGCGGCGAGCGCCAGACTTCGACGAGCTTGTTCGGATCGACAGCGCCCTTGTCGACTTCCTTGCGGAAGGTACCGGAGGTGTAGCCGTCCTTGAAATCGCCGAGGCCCGAAGAGTCGTCAACGGCAACGTCGACCTTGCCGTCATAGGCGGCGAGCAGGTTGTTTTCGTGACCGCCGTTGAACTGGGTCGAAGCGAAGAACTTGTCGTTCGGCATGCCGGTGGTCTTCGGAATCTGCGTCAGCGGAACGAGGTAGCCCGAGGTGGAGTCCGGATCGGCGTAGCCGAGCTTCTTGCCCTTGGCATCAGCGATCGTCTTGATGCCGGAGGACTTCAGCGCGAGACCGATCGAGTAATAGCCGGTCGAACCGTCAGTCTGCTGCGTGGTCAGGATCGGGGTAACGGCCTTCGGATCCTTGATGTAGGTGGCCGCATAGCCGGAAGCGCCGAGTTCGGCGAAGTCGAGCGTGCCGCCGAGCAGGCCCTGGATGACGCCGTCATAGTCGGCAGCCGGGAACAGCGATACCTTCTCGAAACCGAACTCCTTCTTCAGGTGGTCGGAGAGGCAGGCATAGTTGCGCAGGCGGTCGGCTTCGTTTTCGCCACCGAGAATACCAACGCGGAATTCCTTGATGTCCTGAGCGGCAGCGCCGCCAGCGAGCGCGAGAAGCGCCGTGGCTGCGAGAAGGGTCTTCTTCAACATGGGTTCGTCTCCTGATTAGCCGGTGTCCCCGGATGTCTTCGGTCTAGAAGAAATGCGCCCTTGACGCGGGCCTTCGATCGCGGCCGTCTCCCTCAGAGACCGGCCAGTGCCAGCGGTTGCAGGCCGGCAGATGCGTTTGGCGCGGCTTGCGCGGGCTGATCGGAAAGAGTGATGGCGGTGGATGTCATCGTCTCGTCGACGCCGGCGCCATCCTTGCCGGTGCCGTAGATTTCCTTGACGGCCGCGGCCGTCAGTTCAGCCGGCTTGCCGTCGAACACGACACGGCCGGCTGCCATGCCGACGATGCGTTCGCAGTAGTTGCGTGCCGTATCCAGCGTGTGCAGGTTGGTGATGACGGTGATGCCCTCGCGCTCGTTGATATCGCGCAGCGCATCCATGACGATCTTGGCGTTCAGCGGATCGAGCGAGGCGATCGGCTCGTCGGCGAGCATCATCTTCGGCTGCTGCATAAGGGCGCGGGCGATGGCGACACGCTGCTGCTGGCCGCCCGACAGCGTGCCGGCCATCTGCAACGCCGTCTGCTCGATGCTGAGGCGTTCAAGCGCCGCGATGGCTTCGATGCGCTCTTCGCGGCTGAAGATGGACAGCAGGCTGAGCGCCGTCGAGCGCTGGTTCAGGCGCCCCAGCATGACATTGGTGAGCACGTCGAGGCGGGGAACCAGGTTGAACTGCTGGAAGATCATGGCGCAATCGCGCTGCCAGTTGCGCAACGCCCGGCCACGCAGTTTGGAAACTTCGATGCCGGCGAAATGAATCGAGCCGGAGCTTGGATCGGCAAGACGGTTGATCATGCGCAGCAGCGTAGACTTGCCGGCGCCCGAGCGGCCGATGACGCCGACCATCTGTCCTTGCGGAATGTCCAGCGTCACGGAATCGACAGCGAGCTTGTTTCCGAATCGGCGCGAGACATTCTTCAGCTCGAACATGAAGCCTTCCCTTTCGCGGCTGCCCGGCTCCGCAACAATCGTTGACGTTGGCGCAGCGGAAACCTGTTGGACGAGCGCACGGACTTTCGCTTCGAAGAAAATTTCGAAGGGCCATGCGCTGGAGCATAGGCAACGCATTAGTCCCCGTTCGTGAAGCTCCAATGTCAGAATTATGTAACTGCTGTTACAATCCTCTATGTTTGCGCCCTTCCGTCACGGCATGCGAAAGCCCGAAAACCGCAGGAGTTTTCGGGCTTCGAAAGGCATTCGCGTAAGGATTGTGCGGCCCGCAGTGGCGTCAGGCGCCGTAGCGGATCAGGAATTCCTCGGCCGAAAGGGCGCGGAAGTCGTCAAGCGCAGTGCGTAATGTGGCGTGATCCCAATCCCACCAGGCAAGCTTGTCCATGCGCTCGCCGACCGCTTCGGTGAAGCGTTGGCGGATGAGCTTGGCCGGCACGCCGCCGACGATCGTATAGGGGGAGACATCCTTGGAGACGACTGCGCCGGCGCCGATGACTGCACCGTTGCCGACGGTGACGCCCGGCAGGATGGTGGCGCCGTGACCGATCCAGACGTCATGGCCGATAGTCACGCGGTTGTTGCGCCGCCAAGTGAAAAAATCCGTCTCCATATCGGCATCCGGCCAATAGTCGGCGGCGCGATAGGTGAAATGATGCAGCGTCGCCCGCCAGGTCGGGTGGTTGGTGGCGTTGATGCGTACCGCGGCGGCGATGTTGACGAACTTGCCGATCGTCGCGCACCAGACCGCGCCATCCTGCATGATGTAGGAATAGTCGCCGATCTCGGTTTCATCGATCCGGCAGCGATCGGAGACTTCGGTATAACGGCCGAGCGTCGAATTGCTGACGCTGGCCGAGAGGCTGATGAAGGGCGTCTCGCCCAATTTGCGGCTCATGCGGCGGACTTTCTCGGTGAAAATTGCGACACATCGAGAATGCGGCTGCCGACGGCTTCGCGCACCTCCTCGTCATGGAAGATGCCGAGCAGGGCGACGCCCGCCTTTTTTTTCTTTTCGATCATGTCGACAACGACGGCACGATTCCTGGCGTCGAGAGAGGCGGTCGGCTCGTCGAGCAGCAGAATGGCATGATCGGTGATGAAGCCGCGGGCGATATTGACGCGCTGCTGTTCGCCGCCGGAGAAGGTGGCCGGCGGCAATTGCCAAAGCTCTTCCGGCAGGTTGAGTTGCGCCAGCAGGCTACCCGCCCTTTCGCGGGCGATGTCGGCACTTGCGCCACGCGCCAACAGCGGCTCGGCAACCACGTCGATCGCTGCCACGCGCGGTACGGTGCGCAGGAACTGGCTGACATAGCCCATGGTATGGCGGCGAACTTCCAGCACGGTGCGCGGATCGGCGGCGGCGAGATCGATGATCCTTTCCTTATGCATCACCAGGATTTGGCCGCTATCGACGGCGTAGTTGCCGTAGATCATCTTCAGAAGCGAGCTCTTGCCGATGCCGGAAGGGCCACCGAGAACCACGCATTCGCCCGATGCGACCGAGAAGGAGACATCGGCGACGACCGGCAGGCGGATGCCGTCGCGCAGGTGCATGGTGAAGCTCTTGAAGACTTCGGAAACGACGAGGGGAGTTGCCATGGCTTTAAACCTGCAGGATCGAGGAGACGAGCAGTTGCGTATAGGGCTCGCGCGGATCGTCGAGCACGCGATCGGTGAGACCATGCTCGATCACCACCCCGTCCTTCATCACCATCATGCGGTGCGACAGCAGGCGGGCGACGGCGAGGTCATGCGTGACGATAACGGCCGACAGACCGAGATCGTTGACGAGGCCGCGGACGAGGTCGAGCAGGCGGGCTTGCACGGAAACGTCGAGGCCGCCGGTCGGCTCGTCCATGAAGACGAGGCGGGGGCCGGTCACCAGATTGCGGGCGATCTGCAGGCGCTGGCGCATGCCGCCTGAGAAGGCGCGCGGCTGATCGTCGATGCGGTCGGCATCGATTTCCACGCGCTCCAGCCAGTCGATGGCAGTATTGCGGATATTGCCGTAGTGCCGGTTGCCGATCGCCATCAGCCGCTCGCCGACATTGGCGCCGGCAGAAACCGTCATGCGCAGGCCATCGGCCGGGTTCTGGTGAACAAATCCCCAGTCGGTACGCATCAGGAAGCGCCGTTCGGCCTCGTTCATGCGGAAAAGCTCGCGATAGGTCTCGTCGCGCATATGGTATTCGACGCTGCCGGTGGTCGGCAGTAGCCGGGTCGAAATGCAATTGAGCAGCGTCGTCTTGCCGGAGCCGGATTCGCCGACGATTGCCAGCACTTCACCGGGCCAGAGATCGAAGGACACGTTGCGGCAACCGATGCGGCTGCCGTAGAATTTCGAGATATCCTTGACCTTGAGGAGTGGCGTGTCGCTCATTCGGCGGCCTCCTGGTTGGGTGCCAGCATCGTGCCCACATGGCCATGGGCGCGGCGGTCTTCGCAGAAATCAGTGTCGGAGCAGACGAACATCCGCCCGCCCTTGTCATCGAGGATCACTTCGTCGAGATAGACCTGCTCGGCACCGCAGAGAGCACAGGGTTTGTCGAAGCGCTGCACTTCGAAGGGATGATCCTCGAAATCAAGGCTGACGACTTCAGTATAGGGCGGCACGGCATAGATGCGCTTCTCGCGGCCGGCGCCGAAGAGCTGCAGCGCATCCGACATGTGCATTTTCGGATTGTCGAATTTCGGTGTCGGCGACGGGTCCATCACGTAACGGCCGGCGACCTTCACGGGATAGGCGTAGGTCGTGGCGATATGGCCATTGCGGGCGATGTCCTCATAGAGCTTCACATGTATGAGGCCGTATTCCTCGAGCGCATGCATCTTGCGGGTCTCGGTCTCGCGCGGCTCCAGAAAACGCAGCGGTTCCGGAATCGGCACCTGATAGACCAAAACCTGGTTGGGTCCGAGCTTGCCTTCCGGGATGCGGTGGCGCGTCTGGATGATGGTTGCTTCGTCCGTGCGGGTGGTGACGGCAACATTCGCCACCTTCTGGAAGAAGGCGCGGATAGAGACGGCATTGGTCGTGTCGTCGGCGCCCTGGTCGATGACCTTGAGGACATCGTCCGGCCCGATGATCGCGGCGGTCAATTGCACGCCGCCGGTGCCCCAGCCATAGGGCATCGGCATTTCGCGCGAGGCGAATGGCACCTGATAGCCGGGAATGGCGATCGCCTTCAAAATGGCGCGGCGGATCATCCGCTTGGTCTGTTCGTCGAGATAGGCGAAATTATAGGTAGCGAGTTCGGTCATTCGGCAGCCTCCGTGAGGGGATCCTTGCCTGCATTTTGTGCATTCTCGAAGTCGCGGCGCATGCGGCGCACCAGGTCGAGTTCGGCCTGGAAGTCGACATAATGCGGCAGCTTCAGATGTTCGACGAAGCCGGTCGCCTGCACGTTGTCGGAATGGGAGATGACGAATTCCTCGTCCTGGGCGGGTGCGACGATATCCTCGCCGAGTTCGTCGGCGCGGAGCGCCCGGTCGACCAGCGACATCGCCATGGCCTTGCGTTCGCTCTGGCCGAAAACCAGGCCATAGCCGCGGGTAAACTGCGGCGGCGCCTTTGCCGAACCCTTGAACTGGTTGACCATCTGGCATTCGGTCACCTGAATGCTGCCCAGCGAAACGGCGAAACCGAGTTCCGGCACGTCCAGCTCAACCTCCACTTCGCCGATACGGATTTCGCCGGTGAAGGGATGGGTGCGGCCATAGCCGCGCTGGGTCGAATAGCCGAGCGCGAGCAGGAAACCTTCGTCGCCGCGGGCCAGCGCCTGCAAGCGCAGATCGCGGGTCATCGGAAATTCCATCGGCTCGCGCGTCAGGTCGCCGGTCTCATGGTCGATCGGCATCTCGCCATCGCCTTCGATCAGCCCTTCCTGGCTCAGGATTTCGGAGACGCGCATCACGCGGCCTTCTTCGGCCGACCGCTGCATGGGCTCGTCCACCGGCGTATCCGTGAGCAGGCTCGGGTCGAGCAGGCGGTGCGTATAGTCAAAGGTGGGGCCGAGAAGCTGGCCGCCCGGCAAATCCTTATATGTCGCCGAGATGCGGCGTTCGATCTTCATCGCCGAGGTATCCAGCGGCTGGGAATAGCCAAAGCGCGGCAGCGTCGTGCGATAGGCACGCAGCAGGAAGATCGCTTCGATCATGTCGCCGCGCGCCTGGCGCACGGCAAGCGCGGCCAGCGTGCGGTCATAAAGCGAGGCTTCGGCCATGACGCGGTCGACGGCGAGCGCCAGTTGCGCGACGATCTGGTCGATGCCGATGGCCGGCAGCGAACGATCGCCGCGGCGGCGATCGGCGAGCAACCGGTGAGCATTGGCGATGGCGGCTTCGCCGCCTTTAACGGCAACATACATTGCGTCACATCTCCGTCGCGATGATCTTGGTGGTGCGCGGCAGGCAAAGGAATTGCCGTTCCGCCGTCAGAACGAGATCGACGCCGCGCGGGAAAAGCGCGCGATTGTCGTTCCAGATGCGCAGGAACGTATCGGGCAGGCCGATCGGCGCGATCGTGCGAATACCGGCAATGCCGGGACCGGAGAGCGCCAGTTCCTTGCCGCCCTCGAGGGCTGCGATTTCCAGCACCAGCGTCGTCGAGCGGTCGGGATATTCCTGCGTGCCGACGGCGAACTGGTTGAAGGAGGAGAGCGCCATGCCGGCCTCGACGAAGGCAAAACGCGCTTCGATCCTTTCCGGTGTCACCGATGTGCCGGTGTGAAAGCTCAGCCACGCCGGCATGGCCGATTTGGCGAGACCGGTCGACAGCCAGACTGGCGTATCATGATCGCAAAGCGTAAGGCCGATCGCGCCGGCCGCGATGCCGAGCGGGGCGGGCGGAGCGATATCGGAGGTGACCGTCTGGACGATGCCCGGCCGCGCCATGGCATCCATCATCATCTTGAAGACGCTCTGGGCGTCGAACACCGGATCGGCAAAGCCGCCGGTCAGCGCCTCGTTGCCGGCTGTCATGGAAGGGGTGGAAAGGCTCATTTGTCTTCTCCGCGGACCATGGTGAAGAAATCGACGCGGGTGGCAGCCGTTTCCTCGGCGCGTTTGCGGTCGTATTCGGCAATCCGATCGGTAACCGGAAGTAGGATCGCCTTTTCCACGAATTCCTTGGTGGCCGGCTGATGCCAGAGCGCATCGAAAATCGCCGCAAGCCGCACCTTTTCGCGGTCGGTGCCGAGCGCATGCGCATGGCCGATCGCACCCGAGGCCAGCTTGACGGTGGCGCGCGTCACGGTA
This sequence comes from Rhizobium sp. CB3090, assembly GCF_029714285.1. NCBI lineage: Bacteria > Pseudomonadati > Pseudomonadota > Alphaproteobacteria > Hyphomicrobiales > Rhizobiaceae > Rhizobium > Rhizobium sp. CB3090. The sequence continues at coordinate 3,672,621 of NZ_CP121662.1, forward strand.
ACTTCGCCGAGATTGAAGGGTGAACCGCCGCCGCCGATGCGCCCGCGCACCATGACGAGCCCGGTTTCCGGACCTCGTACAGGCTGGACTACGGGTTTTTCGGGGAGTGCTTCCCAGGCCGCGTCAAGCTCGTCGCGTTCGGCCCGCGCCAAAAGATCGGCGGCGCGCTTGCGTTCCCGGCGCTCCTGCGCCGCAGCCTCTTGCCTCTGTGCTGCATTCATCGTGTCGTCCCCAAAATGTCTATTGATATAGACAACTATACAAGGTAGTTTTATATTTATTAGCGAGACGTGACAAGCGTGTGACATTGGCAAGCGGCGATATGGCGGGGCAGAAGGTACAAAGACAGACGGGCGTGGCGCTCTGGCGGCAGATTGCCGACCGTATTCGCACATCGATCAACCACGGCGATTTTGACGATACGGGCATGGTGCCGCCGGAAACGGTGCTGGCACTACAGTTCGGCGTCAACCGCCACACGATCCGAAGCGCGCTTGCAGCATTGGCGCAGGAAGGCATCGTCAGGGCCGTGCAGGGGCGCGGCACGCTGATCGAGCGGAAGGAGCGCCTGAGCTTCCCGATTTCGAAGCGGACGCGATTTTCGCAAGGGATTGGCGATCAGGTGCGCGAGACCCGTAGCGTCCTTCTTGCGACCAGCGAAGAGGCCGCGAGTCCGGAAGTGGCCCGGCAGCTCAAGGTCAAGTCCGGTACCCGGCTGGTGCGCCTGGAAACCCTCGGTCAAGCGGATCACCGCCCGGTTTCGCGCGCCACAAGCTGGTTCCCGGCCGATCGCTTCGGCGCTATCGCCGAGATTTATCGAGCGACCGGATCGATCACCAAGGCATTTCGCGAGCTTGGCGTACTGGATTATGTGCGCGTCGTCACCGAGATCACCGCGACGCATGCCGACGAAGGCGATCTGGCCGATCTGCAACTATCGCCTGGCGCCATCGTACTGGTCGCCCAGGCGCTCAATGCGGATCTCGACAATATTCCGGTGCAATACTCGATTTCCCGCTTCGCCGCCGATAGGGTGCGTTTCACCGTCGAGAATTGAGGTGAGGCTCGGCCCCTCATCCGGCCCCCTGAGCTTGTCGAAGGGCGGCCACCTTCTCCCCGTTTTGACGGGGAGAAGGGGATGGGCGATCCTACAGCCTTCCCTCTATTAACCTGTCGAGACGAGGGTACGAAGGTCGTCCCCTCTCCCCGTAAAACGGGAGAGGGCTAGGGTGAGGGGCTTTTCGGAGATAATTAGTTAGACGCCGCTCAATGCGCGCCGGACATATCGCCGAGCACTTCCTTGGAAGCGACGGTGGAGTCGGCTTTGAGCTTGTAGACCATCGGCACGCCGGTCGCGAGGTTGAGCGACAGGATCTGTTCCTTGCTGAGCCGATCGAGGACCATGACCAGCGAACGCAGCGAATTGCCGTGAGCGGCGACCAGTACCTTCTGGCCGGCGAGCACGCGCGGCAGGATTTCCGTGAGGTAATAAGGCCAGACGCGGGCGCCGGTGTCGCGCAGGCTCTCGCCGCCGGGAGGCGGGACGTCGTAGGAGCGGCGCCAGATGTGCACCTGCTCTTCGCCCCACTTGGCACGGGCGTCGTCCTTGTTCAGGCCCGAGAGATCGCCGTAGTCGCGCTCGTTCAGCGCCTGATCCCTGATGGTTTCGAGACCGGGCTGGCCGACTTCATCGAGGATGATCTTCAGCGTGTGCTGGGCGCGCGTCAGCGCCGAGGTGAAGGCGACGTCGTATTTAATGCCGTAATCGGCGAGTGCCTTGCCGCCGGTCTTGGCTTCTTGGATGCCAAGTTCGGTGAGGTCAGGATCCTTCCAGCCGGTAAAAAGATTCTTCAAATTCCAGTCGCTCTGCCCATGGCGAACGAGGACGAGAGTACCGCTCATAGATATTCCTCCTTGATAGAGCAATTCCAGGAAAAGTGCCTAGCGGGTTTCCGTCCGGAATTGCGTGAGAACAAAAGGTTGGAGCGGTTCAGCAGCTTCATGCTGAACCGCTCCAGGATGGGATCAGCGTGTGGAAAGCCCGAGAACGTCGAGCATGGAATAAAGGCCGGGTTTCTTGTCGCGCGCCCAGAGCGCGGCCTGAAGCGCGCCGCGGGCAAACAGCGAGCGGTCGCCGGCGCTGTGAGACAGTGTCAGGCGTTCGCCTTCGCCGGCGAAAATGACGGAGTGGTCGCCGATGACGCCGCCGCCGCGCAGCGTGGCGAAACCGATGGCGCCTGCCGGCCGCGGACCGGTATGGCCGTCGCGCACGCGCACGGAATGATCGTCGAGATCGATGCCTCGGCCCTTTGCCGCTGCCTGGCCAAGCAGGAGCGCCGTGCCGGAGGGGGCGTCGACCTTGTGCTTGTGGTGCATCTCCAGCACTTCGATGTCCCAATCGGCTGGCGGGAGCGCGCGCGCCGCCTGCTCGACAAGGACGCTCAAGAGGTTGATGCCGAGGCCCATATTGCCCGATTTTACGATGCGGGCGTGACGGGAGGCCGCCTTGAACTTGGCTTCGTCTTCCGCCGAGCAGCCGGTCGTGCCGATGATGTGGACGATGCGTGCCTGGGCGGCGAGGCCTGCAAAGGTGACGCTGGTTGCCGGCGTGGTGAAGTCGATCACGCCTTCGGCATGCAGGAAGGCTGAAAGCGGATCGTCGGTGACGGGAACGCCGATCGGCCCAAGCCCGGCAATTTCGCCGGCATCCTTGCCGATGAAAGCGGAGCCTGGACGTGCGACAGCGGCATGCAGGGTGGCGCCTTCCGTGGCGTGGATCATGCGGATCAGGGCCTGTCCCATGCGTCCGGCCGCGCCCACCACCACCAGCTTCATCGCATCGTCGCTCATGTCTTCTCTATCGTCTCATTTACGGGAAGTGCCGGAAACGGCCGGCCGCTGCAGGTTGTTGAGGCGAGCGTAAAGGCCATTGTCGGCCGTCGCAAGCGTCTCGTGGTTGCCCTCTTCGACGACGCGGCCGTTCTGCATGACAATGATCTTCTCCGCGCGCACGACCGTCGACAGGCGATGGGCGATGACGACAACGGTGCGGCCGCTCATGGCTTCGTCCAGCGCCTTCTGCACGGCTGCTTCCGACTCGGTATCGAGCGCCGAGGTCGCTTCGTCCAGAAGCAGGATGGGCGCGTTGCGCACCAGCGCGCGGGCGATCGACAGGCGCTGGCGCTGGCCGCCGGAAAGCGTCACGCCGTTTTCACCGACCGGCGTGTCATAGCCCTGCGGCTGCGCCTGGATAAAGTCGTGGGCATAGGCGAGCCTTGCGGCCTCTTCGATTTCAGCATCCGTCGCCTCTGGGCGGCCATAGCGAATATTGTCGCGGATCGTACCCTCGAAGAGGTAGGGCTGCTGCGAAACATAGGCGAGCTGTTCGCGCAGCGACTGCTTCGTGACATGCGCTATATCCTGCCCGTCGATGAAGATGCTGCCGGCTTTGGGATCGTAGAAGCGCGGGATGAGATTGATGACGGTGGACTTGCCGGCGCCGGAAGGGCCGACCAGTGCTGTCGTCTCGCCGCCCTCGGCCACGAAACTCACTCCGGATAGAACCGCCTCGTCGCCATAGGCGAAGTGAACGTCGCGAAACTCGATCCGGGCCTCGCTGACGGCAAGCGGCTTGGCATTGGCCATGTCGCGCTGACGCGGCTCCATGTCGAGCAATTCGTAGATCATGCGCGCATTGACGACGGCGCGCTCCAACTGCACCTGTAACTTGGCCAGGCGGCGGGCCGGATCGTAAGCGAGGAGAAGGGAGGTCGCGAAGGAGAAGAAGGCGCCCGGCTGCACATTGTAGTAGATCGAACGATAGGCGGCGTAGGCAAACACGCTCGCGATCGCAAAGCCCGCAAAGCTTTCCGTCAGCGGCCCATTGCGCTCGGAAAGGCGAGCGATGCGGTTCTGCCGGTGTTCGGCTGCCGTGATCAGCTTGTTGATCTTGCGCTCCAGCTCGTTTTCCATCGTGAAAGCTTTGACGATGGAAATGCCCTGGATGGTCTCCTGCATTGCACCGAGGACGTGGCTATTCAGATTGACCGCTTCACGCGTTGCGGCACGCAAACGCTTGGAGACATAGCGCAGCGCCAGGAACAGCGGCGGCGCCACGGCGAAGACGGCGAGGCTCAGCAACGGGTCCTGAATGATCATGACGCCGAGCAAGAAAATAAAGGTCAGAAGGTCTCGCGCCGTGGACGTGATGGTCAGGTTCATCACGTCGCGGATGCCGGAAACGTTCTGACTCACCCGTGCGGCGATCTGGGCGGAACGGGCCTCGCTGAAGAAGCCGACCGACAGTGTCATCAGGTGCGAATAGAGCCGGCGCTGATAGCGGGCGATGATATTGTTGCCGATCTTGGACAGAATGACCGATTGGAAATAGCCGGCGAAACCACGCACCACGAAAGCGACGAAGATGCTTGAGCAGATCACCCAGACGACTTCGGCGCGACGCTCGACGAAAGCCTCGTTGATGACTAGCTTCATGATGTAGGCGATATAGGCCGTCGATGCTGCCACAAGGATCAGGCAGATGATGGCGATGGCGTAGCCCCAAATGTGATCACGGCCGTTCTCGGCAATGATGCGCTTCAGCACGCCGGTAATGGCTTCGCTGTCGACGCTGTTGTTTTTGGTGTCGGGCGATTTCAAAAATCGGCTTCCTGTCTCAAACCAAGCGAGCCGCATATGGCACGTGCTTTCGCGGGTCTATAAAGAGTTGGGACGACTTTGGCTAGATATGGCCTGTTGCACTGGTTAAAGCAGGTCATGGAGCCAAGCTCATTATAAGGGAAGGCAGCTCCACCAAAAAAGCGTCGCGTGTCCTTGCGCCCGTTGCTCCCTGCTCCTTCTTTTCGTCCTGGGTGAGCCGTGCGAAAACGAGCTTGCGATCGCCCTTCACCGCCCATCCGACGAACCATCCATAGGGGTAGGCCTTATCGTTGGCTCCTCCCGGACGAGATGAGCCGGTCTTGCCGTGAATATCCCAACCGTTGGGCAGGGCCGCAACTTCGGTGATGCGCTCCGTCATGTCGAAAGCCTGCGGGCTCACGGGCAGTCGTCGGGTCACCAGCTTTCCGAGAAAGGCGACCTGTTCGAGCGGGGAAATCTTCAGCGAGGAGCCAATCCAGGAACGGTCCAGCCCATTGTTCTTTCCGGGGTCGCCGGAGACGTCGGCATTGCCGTAGTGGAACTTGACGGCGTAGTCGTGCAGCCGTTCCGTGCCAAGCGCGTGCGTCACCTGCTGCGAGAACCAGACCACCGAATATTTGATCCATCGAGCCGGGTCCGTCGGCTGGCGCCATTCGGCACCGCGCCAATCGACATAACCCTTACGATAAGGCAGCAGTGGCGTATGCTCATCCTTCAGGAAGCCAGAATCGAAGCCCATCAGGCTGATCGCGATCTTGAAGGTGGAGGCCGGCGTGACGCGGGTTGCGCAATCGCCTTGCTGCAACAACACCTTTCCGTCTGCCGCATTCGCTACCACCGTGCAGAGGATTCTTGCATCAGCGGTGGAGATCGAAAGCGTGGCCGCAAGCAATGCCAGCGGAAGGAAGCGATAGTTCATCTGGTTCTCCCGCGACGGCATCTGGCGACGCGTTGCTCTATCCTGGTCAACGCCGCCAGCGGCGGCCGTCCGTCGCCAGGCCGAAATTGGCCGGCATGCGGGCGTAGCCCGAGAGGCCCGCCAGTGCGGCGAGCGGGTGGGTGACCACATGCGTCGGGATCAATTTCAGCAGCGCAGAATGCGGCGCCTTATCTTCGAAGGCGGCGCGGAATTCCGGCTTCTGCAGCGCCGGCAGGATTTTTTGCGAGATGCCGCCGGAAAGATAGACGCCGCCGCGCGCCATGAAGATCAAGGCGATATCGCCCGCGACGCGGCCGAGATAGGTGACGAACAGCGTCACGGTTTCTTCGGCCTGGACGTTGGTGCCGGCAAGCGCATGGGTGGTGATATCAGCCGGTTGCGTCAACACAGGCTCGATGCCATCTGCCTTGCAGATCGCGTGATAAAGATGCTGCAGGCCGCGGCCGCAAAGGACCTGCTCGGCGGAGATGCGGCCCTCGATGGGCTCCAGGTACGGCCAGATCTGAAAATCGCGCGCGCTACGCGGCCCGAGGTCGATATGCCCACCTTCGCCGGGCACAGGAATCCACGCATGCTGGGCATGAATGAGGCCTGCGACGCCGAGGCCTGTGCCCGGCCCGAGTACGGCGCGCGATGCGATCATGCCTTCAGAGGTTTCACCGATGGTCTCGCGATGCTCCTCGGAAACACCGGCGATCGCCAGCGCCTGCGCCTCGAAATCATTGATGATCAGTACATCATCGAGGCCGAGATTGGTAATCATCGTCTTCGGGCGGATCACCCAGTCGCAATTGGTCAGCGGAATTTCGTCGCCGCGAACCGGCGCCGCAACGGCAAGGATCGCCGAACGCGGCTGCACGGCCGTCTTGTCGAGGACGCCCTGCTGGATCGCCTCGTCGATCGTTTTGAAATCGGCGGTATGGACATTCGGGAAATGCTTCGGCTCGGCATAGGCGTCGACGAGGATTGAAAAACGTGCGTTGGTTCCGCCGATATCGCCGATCAGGATCGGAAAGGGCAAGGGGGCTTCGCTGTGAGTAAGCTTGGGCATGGCGAGGTCCGTGGTCTGCCGCCGAGGCGGATTAATGGTTCAGTGTTTTGATCAGTCGTTCTGCGGTGGCTTCATTGAGAGCCATGGGAATGTCATAGAGAACGGCAAGCCGCGTCAATGCCTTCACGTCGACATCATGCGGCAGGGGAGTCATTGGGTCGATGAAGAAGACGAGCACATCGATCTCGCCTGTGGCGATCATGGCTCCGATCTGCTGATCGCCGCCGAGCGGACCGCTCTTCATACGGGTGACCTTCAGGCCGGGGCAGACATCGAGCACCCGGCCGCCGGTCGTGCCCGTGGCGACGATATGCCAATCGGCGAGAGCCTTCTGGTTGCGGCGTGCAAATTCCGCCATTGCATCCTTTTTCTGATCATGCGCGATCAGCGCGATGCATTTGCCGGCCATGAAATTCCTGCTCCGCCCAAGACTTTAATCGATTTATCTGCCTTCTATACCAAGAGACAGGCCTTTGAAAGACGGCCTTTGAAAGACGGACGGAGTCGGTCGAACCGGCCCAGCCGCTTTACTGCTGCGGGACGTTGCCGGGCGGTGTGCTGCCCGTATCGGCACTGGAAACCGGCATCGCGCCGGTTGTGGCGCTGACCGCCGAGGCCTTTGCGCCGAAGGTGGCGGCGCGAACCGAGGCGACGGAAGGTTCATTCAGCACGGTTTGGCACGCCTTCGGCAGATCGGAAACCATGACTTCGCGCGGCTTTGCCGGCGGTTTCGCGCCAGGCTTCGGCTTGGCCCAGGGTGCGGGTGTGAACCACCAGGCGAGGGACTTGTCGCAGCCATCGCCAGCGCCAACGGGTGCCTGAGGCGTGCAGCCGACCGAGCCTAAGGGGCAGCGGATGCGGATATGGAAATGCGAGTCATGGCCATATTCCGGGCGCAGCTTGCCGAGATTGGTGCGATCGCCGGTCCATGTGTCGCACATCTTCTTCTTGATCGCCGGATTGACGAAGATGCGTTCGACTTCGGGGTAGCTCGCGGCGCGCATCAGGAGGCGGGCATGCTCCGGCGTCCAAACCTTGTCGTTGATCGTCAGGAACTTGTCCTTCGCCAGCATGCTGGTGAAGGGCAGGGTTTCGCGCTCGGCCGTTGTCAGCGTGCGGGAAGGCATCGGCGTCAGCCACACATCGGCGTCGAGGCCGATCTGGTGTGAGGCATGACCGTTGAACATCGGCCCGCCGCGTGGCTGCGAGATGTCGCCGACCAGGATGCCCGGCCATCCGTCATATTTGGCAGCGTCGCGCGACAGACGCTCGAGCAGTGCGATCATCTCCGGCCGGCCCCAGCGGCGGTTGCGCGACAGGCGCATCGCCTCCCAGGTCGGTCCGTCGGCTGGCAGCGCCACGGCGCCGGAAAGGCAGCCCTTGGCGTAAAAGCCGATCGATTGCGGTGGTCCCTGCGTCGGCAATGTCACGGCGCCGAAGATCGCCTTGGCGCTGCCGGGCGTCGGGGCCGCCTGCTGCGCCAGCGCATCGCCGCTGATGAGACCCGCGCCGATCATGGCGGCGAGGGAAAGTTTGCTGAACGTATCGAGGGTCCGAACCAGGGCAGAAATCATGTGGTTCCCTAAGAAGCTGCCGGCGATGGCCGAGGTGATTTGCGCGCGAATCTACCTTGAAAAGCGATTTTGGTGAATCCGTGTTTTATTGATCGAGCCTAATGAACGGCCGCAAATCACCTGCCCGGACCGCTAAGTGCATGATCAGGAAGTCAGAATTTCCGCCGTCTTGCGGATGCGCGACAGCCGTGGCAACACCTTGGTGCAGGAAAAAACGTGCATTTCCTGCGAAAAGGTCGTCACCGCGTCCTCGGCGACGATGATGGAATAATTGGCCGCATAGCCGTCGCGAACGGTCGATTCGACACCGAAATTGGTGGCGATGCCGGTAAGGATCAGCGTTTTGATGCCGCGGCGGCGCAGTTGCAGATCGAGTTCGGTGCCATAAAAGGCGCTCCATTGGCGCTTAACGATGGCGATATCGGGCGTCAGTGCTGCGATTTCGGCGGGTGCGGCGAGAGCTGTCGGCGGCAAACCTCCCTCTGGAAAGCTGAAGGTTTCGTCGACGGGCTGGTTGACAGCATCGGCATAGTCCGCGGAAAATCCCACGGTCACAAAGACTGTGGTTCCGCCGTCCGCTTTCAATTTTTTGGCGATGGCGGCGGTATTCTCGACGATCTGTTGCGCAGGGTGGGGTGCGAGCGGGCGGCTGAGAAGCAGGCCCTGCAGATCGATGGAGACAAGTGCGGTGGTTTGGGGATCGTAAAGAGGCATCAGGGGGCTCCGGAGAAATATGAGGGTATCCTCACAATGACAAATATGAGGGAATCCTCGCAAAAATCAAGTGGGGAGCCGCAAACGCGTATTCCGAAGCGCCGCCGCGGCCATGACCGCGTTGCCGTGCTTCTGGAAACGGCCGCAAAAATCTTCGTTCAAAAGGGCTATGACGCTGCGACGATGACGGAGATCGCCGCCGAAGCGCACTCGTCGATCGGCTCGCTCTATCAATTCTTTCCGACCAAGCCACTGCTTGCCGAAGCGCTGCATGTCGATCGGCTGGAGCGGCTGAAAGCGGTGCTTCAGGATATCGCGGAAAAGAGCGGCGGCCGTTCGGCTGCCGATAGCGGCGAGGCGATCTTCGACAGGCTCGGTGCCTTCATCGAGGAGTTTCCGGAATTTCCGGTGCTTGCCGCCCGCCGCGACGTGCCGAAGGACCGCAAGATGCGTTCGCGGGCGGAGCTGAAGGAGCTGATTTCCTCTATCCTGCGGCGCGCCGAGCCGCCGATCACGGACGATGTCGCCTTGATGTCAGCGATCATTCTGGAACTGCTGCGTATTGCCGTCGTTGCCGCCAACGAGCCGGAAGCGGCCGGCGACCGGCGTCTTGTCCACGAATTGCGCCTAATGCTGCGCAAGCGTCTTGAAGAAGCTGCGGCAAAAGCCTGATTTCATGGAGCAGCAATCGGCCGGTTTGCGAAAAGATGAGCAATTCCGTCCTGCTTTTCGCCCTCATTTGGCCTATGCTTGATTCCCATCAAAGCATCAGAGGATCATGAATGGCATCGTCGCGGTTGAAAGCAGGCTTGGTTGCTTCTCTTTTCTGCCTGCTGATCTTGCCGGCGCCCTCCAACGCCGACGAGTTACAGTTCCGTATTGGCACGGCCATTCTCGGTGATCTGAAATACCAGCCCGGCTTCAAGCATTTCGACTACGTCAATCCGGATGCACCGAAGGGCGGCGAGTTGAAGCTTTCAAGCAACGGTACGTTCGATACGCTCAATCCCATTTTGCTGAAGGGCAATCCGGTCACCGGAATTGGACTGGTTTTCGATACATTGCTGAAATCGGCCGACGATGAAATCGCCTCGGCTTATGGGCTGCTGGCGGAAGGCGTGTCCTATCCTGACGACATATCGAATGCGACGTTCCGGTTGCGGGCGGAGGCGAAATGGGCTGACGGAACCCCGGTGACTCCGGAAGATGTGATCTTCAGCTTCGAAAAGGCTAAAGAACTTAATCCGTTCATGACGAGCTACTACGCGCATGTGTCGCGGGCTGAAAAGACTGGCGACCGCGATGTTACCTTCACGTTCGACGAGAAGAACAATCGCGAACTGCCGTTCATTCTGGGACAGCTTCTTCCCATCGTGCCGAAACATTGGTGGGAAGGCACCGGGCCGGACGGCAAGCTGCGCGACATTTCGCGCACGACGCTGGAGCCGGTCATGGGTTCTGGCCCCTACAAGATCGCGGCCGTCTCGCCGGGCTCGACCATCCGCTATGAGCTCCGCGACGACTATTGGGCCAAGAACTTGCCCGTGAATGTCGGCGAGAACAATTTCGGAGTGATCTCGTACGCCTATTACGCCGACGACGATGTGGAATTCGAAGGGTTTCGCGGCGGCAATGTCGATTTCTGGCAGGACAATAGCGCCAGCCGCTGGGTAACGGGCTATGATTTCCCCGCAGTCAAGGATGGCCGCATCAAGCGCGAAGACGTGCCCAATCCGCTGCGCGCGACCGGCGTGATGCAGGCGCTGGTTCCAAACATGCGCCGCGATCAGTTCAAGGATCAAAGGGTACGCGAAGCGCTCAACTACGCCTTTGATTTCGAGGAGATCAACCGCACGGTCGCCTACGGTGTGTATCACCGTGACGACAGCTATTTCTTCGGCACCAAACTCGCTTCCTCCGGTCTGCCTCAGGGGGAGGAGTTGAATATTCTGAACGAGATCAAGGACAAGGTGCCGCCTGAGGTCTTTACGACGCCCTACAGCAATCCCGTAGGTGGCGATCCGCAGAAATCTCGTGACAATCTTCGTAAAGCGATCGGGCTTCTCAAGGATGCGGGCTATGTCATCAAGGGCAACCAGATGGTCAACGCCAAGACCGGACAGCCCTTTTCCATCGAAATTCTCCTCGGCAGCCCATTTGTTGAAAAATGGGTGCTGCCCTACGCGCAGAACCTGAAGAAGATCGGCATCGACGCAAGGGTTCGAACCGTCGATTCATCGCAATACATCAATCGTGTCCGTAGCTTCGACTATGACATGATCTGGACCGTTTGGGCTCAGACACTCAATCCGGGCAACGAACAGATCGACATGTGGGGCTCGGCATCCGCCAATCGCCAAGGCTCGCGTAACTATGCCGGCATAGCCGATCCCGGCATCGATGCGCTGATCACCAAGGTCATTCTTGCCAAGGATGTCGCAGAGAAAGATGCTGCGGCGAAGGCGCTCGACCGCGTTCTGCTCGCCCATCACTACGTCGTTCCATTGTTCTATGCCACGAGCTTCCACATTGCCTATTGGGACAAGTTCGAACACTCCGCAAATCTGCCGGAATACTCGATGGGCTTTCCGGAGACATGGTGGTCGAAGAACGCCGGCAAATGAGCGGCTCTTGCAATGATGAACATGCTGGGCTCCAAATGCGCGATGCCGATTCGGCAATATCAGCCTGAAATGACTGCGCCGGCTGTATTCCGGCGGAAGGGAACAAACGACTTGAAAGACGGATGGATTGAGGCGAGAGCAGGCATATTCCTCGATGGGGGAGTGACGGGCTGATGGGCGCCTATATCCTCAGACGTCTGCTGCTGATGATCCCGACCATCATCGGCATCATGGCGATCTCCTTCACCATTGTGCAGTTCGCGCCCGGCGGTCCCGTCGAGCAGGTCATTGCGCAGTTGACCGGTCAGGCCGACAACGCCAATGGCCGTCTTTCCGGCGGCACCGATGTGCTCGGCCAGCAGAGCGTCGATGACAGCAGTTCGAAATATCGCGGCGCCCAGGGGCTTGATCCGGAGCTGATCGCCAAGCTCGACAAGCAGTTCGGCTTCGACAAGCCGCCGCTCGAGCGCTTCGGCCAGATGATGTGGAATTATATCCGCTTCGATTTCGGCGAAAGCTTCTTCCGCAATACCACGGTGATCGACCTCATCGGCCAGAAGTTGCCCGTATCGATCTCGCTCGGCATCTGGATCCTGATCTTCTCCTATGCCATCTCCATCCCGCTCGGCATCCGTAAGGCGATACAGGACGGATCGACCTTCGATGTCTGGACGTCCGGCGTCATCATCATCGGCTATGCCGTTCCGAGTTTTCTCTTCGGCATCATGCTGATCGTGCTTTTCGCCGGCGGCTCCTTCTTCGATTGGTTTCCGCTGCGCGGCCTCGTCTCCGACAATTTCGCCGATCTCAGTTGGTGGCAGAAGATCATCGATTATCTCTGGCATCTCGTGCTGCCGTTGATTTCGCTTTCGCTCGCCGCCTTCGCCACGACGACGCTGCTCACCAAGAATTCCTTCATCGAGGAAATCAAGAAGCAATATGTCATCACGGCCCGCGCCAAGGGTTTGAGCGAGCGGCGCGTGCTCTATGGCCACGTCTTCCGCAATGCCATGCTCATCGTCATCGCCGGTTTCCCCGGTGCCTTCATCTCCGCCTTCTTCACCGGTTCGCTATTGATCGAGAACATCTTCTCGCTCGACGGCCTTGGCCGCCTCAGCTATCTCTCCGTGGTCCAGCGTGATTATCCGATCGTGTTCGCAACGCTCTATATCTTCTCGCTGCTTGGCTTGTTCGTCGGCCTGATCTCGGACTTGATCTATACCTGGATCGACCCGCGCATCGATTTCGAGCGGAGGGACGTATGATGGACGCTGCGACCAATTCGACGGCCCCGGCAGTGGTAAAGCCGCCGCGCAAAGGCCTTTTTTCCCCGACCAACATTCGCCGCTGGCAGAATTTCAAGGCGAACCGCCGCGGCTACTGGTCCCTCTGGCTATTCCTGATCCTGTTCGTTCTGAGCCTCGGAGCGGAATTCATCGCCAACGACCGGCCGATCCTCATCTCCTATAAGGGCGAGATCCTGACACCTGTCTTCGTCGATTACCCCGAGGAAAAGTTCGGCGGCTTCCTGGCGCAGACCGATTATCGCGCAGAGGATATCAATCAGGAGATCAATGCCAATGGCTGGATGATTTGGCCGCCAATCCACTATTCCTACCAGACCGCCAATTCGAACCTTCCAAAGGGAATGTCGGCGCCGACCCCGCCCTTCTGGCTGATGAGCAAGGAAAAGCGCTGCTCCGGCTATGAAAAGGGCGTTGATGATCCGAATTGCACTTTGAGCAATCTCAACTGGCTGGGCACGGACGATCAGGCGCGCGATGTGCTGGCGCGCATGATCTACGGCTTCCGCATCTCGGTGCTGTTCGGCCTGGCGCTGACCATCTGCTCGGCGGTCGTCGGCGTTGCCGCCGGTGCCATACAAGGTTATTTCGGCGGCTGGACCGACCTTCTCCTGCAGCGCTTCATCGAAATATGGTCGTCGATGCCGGTGCTCTATATCCTGCTGATCATCGCCTCGGTCCTGCCGCCCGGCTTCTTCATCCTTCTCGGCATCCTTCTTCTGTTTTCCTGGGTAGGCCTCGTCGGCGTCGTGCGTGCCGAATTCCTGCGGGCACGCAATTTCGAATACGTGCGTGCCGCCCGTGCGCTCGGCGTCAACAACATTACCATCATGTATCGCCACCTGTTGCCGAACGCCATGGTCGCGACCCTGACCTTCGTGCCCTTCATTCTCTCCGGCTCGATCACGACTCTGACCTCGCTGGATTTCTTAGGATTCGGCATGCCTCCAGGCTCGCCCTCGCTCGGCGAGATGATCGCCCAAGGCAAATCTAATCTGCAGGCCCCCTGGCTGGGCCTCTCCGCCTTCTTCACCATGTCGATCATGCTGTCGCTTCTGATCTTCATCGGCGAGGCCGTCCGCGATGCATTCGATCCGAGGAAGACGTTCCGATGAGCGGAAACTCCACTCCATTGCTTTCCGTCCGCAATCTATCCGTCGCCTTTCACCAGGGCGGGCAAACCTCGACCGCGGTCGATGGCATCTCCTTCGATATCGCCAAAGGCGAGGTCTTGGCGCTGGTCGGCGAATCCGGATCCGGCAAATCGGTCTCGGCCAACTCGATCCTGAAGCTGCTGCCTTATCCCTCCGCCAGCCACCCCTCAGGCGAGATCCTGTTCAAGGGCAAGGACCTGCTGAAGGCGTCCGACAACGAGTTGCGTGCCGTGCGCGGCAACGACATTACCATGATCTTCCAAGAGCCGATGACCTCGCTCAATCCGCTCCATACGATCGAAAAGCAGATCGGCGAAATCCTGGCGCTGCACCAGGGCGTGGCCGGCCAGGCAGCACGTGTCCGCATACTGGATCTCCTGAATCAGGTCGGCATCCGCGAGCCGGAAAAGCGCCTCAAGGCCTATCCGCATGAACTGTCCGGCGGTCAGCGTCAGCGCGTGATGATTGCCATGGCGCTCGCCAACCGGCCGGAGCTTCTAATCGCCGACGAGCCGACGACCGCGCTCGACGTGACGGTGCAGGCGCAGATCCTCCAGTTGCTGCGCGACCTCAAGGGCGCGCATGGCATGTCGATGCTGTTCATCACCCACGATCTCGGCATCGTCCGCAAATTCGCCGATCGCGTTTGCGTCATGACCAAGGGCCGTATTGTCGAAACCGGCACGGTCGAGACGGTCTTCACCAATCCACGGCATGAGTACACCCGGCATCTGCTCGCCGCCGAACCGCGCGGCGAGCCGCCGGTGGGCGACACCAGCAAGCCCGTGGTCATGGAAGGCTCCGACATTAAGGTCTGGTTCCCGATCAAGGCCGGGCTGATGCGCAAGGTGGTCGACCATGTGAAGGCGGTCGATGGCATCGATCTGAGGCTGAGGGCCGGCCAGACGCTCGGCGTCGTCGGTGAATCCGGCTCCGGCAAGACGACGCTCGGCCTGGCGCTCGCCCGCCTGATCTCCTCCAGAGGCCGCATCAGCTTTGTCGGCAGGGACATTGCGGATTATTCCTTCAAGGAGATGCGGCCGCTGCGAAACCAGCTTCAGGTCGTCTTTCAGGACCCCTACGGCTCGCTGAGCCCGCGTATGTCGGTCGGCGAAATCATTGCCGAGGGGCTCAAGGTGCATGAGCAATTTCTGTCTGCGGAAGAGCGCGATCAGCGCGTCTGCTGGGCGTTGGAAGAGGTGGGTCTCGATCCCTCGACCCGCTGGCGCTTCCCGCATGAATTCTCCGGCGGCCAGCGACAGCGCATCGCTATTGCCCGTGCCATGGTGCTGAAGCCACGTTTCGTCATGCTGGATGAGCCGACCTCGGCGCTCGACATGAGCGTGCAGGCCCAGGTGGTCGATCTGCTGCGCGACCTGCAGCGGCGCCATGACCTCGCCTACCTCTTTATCAGCCATGATCTGAAGGTCGTAAAGGCGCTTGCAAACGACCTGATCGTTATGCGCTTCGGCAAGGTCGTGGAGCAGGGTTCGTCAGCCGAGATTTTCCGCGCGCCCAAAGAGGATTACACCAAGGCGCTTCTCGCCGCCGCCTTCAACATCGAGGCGGTACCCACTGCCGCCCTCCAGCAATAAAGACAATCGCCATGCCTGCCAAGAGCCCCGTTCTCGTCGATCTGAAATTCACGCCTGAGGCCATCGCCGCGGCCCTTGAAACCGCTTTCACCGATCGCGGCAGCATCAATCTCGCCGATCCCGCCAACAAAGACGCGGATCTGAGCCATGTCGATTATGCTCTTCTGTGGAAGCCGGATGCCGATCTCTTTCAGCGTGCTCCCAACCTAAAGGTCATCTTTTCCGGCGGTGCCGGCGTCGATTCCATGTTGAATATCGCCGGTCTGCCCGACATTCCCATCGTCCGCTTCGTCGATCGCAGCTTGACGGTGCGCATGACGGAATGGGTCGTGCTGCAATGCCTCATGCATCTGCGCGATGTCTTCGGCCACTTCAGGCACCAGCGCAAGCGCGTCTGGGGTCATCTTCCGGCGCCGGAAGCGCGCGAAGTCACGGTCGGCGTCATGGGGCTCGGCATTCTCGGCCTTGATGCCGCCGCCAAACTCAAGGCCATGGGCTTCCATGTCATCGGCTGGTCGCGGCAGAAAAAGCACATCGACGGCATGGAAACGTTCGACGCCGGCGAGATCGATGCCTTTCTCGCGCGGACCGACATTCTCGTCGGCCTGCTGCCGCTGACACCGGAGACGACGGGGCTTTATAATAGCGCGCTCTTTTCCAAACTTCGCCGCGGCGGCGCCCTGGGTAAGCCGGTGTTCATCAATGCCGGACGCGGCAAGAGCCAGGTTCAGGCCGATATCGTCTCGGCGATCGAGACCGGCGTGCTCGGTGGCGCGTCGCTCGATGTCTTCGATGTCGAGCCGCTGCCGATGGACGACCCGCTCTGGGGCATGGAGAATGTCGTCATCACCCCGCATGATGCGGCGGTCTCCGAAGAATATTCGCTGATGCGTCATGTCGAAGAGCAGATCGCCCGCTTCGAACGCGGCGAGCCCCTGCAATATCTGGTGGATCGCAACCGAGGCTACTGAGCGGTTTCGGAACCTTCCAGCACCGCCTCCGTTTTCCAAAGAACATCGCCACGAGGCGAAATTGGAAGGAGGCTATCATGCCGCGGAAGCTGGAAACCCATACACGTTGGGAGAATTCTGATCGCCGCCTGCATGAGGAAAAGGAGTTGCCTGCGACCGAGGCCAAACAGGGGCGCATGGGGCGCCGGATATTGGCGGTGCTCCTTGTCGCACTTGCCCTGACGGCGATCGTCTGGGCTCTGGTGGAACTGTGGGGTAGTTACGAAGCCACGCACACGGCGCCCGTGACCGCGACTGAGAACCAGACCGCGGCGCCGAAACCACCGGCTCAAGGCAATCCTCAGTCATATTGAATTAGTCACCAATGAAACTTGAGTACACGCGCCGATCTCCCGGCGGCGCGTTTTGATTTGGTATCAATTTTCTTTCAGCGACTGGACTTTCTCTCAACATTTTTTGATAAGAAGAGCATTATACCCGCCGCCAGCGAGTTGGAGGCGCGAAGCATGACGTCCGGGGCGCAGGGAGACGGGCAGGAACGAGATGACGAAGACGGATATCGCCACCCGTGTCTATAACCATACCTGGAAGCTCGATCCGATCATTCGCAGCCTGATCGATACGGATTTCTATAAGCTTCTGATGCTGCAGATGATCTGGAAGCTTTATCCGGATGTCGACGCCACCTTCTCCTTGATCAACCGAACGAAGAGCGTCCGGCTCGCCGACGTGATCGACGAGAAGGAGCTACGTGAACAGCTCGATCATGCGCGCACCCTCAGGCTTGCCAAGAAGGAGATGATCTGGCTGGCGGGTAACAGCTTCTACGGCCGCGCCCAGATCTTCGAGCCGGAATTCCTGGCCTGGCTGTCGAATTTCCAGCTTCCGGAGTATGAGCTTTCGAAGCGCGACGGGCAGTATATTCTCGACTTCCATGGATCGTGGAAGGAAACGACTATGTGGGAGATTCCGGCACTCGCTATCATCAACGAGCTCCGGTCACGGGCGGCGCTGAAGGCGCTGGGTCCTTTTACGCTCGATGTTCTCTATGCGCGCGCCAAGGCGAAGATGTGGGAAAAGGTCGAGCGGCTGCGGGAGCTGCCGAACCTGCGTATTTCCGATTTCGGCACTCGGCGACGCCATAGTTTCCTCTGGCAGCGTTGGTGCGTGGAAGCGCTGAAGGAGGGTGTCAGCCATGCTTTCACCGGCACCAGCAATGTCCTCCTCGCCATGGATTCCGATCTCGAGGCCGTCGGCACCAACGCGCACGAGCTGCCGATGGTGGCGGCTGCACTGGCCAAGACCGATGAGGAGCTTGGCAAGGCGCCCTACAAGGTGTTGCGCGACTGGAACCGCCTCTACGGCGGCAACCTGTTGGTGGTTCTGCCCGACGCCTTTGGTACAGCTTCATTCCTGCGCAACGCACCGGAATGGGTGGCCGACTGGACCGGTTTTCGCCCGGACAGCGCGCCTCCGATCGAAGGCGGCGAGAAGATCATCGAATGGTGGAAGAAGATGGGCCGCGACCCGCGCCAGAAACTTCTGATCTTCTCCGACGGTCTGGATGTCGATGCGATCATCGCCACCTACAAGCATTTCGAGGGCCGCGTGCGCATGAGCTTCGGCTGGGGCACCAACCTCACCAATGATTTCGCCGGCTGCGCCCCCACCGAAATCCATGGACTCAACCCGATCTCGATCGTCTGCAAGGTGATCGAAGCCAACGGCCGCCCGGCCGTCAAGCTTTCGGACAATCCGCAGAAGGCAACGGGCGAACCCGCCGAGGTCGAGCGCTATCTGAAATTCTTCGGCGCCGAGGATCGAGTCGATCAAGAGGTACTGGTGTAGACATGCCTTTGACGGGGAACCAGCCGATGGTTCTTTACGCAAACGGCTGGTACTATATCGTTGGTATCGACCATTTCCGGAGAATTCGATGTCACCCGCGTTGAAGGCCAGTGTAGAAATTGATTCTGACGTGAACGAACGGCTTGAGAAGCTCGCCGCGAGCCGCCATCGCCGGCCAGAGCGGTTGCTGAAGGAGGCTGTCGAGCAATATGTGGAGCGGGAAGAGAAGCGCGACTCGCTATTGCAGGATGCGCGCCATTCCCTGGATGAGTATGGGGTGACGGGCTTGTATGTGACAGGCGATGAAGTCATTGCATGGTTGCAGACTTGGGGCGATGAGGATGAGAAGGCCCCGCCTGAATGCCATCGGTAAGGTTGACGCAGCGCGCTCTTCGCGACCTTGAGCGGATGAGAACATTTCTTCGGCCCAAAAACGCTGCCGCTGCGAAAAAAGCGTCAACAAAGATTATTCAAACAATCCGGATGCTGTCGAACCAGCCCGACATGGGGCGGCCTGTAGAGAACTCGCAGCAAGGATTGCGAGAGCTTATCGTCAGATTTGGGCGTGACGGCTACGTTGTTCTCTACCGATATATTGGCGAAGAAATCCTTATAGCCGCCATTCGCCACGGCCGCGAAGATGGCTACAAATAACGGGCCGTCATTGCACGCTCCGTCCCACCCGTTTGAACAGCGACCACTTGCCGTCCTCCCAGCGATATTGATCGGGTGAGATCACATAGGGCACGTCGCTGAGATCGGCGCTGATCAGTTCGAGAAGCTGCAGTCCCGTGGCGTCGTTTTCGTGGGTGAAGAATACCTTGTCCCGCGACAGGAAGGCCGCGATCGGTGCTGCGCCGCCGGATTGGTCTTGTACCTCGGCCCAGAATTTCGGCAGCAAGGCGACGCTGGATTCGAATTGGCCGTCGATCTCGACATATTGAAACTGACTGAGCTTAGCGATTTGCACGCCGGTCTTCGACAGGAATTTATGAAGATTGGCCTGTGCCGTCTCCGCCAGCTCGCCGACATCGATGCCCCAGCCTTCCAATGCGCTGGTCATCACATAGCTGACCGTGGTCTCGCCGTTGACGACAAAAAGCTTGATCAGATTCTCCGCCTCATCGAGACAGACGAATTGCGGCGGATCGGATTTGCCGTTGATCGCCTGCGTCAGTTGCTGCCGAGCCACGTCAATGACGCTGCGCGATTTCAGCACTGGCAGCACCTTGTCCAGTTCGCCGCCGCCTTTCAAGGTCGCGGTTATGCTCAGATAGTTGAGCAGAGCCTGAGCGCGCCTGTCCCTTCTTCTCGCGCAACGCCAGCAGTGCGTTGCCCAGGAATTTCGTCATCTTGCCGCCGTTGCGGCTATGCAGCGTCAGTCTGCCAGCGCGCGGATCATAGTCGACTTTGATCGCCTCACCGAAAATGGCAGGCGCTCCTGCAGGTAGGCGGAAAAGCGGGCCTCGTCTTGCAGCGCTTCGTCAGGGATGTTGAGATCGAGACTCTTGATCGTCGGCGTGCTGGCCGGCTGTGATGTTAACGGGGCTGGCGGTTCAATCTGCGCGTCCGGCCGTTTGGTTCCGCCGAAGAGCTTTTTCAGGAAGTTGAACACACGACACATGCCCAAACGGTATTGCTGCAAGCCTAGCGCGCCCCCGGTTCATGTGCAATTCCGGCCCCTAATTGATTGTATGACTTGCGTAAGTGCCTGCTTGTCCGCACTAAAAAGGCGTATAGTCTGCAAAAACAGGCTGATCGGGCTGATTGCGAGAAGGGCAGGGGCAAATGAGTATTCTCGGGGGTGGCAGGCGGTCGATTGGAGCGCTGCTTCTATGTCTTATTGCTTTTTCCGTACCGGCAGCGGTCCATGCGCAAAGTGCGACCGCACCAACGGTCGCCGCCCCGCCACCGGAAAAGGTTAGAGAACTCATTCAGATGATGAATGAGCCTGACGTCAAGCAGTGGCTTGCGTCGCAGTTGGATACCAAGCCTGCTGCAGCGGACAAGTCTGCCTCAGGCGGTGGCGAGATGTCGGAATTGTCGGATACCCTCGGCCATACACGGCGGCACTTGGAGATAGTGTCGAGCGCCGCGATGACATTACCTTCCGAGGTAATGACGGCCTCCATGAAGCTTAAAAACGAAGGGGAGGCAGCCGGCCGGCTGCGCATCGGTATCCAGGCGCTGGTGCTGTTTTTCTTTGGCCTCGTGGCCGAACTGGTGGTTGCACGCCTGATCAATGCCAAGCATATGCAGCATGCGGAGCGGGCTGCCGGGGTCGAGACCGAATTGCAAGCCGCGCGCTTCCAGTTCATGGGCGGAGTCGTACCGGCTATCGTCCATGGCGTGGCGACGCTGATTCCGCTTCTCATCTTCGACTGGCCGCCGATCATCGAAAGTTTCGCGATTGCCTGCGTCATCGCGATCGTCTCCATACGGCTGGCGGTTTCGCTCGGCAGACTGCTGATGGAATTGATCGCGATGCGCCGGGCGAGCGACGTGCTCGATGAGGACGGCGGCGCCGCACGCATCGCCGAGCGGCGCCGGGTTGCGAAATACTGGTACAGGCGAGGCACCCTTTTCGTCATCTACTTTGCCTGTGGCTGGGCGGTGATCCAGGCCATGGAACCGCTCGGCTTCTCCGATGGCGCCCGCGCTCTTGTCGGCTATACGCTTGGCATCGGATTGTTCCTGATTGCCGTAGAGGCTGTCTGGGCGCGCCCTGCTCATTCTGGAACAAATGGTAGAAAGGTCGTCTCGTGGCTGCTGACGATTTATTTCGCCGCGCTTTGGTGCCTGTGGGTGACCGGGTTGAATGGTCTGCTCTGGCTTGGCATCTATGCTATTCTGTTGCCGCGTGCGCTCTCCGTGTCGTCGCGGGCGGTAGAGGCGCTGCATGACGCGGCCGGCGGTGTTCTCGGTGCCGGCAAACTGGCGTCGGTGATGCTGGATCGCGGCGTTCGCGCGATCATCATCGCGCTTGCCGCCCTCTGGCTCGGCCACATGCTCGGTGTCGAGGCTGCCACGATGATGAGGCAGCCCGAATCCATGATCGACCGTGTGGCCCGCGGCATCATTGGCGGCATCGTCATTCTGCTGGCCGCCGATTTGCTCTGGCATCTGTCGAAGACCTACATCAATGGCAAACTGTCGGCGTCCGCGCCGCTCGTCAGCGATAGCGAGGAGATGAGGGCTCGGCGCGCCCGGCTGCACACACTGCTGCCGATCTTCCGCAATATCCTTGCTGTAGTCATCGGCATCATCGCGATCATGATGGTGCTGTCGGGTCTCGGCATCGAGATCGGGCCGCTGATTGCCGGCGCCGGCGTGGTCGGCGTTGCCGTCGGTTTCGGCGCGCAGACCATCGTGAAAGACGTCATCAGCGGTATCTTCTATCTCTGGGACGATGCTTTCCGCATCGGCGAATATATCGAAAGCGGCAGCCACAAAGGCGTGGTGGAGTCCTTCAGCCTGCGCTCTGTGAAGCTTCGCCATCAGCGCGGCCCGCTTGCAACCATTCCCTTCGGCTCGCTCGGGGCGGTCAACAACATGAACCGCGACTGGGCGATCGACAAGATCATCCTGAAGGTCACTTACGACACCGACCTGGTGAAGACCAAGCGCATTATCAAGGAGATCGGCCAGCAATTGCTCGATGATCCGGACCTGTCACCGAGCATCATCCAGACACTGAAGATGAAGGGCGTCGAGCAGTTCGGCGATTTTGCGATCGAGATCAGGCTGGCGATCACCACCAAGCCCGGCGAAGTTTCCGTCATCCGCCGCAACGCCCTGGCGATGATCAAGCAGGCCTTCGATGAAAACGGCATCCATTTTGCGTTCCCGACGGTGCAGGTCGCAAGCGAAAGGGATGCCGCCGCCGCGGCCGCCCGCCAGGTGATCGAGATGCGGACGGCCGGCCTCGAAGGCGAACAACAGGCAGGTTAATAGCCGGCCTCAGAAGGTTTCCTTATAGGGGCGCAGGTCGATCTCCTGGGTCCAAGCGGAGGGATGCTGGCGGTGGATATGCCAGTAGGTCTCGGCGATGGCATCGATGTTGAGCAGCGTGTCGGCCTGAACGTCCGGACGCCTCGACCGCAATCTTTCGCCGTCGATGCCGCCATCGATGATAGTGTGGGCGACATGCAGCCCGAGCGGCCCGAATTCCCGCGCCATGCTCTGGCTGATCATCCTCAAGCCCGCCTTGGCGGCAGCGAACTGCGCAAATCCGGCCTTGCCGCGCAAGCTGGCCGACGCGCCGGTAAAGATCACGGTGCCGCGTCCGAGGGGGACGAGATGCCGGGCCGCTTCCCGGCCGACAAGGAAGCCGCCGAAGCAGCAGATGCGCCAGAATTCCTCGAACTCGGCGGCGGTGATACCGCGAAAGCCGATGTGGCGGTTGATGCCGGCGTTAAAGACGACGAAGTCGGGCGGGTCGATGTCGTCCTGCGGGGCAAAGGCATGTTCGAAGAGCCGTTTTACCGCGGCTTCATCGGTCGCATCGGTCTCTATGGCTTCGGCGCTGCCGCCGGAGGCATTGATGGTGTCGGCGACCTTGGCGATGTTTTCCAATGTCCGGCCTGCGATGAAGACGTGATAGCCTTTGTCGGCGAGCAGCCGGCAGAGGGCTGCACCAAGACCTTGCTCCGCTCCCACTCCAACGATGATGGCGCTTGGCGTACTCATTCCGCTGCCTCCCTGGCATCCAATGTCGGGTAATCCGTATAGCCCTCTGGGCCGCCACCGTAGAAGGTCGGGCGGTGATAGGGGTTGAGGCTGGCGCCGCGGCGAATGCGTTCGGGAAGGTCGGGATTGGCGATGAACAGGCGGCCGAAGGCAATGGCGTCGGCATGGCCTGCGGCAAGGGCGGCCTCGGCGGTTTCCGGCTTGAAATTGCCGGCAGCGATCAAGGTTCCGGACCAGGCCGGACGGAAGAGCTCGGCAGCCGACGGCACGTTCTTGTGGTCGACTTCCGCCTGGCCGGCACCGCTGGCGCGCGGCTCGATCAAGTGCAGATAGGCAAGATGCAGACGGTCGAGTTCGCGGATGACATGGCCGTAAAGCCGCAGCGGATCATCCTCGCCGCTGTCGTTGGCGATGCCGAAGGGCGAGAGGCGGACACCGACGCGATCCGAACCCCAGACCCTAGATACCTCCTCGATCACTTCAAGCAGCAGGCGTGTCCGGTTCTCGATCGATCCGCCATATTGGTCGGTGCGCTGGTTCGAACGGGCCTGCAGGAATTGTTCGATCAGATAGCCGTTGGCGCCATGGATTTCGACACCGTCGAAACCGGCCTCCTTCGCATTGGCCGCAGCCTGGCCGTAGACGTCGATCAAGAGCGGCATCAGGTCGGTATCGATCGCCTGCGGTGTCTCGAAGGGCACGCGTTCGAACGACGCCGTGAAAGCGTTTCCGGAAGCGGCGATCGCCGAAGGGGCGAATGGCGGTGCGCCGTCAGGCTGATGCGAGGAATGGGAAATGCGGCCGACATGCCAGAGCTGCAGAAAGATCCGGCCGCGCTTGGCGTGAACCGCTTGGGTGACTGCTTTCCAGCCGGCGATCTGCTCCGGCGTATGGATGCCTGGTGTTGCCGGCATGCCCTGTCCGGCCGGCGAAATCTGCGAGCCTTCGGAAATGATCAACCCGCCAGGCGACGCGCGCTGCGCATAATATTCGGCATTCATAGCGGAAGGCACATTGCCCGGCTGGCCTGCCCGCATGCGCGTCAACGGCGCCATGACGATCCGGTGTGCCAGTTCGTAGGGACCGATGGCGAGCGGCGAAAATAAGGTAGCTGTCATGAAATCTCCTGCCTGGAGCGGATTTTGCTCCCTGGGCGGAAGGGCCGGTCAGCGGCGGTTCGGTCTGGGGAACATTTGAAATATGATGATCATCATTTATCCGAACAATCGGACGCGCGCAACCAAATCCCGCGCGAGCAAGATCTGGACGTATTCCAGGCTACGCCGCAATCCTGCGAAGGAAAGCCAGTACCGCATCGTTGAACAGCGTCGGCCGCTGCAGCGGCGCGAAATGGCTGACGCCGGAAAGCAAAATGAGCTCGGCACCGGGGATGCTGCGGTTAAGATAGTCGGCGTGCTCGCGCTTGATGAATTCGTCATGCTCGCTGTGGACGATGGCGACGGGTACGTCGATTTCGGCGAGATCGGCGGTGGAATAGTTCGGCTCGGTCCGCTGCATCAGGCTGACCGCCTGAACGAAGGCATCGAATTGGTCAGGCGTGGCCGAGAGAGCGGCATAGTCCTTCACATGCCGGGAAAAGCAGCGGTCGATGATCGGCGTGGGCACGAATTCCTTCGTGCCGCTGGGGTCCATGTTGCAGGCGAAGTAGAAAACGCCCGCAATGCGCGCCGGATTGGTCCTGGCGAGGATCAAACCGGTGCATGCCCCATCGCTCCACCCGACGACGGCCGCTTTTTCGATGCCGAGCCGGTCCATCACGGCCAGCACGTCCGATGCCATCAGCTCATATTTGTAAGGCCGCACATCGCGCGTGCTGCGTCCATGGCCGCGGCTATCGATGACGACGGCCCGGTAGCCGGCATCGATCAGGGCCGGAACCTGATATCCCCAATTGCCGCTGTTCCCGAGACCGCCATGCAGAAGAATCACCGGCATGCCCGCGCCGTAGGCTGCATACCAGACGCGGGCGCCGTTGTGTTCGACATAGCCCTGGACATCCGTGGCCGGCAGGGCCGTTGCGCCATCTGCGGCAAATTTTTCGAGATCGTCGTCCTGGAATTCCATGCTGATCCGCCTCCCTGATGCCGCCCTTATATCCCATGACGCCGTGAGCCGGAAACCCGGAAGAGGGGCGTTGCCGGCCGATGTCGCTAGAAGAACGGACGTAAGGCCAGCTCCGCACCGAGCACGATCAGGGCGATCAGGAACCATCGGCGAAACGTTGCGGGACTGACCGTCCTCCGGATCGCCTGTCCCAGCCACATTCCGAGCAGCGCCGGCGCGACCGCGAGAGAGGACATCGCCAGATTGTCGAACTGAAAGGCACCGCGCGACGCCAAGCCGATTGCAAGCGCGACCGTTGAAACCGTGAAGGAAAGACCGAGGGCCTGGATCAGATCGTCCTTCCCCAATCCGAGGGCCTGAAGATAGGGAACGGCGGGAATGACGAGGACACCGGTACCCCCGGTGACGGCGCCGGTCATCACACCCACCAGGGCCGACAGCCAGGGCTCGGCCTTTTTCGGCACGGACAATTGCCGGGCAAACAGGGTGTAGCCGGCATAGATCATTAAGGCGGTCCCGAGCGCCATGGTGGTCCACCGAGTATTGCCGCTCGCCAGAAGCGAAGAGGTACCCACTGTGCTGATCAGGATGCCGAGCAGCATGGGCCATAATCGCTCTGCGAGGGCGGCAAAACGCGGTCCAGCGAATAATTGCCAGATATTGGAAACGAACGACGGCACGATCAGCAAAGCCGCCGCCGCAACCGGCGGCATGATGGCGCCGAGCAACCCCATGGCGACCGTCGGCAAGCCCATGCCGGTAACGCCCTTGACGATGCCGGCGAGGAGAAACGTCAAAGCGGTGGCGAGGATCAGCCAGGAGGAATGATCGAACATGCCGCCATTTGTGGCAATTCTGCAGGCCGTCCGCAATGCGGAATGGATCCTAACGGAGTCTTAGGCTGTCCCGAAGGCTATCTCCAATTGCCGGATGGCCCGACATACATGGCTGATTTTCGCGCCGCATTTATGCATCCGGAGTTCAGGAAAAAAATCTCAGTCTATCCATCCTCGGCCGTTGCCTCCCCGCATCTGTTCCAGAAGGTAGCGATCCCCGGCATCTGCGTGGCGTAGACGCGGCTGGGGCAAGCGCAGGCAACACCGATGATCCCAGTCGAGAATATCACTTGACCCCGATCGAAGATCGTATACGTTACTCGGCGATGGATATCGTATACGATATCGATAATGGACCCGAGGGAAACGAAAAGAATGCCCTGTGCCCAGCGCGCTACGGGCACTCGTTGCCCCGTGAAATCAAACGAACAACCTCAGCACAGGGATCAGTCGAGATGGCCTTCAAAAGAACAATCCACGCTGTTGATACGCACGCCGGCACGCCAATGCGCGTTGTCACCGGGGGCATTCCTCATATCCCTGGGAACTCGGTGTACGAGAAGATGAAGTGGCTGGAAAGCAACGATGATCAGCTACGCAAGCTGCTATTGCGTGAGCCGCGCGGCTATTCGGCGCATTGCTGCAATATCATTGTGCCGCCAACCCATCCCGAAGCGGATGCGGGCTATGTGATCATGGAGCAGATCGAATATCCCGTGATGTCTGGCGGCAATACCATCTCTGTGGTGACGGTGTTGCTGGAAATGGGCATGCTTCCCATGAAAGAGCCCGTCACCGAGCTGGTTCTCGAGGCTCCCGCCGGATTGATCCGCGTCAAGGCAGAATGCAAAAACGGCAAGGTCAAGAATGTCACGTTCAAGAATGTACCGGCATTTGCAGCCCATCTGGACGCTGTCATCGACGTGCCTCATCTTGGTAAGGTCACTGTCGATGTTGGCTGGGGCGGGATGTTCTATGCCATCGCGGATGTCCGCCAGTTCCCTGGTCTTGAATTGATACCGGAGCACGGCAGAGAGATTGCACGCGTTTCATCGATGATCAGGCAGGCAGCCATCGAACAGTTGCCGGTCGCGCATCCGGACTATCCGGGCGTCAGCATCACGATCTCGCAACTTTCCGGACCGACCGACGACCCGAATGCCGACTGGAAAAATGCGGTGACGATGGCCTCGGGTGATTTCTCCTGGGACAACCCGGCCACCTGGACCGGAGCGCTTGATCGCTGCCCCTGCGGCACCGGCACTTGCGCGAAAATGGCCGTGCTGCATGCAAAAGGGGAATTGTCGCTAAATCAGGCGTTTCGTCATCAAGGTATTCTGGGCAACATTTATACCGGTCGCCTTGTCGAGGAGGCAATAATCGGAGACAGGCGCGCCGTCGTCCCGACCGTCACCGGTACGAGCTGGATCTGTGGACTGAATACGATTGTATTGGACAATGATGATCCGTTCACCGAGGGTTTCACCGTCGGAGATACCTGGGCCTAAGTATCCGGACTTGGAGCCGATGTTTGGTGAGTCCCCGAAATATCTAGCCAGGCAGACAAAGCGGATTGGATATTTGACATGCATGAAGAGGTAGAACTCACTCAAGCGGAAGCCGAGGAGCTGGCGACACGAGCATGCCTGGCAGCCGGTGCCGATCCATCAAGCACGCGCTCGCTCGTGAACGCGACATTGTCCGCCGCACTCTACGGTCCAGCCACGCTCGGCTTTCCGCATATGGTGGACTACCTCAACAGCTTTCGTGAGGGACGCATCAAAGGCGATCCAACGCCCACCCTAACGCGTCCGTTCCCTGCATTCTTTGTCTCCGACGCCGACAAGGGCATAGCACAGCTCGGCTTCGACCTCGCATTCCAGGGCTTAGTTGAGGCGGCGCGAAATCTTGGAGTTGCCGTCTTCACCCAAACCAACAGCTACACTGCGGGAGAACTAGGCTATTACGTTCGCAGGCTTGCGGAAGAGGGATTCGTCGGGCTCGCGGCGACAAATGCAAACGCTATGGTGGTTGCAAAAGCGGGTGGCCCGGCTGTCTACAGCACAAATCCGATGGCGTTTGGATTTCCGCTGGGCGATCACTCCTTGCCGTTGATCATCGACCAGGCTTCGAGTGCGACGGCTTACGTCAACATTGTCGCGGCCGCTAGCGAGGGCCGGCCGATCCCGGAAGGATGGGCGGTGGACGAAAACGGAATGGATACTCGCGATCCTGCCAAGGCATTGACCGGAGCCCTATTGCCTTTCGGCGGCCGCAAAGGCGCGAATGTAGCCTTGCTGGTGGAAATGCTCTCCGCTGGCCTGTCGGGAGGGCCGTGGTCGTTGGACACGCCAGACTTCAGGTCGGGCGAAGCATCTCCGGCAGTTGGATTGACGGTAATTGCCGTAATGCCAGGCCCGGCCGGCGATGATCGCGTTGGCCGCGCGCATAAGCAAGCACTCCGCCTGCAAGACCATGGCGTGTTCATTCCGGGCGTCGACGGCATTCCGTTCCCTCGACCGTCGTCGCAGGGGCTGAAGATGCCTCGTAGCGTCTTCGAGGCGATTTGCGGCTTTTTCTCAGCGTAGGGATTTCCCTACGGTTGGCCGTCGCCTTGGCTCGCTGTCCTCCGCTATCATCTCGACAGGGAAGGCTTACGATTTGTCGGTCGCTTTAGGTCGATGCGCTAAGAGAGATTCGCAAGCACGCATGATATGGGCATGAATCAGCGCAGCGGCCTCATCGACCTTGCGTTTGCGGCATAGATCCAGAATCTGCCTATGCTCCCGGTCCGCAGTTTCCTGGCCGCTGGAGAGGGAAAGCTGGACCCTCAGATACCGTTCAATTCGGTCATTCACGGATCTGATCATGCTTAGTAGATACGGGCGATCGGCATCCTCGTAGAGGCAGGAATGGAATTGCCAGTTGAGTTCGGCCCACCTTGCGACGTTGGTTTCTTGTGCGAAGGCATCGCAGTAGGCTTGCGCTCGCTCGAACGTAGCCTCAGTCATATTCGGGATCGAAAACCGGATTGCACTGGATTCCAGTATTGCGCGAACCTCGAAAATCTGAACGATTTCGGGTTCGGAAACAGACGTTACGACGGCGCCCTTGTTCCGCTGGAATGCGACGAGCCCTTCCGCTTCAAGCCTCTTCAAAGCCTCCCGCACCGGAATTTTTGAGACGTTGAACATGCGTGCGACGTCATCTTGGCGAATGGGCTCACCCTCGTCCAAAGTGCCGTCGACAATCGACTCGCGAATGAACTTGAGGATAATGTCGGACGCGGTCGGCGCGGCTCCGAGATTTGGAATAACCTCTGCTTTTAGCGGCATTCGAACCCATTTCCAACAGCTACGGCATAAGCTCACGAATATCGTAGACGATGTTGGATCTCAAGATAGCGCCTCGGCATCTATCATAGATCGTATGCGTTATCTTGGATGGTAGTCGTATACTGTGAGGCTTGATATCGCGCACGAGATTGTCTCCCGTGTCGGGGACGAACCGTTACCTACTTCGGTATGAGCAAAGATAAAATGGCGGACAGGGAGTCCAACCAACTATCTGTTGCGAGCCGTTGTGGATGCTTGGTAGTAATTGATTTGTCTGAATTTTTCCCTTCGCGGCTGTTGTCAATCGTTGTGCGCAATGGTACGTATTGGGCGCATAACGTGGGTACGAGCGTGGGAACAGAACCATGGCAAGAGGCATAAATCGACTTCCTGCATCCTATCATAAGCTGAAGCCCGGCATGCATTGCGATGGCGGCAACCTCTATCTGCAAGTCACCGAAGGAGCGACGGGCAACCGGCGGCAGTCGTGGATCTTTCGGTATAAGCTGCCTGGTCAAAAGTATCGTGAGATGGGCCTGGGCTCGGCAAATGATATTTCGCTTTCGGAGGCTAGGGATATCGCTCGGGATTATCGGCGTATGACCGCGATCGGCCAAGATCCTATCGAACAGCGCAATGCTGAAATTGCGAAGAATATCGCTGCCCGTTCAGTGTCCATGACATTCGATGAAGCGGCCGCCGCCTACATTAAACAGCATCGAGTCGGCTGGAAAAATCCAGTTCATGCCTCTCAGTGGACATCTACTCTCGCGACCTATGCATCCCCTGTCCTCGGCAAAATGTCAGTTGCTGATATCGACACTCCTCATGTCATGAAGGTGATCGAGCCGATTTGGACAACCAAGACCGAAACTGCCAGCCGAGTACGGGGACGGATCGAGTCAGTTCTCGGATGGGCAACTGTTAGCGGCTTCCGAAAGGGTGAAAACCCCGCGCGTTGGCGAGGTCATCTCGATAATCTTTTGGCGCCCAAGGCCAAAGTGAAGCCGGTAAAGCATCAGAACGCCCTCGCTTACAAGGACATGCCGGTTTTCTTCGGCGAGCTACAGCAGCGCAATGGCATTGCGGCCTGCGCTCTCGAATTCTTGATTCTCACCTGCGTTAGAACGGCGGACGTGCGAAACGCCAAGGTGGCCGATATCGATGTTGCTGCCAAAGTCTGGACGATCCCCGCCCTCACTAAGACTGCCAAGGAACATCGTGTTCCTCTGTCCTCGGCTGCGATCGCAGCCTATCAGAAGGCGCGAGGAATGATCAACGACATTGGTGGTAAAGTCGCCGAGAGTGAATTCGCCTTTCCGAACGATGTCACCGGCGCTCGTCTTTCCGAAAATGCAATGCTTGCTCTCTTGGATCGGATGGGCCGTAAAGGAGCCATGACTTCACATGGTTGCCGTTCGACGTTCCGGACGTGGGCACAGGAGGCCACAAACTTCCCGTGGGAAGTCGCGGAAATGTCATTGGGCCATACCGTAGGGACGGCAGTTGAACGCGCCTACGCGCGTGGCGATGCCCTCAAGAAGCGTATCGCAATCATGGATGCGTGGGCGGGTTATTGCACCAAGCCGATACCTGAAGGATCGAATGTTACTCCGATACGGCGGAGGGCGTAATGCAATTTACTCAAGAATCCGTACAGCAGTTACTGGACAGCGAGGTTCTGAAAAATGGATGGGCGAGCCGCCTAAATCCTACGCCAAAGCAAGTCGGTGAACTTGCGGCGTTCCTTGAGAACTTACGGCTTCTTGCTTCTGGCCGTGACGAGGCAGGCCATGAAGAGGACGACAATCACCAGTTAATAGAAGCTCTTCAGGTGATGCTTCGCATTCTCCCGGACCGCTTGGCCGAACATCGCGCGATTGCCAGTTCTATGACCAAGTGGTCGGATGACTCTCGTTTTCGTGAACTCGTTGGATCGAACGCGAGTCAGAATGCGGATGCTGATGTTGTTGCGATAGAAGGACTCTTGACGGCAATCGAAAGTTTTCGGAACCGAGGTTTGCCACATCGACCGATCTTGTCGTTATCGGCCCCCGTTGAGGAGTGGAAGGGATATGCTCCTCACGTACTAGCCTATTGGACCAAACATTTTCCTACGCAAGCCCAAGACGCAGCATTTCGACTTATTGCAGCAATATCGGAAACGATGACCGGCAGTCCGGTAAAATTCTCGACAGTCCAAACGGCCTTCAAGAAGGGAGAATGGAGTAGTCAATAGGTGGAACAACCATAGTGCTTCATCCACCCGTAGAAGAATTGCCAGCTTCTCCCACCGATTTTCTCCGAAAGCAACGGTCGGTACTCCTTTGTGCGTGATTGTCAGCAATGGAGCTACAAATGTCTATCGAAACTCAGTGCGGCATTGAGCCGGAGTATATCTCCGTCAATGACGCGGCCATTTACGCCGCTGAAAGCGAATGGACCGTTCGCGACAAGCTTCGCCGGGGTATCTATCGCGCCAAAAAGAGCGGTCGCCGTACCTTGATCAAATTCGCAACGGTCAAGGCGCACTTGGACCAGCTTCCCGACGCAAGTTTCGCGCCGGTTTCGGACAAGAAGAAGGGCGATGCATAATGGCCCAGATCGCAATCAGTCCGCCAGAACACGAGCATTCGGAAGCTATCAGCGAGGCGGCACAGTTTCTTGCCCTTACGCCGCCCGAAGGCCGCCCGGCTCCCCTTGTCCCGGCTCTCCGCATGATGTTTGGCCTCAGCGCCGTCGAGTTTTGCGTTGCTATTGCCGAGAGCCACAAGATTCGGAGGGCGCACGGTTGAGAAAGTTTGCTTCTATCCCGCCTCGGATCTGGCAAGCCGACTTAAAATCTGTGCGCGGTGATCTCGATGCGATCGCGGTCCACTACCATCTCACGACGAGCGGTCACGCCAATATGCTGGGCCTCTACTATGTCCCGGTTGCCTATATGGCCCACGAGATCGGATGCCCCATAGAAGGGGCTTCGAAGGGGCTTTCAAGCCTCATTCAGGCGGGAATCTGCGCCTATGATTACGAGCGCGATCTGGTTTGGGTCTGCGAGATGGCATCGGACCAGATCGCACCGCAGCTTTCGCCCAAAGATAAGCGTGTTCGTGGCATCGCAGAACAGCTTTCTATGCTCCCTATCTGCCTGACTACATTGGGCTTTTATGGAAAGTATCGACTCGCCTTTCATCTCCACGAGGAGCGTTGCCTGGAGGAATTCGAGCTCGCCTATTCAGAGCTGCACGAAGCCCCTTCGAAGCCCCTTGGAAGCAAGGAGAAGGAGAAGGACAAGAAGAAGGACCTAGAAGAAGGAAAAGGAACATTTGGCTTTAGAACAGAAAAAACTTCAAAATCTACTCTGGAGGAAGACAGCATGTTCAAGCCATACCCTATTCCAGAGTCCCCCAGTGAAGGCCGGGATTTCCTTTCGCGACTAAACGTGCCCCAATCGAAGATGGACGAATGTCTTCGAAGCCTTCTAGGTGGAAATTTGACCCCCTTTGACTTAGAGGACATTATCGGGATGGTGGCGAAAGGTGCGGCATGAAACAGCTTGATCTCTTCGAATGGGCCGTGAGCAGGCCTTCTGCAGAAGTCATCAACATCATGCCAGCGCTCATCCGGAAGATTGCGGCGGAGCCCGTATGGCCGCCAGTTCCCAAAACAGGGGAATTAATATCTCTCAAACGAGGCGCAGCTTGATCCGAGGGGTATGCAATTTGCGTACCCAGTGTCTCAGGTGCAGATCGCCAGAATATCTTACGGGCTTGGCTGCTTCTTAAAGGCTTTGAGTTTCGCGACCAAATCGTCGTATTGATAGACGGCTTTTAAAAGCTCCTTGGTGAGTTCGATCGCGATCTCGCTTTCCTTGGGGCCGATAGCGTCATAATCCTTAGCCTCGATATGCGCGGCGTCATTCCCCAAGACACGAAGCTCATCAGCAGCCTCCAGGAGACCAGGTGGTATGATAGCGGCCGATTTCAAAGCTTCGATGCGCTTCTTCAGATTATCGCCAGTGGCGTTCTTGTCAGCGCAAAGCTCTTCAAGCGTTCGGCGAACCAAAAGGGCTGACGCGCGATAGCATCCAGCGCCGTGACACTTAAGCGCCTCCTCCAAGCTCGCGGCTATCTCTTGCGGGATATTAGTGTTGTCAAAGTCCAATCCCTCCGGTGGGTAGATCCTATTGCCATTGTTATCGCCCTCGAATAGCACGAGCCTGTTGCAACTCTCATTAGGGCACCGCCGGATCCCATATGCTCGGGCATATAACCCATGGCCGTTGGCAGATTGAACCTGAGTATTCTCCCGTACATCTGCGACCCCGTGGATGGGAAAGAACGAGCCCATGTGCCGACAGAATGGGCAGCGGATACTTATGGGCATGGCATTGGCCGGTGCAACAGACGGAATATTGGTTTGCCTCATTTCCTGTCCCCTGAGCTGTGTCGAAGCACTAATGCAACCAGATTCCTTAGAATTTCAAATTCCACAAGCGGGAGAGGAGGAACTCAGACGTCAAAACGTGGAATTTTTGTGCGTCGGCTTGCAGTCGGCGGGACAAGATGGAAACGAATCGCTGCGATAGGGCAAGGCGCATAGAAGATCTTTTCCGGGAATTGGTGTGCATTGATCCCCAAAAAAGTTTCATGGTGCAGGGCGTTGCTAGTGATTGTGGATAGTGTGAAGGACATATAGTCCGTAAAATAGCACTGAAATCATTTGCTTTTTACCAACAATTTCGGGAATACTCACGTTCGTACCCACGTTCGCGAGAGCTACTGAGATGTCCGCAGATACATCCGATATCGTCACCATGAAGAGCAAGGCTCGTGCCCGTGTCAGCAATGGCGCCGCGCTGCTCTCTGGCATTGACGGGCGATCGGCGTCGGCAAGACGGTATCGTGACCTGTGCATGAGCTATGCCGATGACCTGGGCGGTGCTGCCAATCTTTCCGAAGCCGATATGAGCATGGTCCGCACGGCAGCGGCTCTCAGCGTCAAGAGCGAGGAAATGCAGGCGGCAATCGTTCGGGGTGAAGACATCTCCGAAACCGAAATAGTCCGTATCTCCAACGCCTGTACGCGCGTCCTCAGCGCCCTCAAGAAGGGCAAGAGCAAGCCGAAGGCAACATCGACAAGATCGCTTCGTGACAAGCTCCTAGCCAATAAGGCGGCTGCATGACGAGCCTGATCACTATCGAAGACGTGATGACGGACAGCGCCGCTTTTGGCGATCTGTTTAGCGGGCAATCATGGGCTGCTTGGCGAGCCATTCTGAAGGCTGCCTATGCCCTGCCATTGACCGCTGAAGAGCGTTCTATCTTCGATAGCGTATCCGGTGGTCGCGAGCCTCCAACGCAGCGTGTGCGCGAACTATGGCTTGTCGTGGGTAGGCGCGGCGGCAAGGACTCGGTTGCCTCGCTAGTCGCCACCTTTGCGGCCGGCATTGAGGAGGCGCATGTCGGCCGCCTTCGCCCAGGTGAGCTAGCGACGATTGCCTGCATCGCCAGTGACAGGGATCAAGCGCGCATCGTCCATCGCTATGTAAAAGGGCTGTTCAACGAGCATCCCGACCTTTCGCAGATGATCGTCAACGAGACGGCGAACAGCCTACTGCTGAACAACGAAGCCGAGATTCTTGTTTCGACCAATTCCTTCCGGTCTGCCCGTGGGCGCGCCTACCTTGCAGTGATTCTGGACGAATGCGCCTTCTATCGCGATGAGAATAGCGCGAGTCCCGATGTCGAATTGTTCCGCGCGCTCGTTCCCGGCATGGCCACTCTTGCGCCCGAAAGCATCGTGATCGGCATCAGCAGCCCGCACAAAGCCAAGGGGTTGCTTTACGACAAGTTTGCCAAACACTTCGGCCAGAATGATGATCGAGTGCTGGTCATCCAGGCGCCTAGTCTGACGATGAACCCGACGCTTGATCCGTCTGAACGAGATGCTGCCTTCGAGGAAGATCCGGAAGCCGCAAGCGCTGAATGGGATGCGCAATTCCGCCGTGACATAGCCGATTTCATCAGCCGTGAGCTTGTAGAGGCGGCAACCGATCGTGATGTTGTGGTCCGTCCTCGGCTCGACAGAGTGAAATACTATGCCTTCGTGGACGTGGCCGGCGGCACCGGCAAGGACAGCTTCACAGCCGCTATAAGCCATGCAGAGGGCAATATGGCGGTTCTGGACGCTGTTGTGGAGATCCGCCCGCCATTTAGCCCTAACGCTGCCGTGGAGCAGGTTGCGGCGCTCCTGGCGGAATATGGCTGCA
This sequence comes from Rhizobium sp. CB3090, assembly GCF_029714285.1. Classification (NCBI taxonomy): domain Bacteria; kingdom Pseudomonadati; phylum Pseudomonadota; class Alphaproteobacteria; order Hyphomicrobiales; family Rhizobiaceae; genus Rhizobium; species Rhizobium sp. CB3090. The sequence goes on from NZ_CP121662.1 coordinate 3,708,268, forward strand.
CTTCGATCGAGGGCGATAAGTACGCGGCCGGGTTTACCATTGATGCCTTCGCGAAAGTTGGCATCCGCTATGTGCCGACTGAACGTGATCGCAGCCAGATCTATCTCGAAACGCTGCCTCTGTTCTCTTCAGGCAGGGTCCGTCTTCTCGATCACAAGCGACTTGCCAATCAGTTCGTTCTGCTGGAGCGCCGCACCGTCTCGTCGGGCCGCGACAAGGTGGACCACCCGCGAGGCGGGCACGATGATATCTCCAATGCAGCGGCAGGCGCCCTTATCGCTGCTCGGCAGAAGAGGGTTATGACCATCAGCCAGGAAGCCATAGCCGCTTCTGCAGCCTCACCACGAGCCCGTGTAGCGATGCCCGGTGCCAACTTCTCCCAACCATTCATTCGGCATTGAAAGGAATCCTCATGAGCCATCCGAACCGACTGCTAAGTGATCGCGAACTGCATAATTTCAAGACCTTCCTGGTGGCAAACCCGCATCTTACCCGTCCAGCTCCCCAGGGCGCCTTTGACGCCATGCCCAGGAACGTTCGCCGCGTTCCCGGCAAACCGATCAAGACGCCACTGAAGGCCTTCGGCAAGGGAGGCAAGTTCGATACGGCACGTTATGCCATGGATGCCGAACCTGATGACGTGGTTTCTCCGGGCGAAGCCGGCATGGCATTCGTGCGAGATCTTGCAATGAAACTGTCGCCGGAAGGCTGGGCAGCGCTACGCGAAGCCTGCATCGAAGGTCAGGAGGCAGCGGAAGACGATCCGCCGGAATTCGAGGGCAAACCCGAGGTGGGCGGTGAAAGAGCCGAGGATCGCGCTCTATCGGGTTTTGCATCGCGATTTGCCGACGCCGCCCGCGTCACCGTTTCGGCTCCCGTTTACCGCAAGCCGAAGAAGCAGAAGCCCGCAATGGATGGCAAGAAGGCCGATAGCTTTGCCGCCCGCTTCCCCGGTGCTGCCGCTGTTCGTGTAGGAGGCTGATATGGGCATTGTTGCACGTCTCGCGCGCTCCACCGGCTCCAACGATCCGCTCCGCGAGGAATTGCGGAAAGCGATCGAAACTCACGCGCAGGCAAAACAAGAACGCGATCGGCTGGCAGCGGCTTTGGAAAACGCGCTTCAGCGTTGTTACGGCGCGTCTGATGATCTCGATAACTTAGCCGTTCGGGTGTCTGACCTGGTTGACACGCGAAGCCAACGCGCTGCGGCTCGGGCGCTTGCGGGCGCGGACCCGATTGATAATGAGCTTAAGGAAGCACAGCGCCGCCTCTCAGAAGCGGAAGAGTTTCTTGAGGCGGCTCGTGCGGCTACTGCCGTCCTAGAGGGCTCCTTGGGCGTTGCTGAGGATATTCTGAAGTCCAGTGAACGCAGGCTGAGGGACGCCGCCGGCAACGTCCTGCTGACCAAGGCCAGCGAGGTCGAAAATCGTATTCGCTCCCTGATCGTCGAGATTTCACCGCTGTTTGCAACCCTCTCGTATCTGCAATCGCGTGACAACGCGAACGTATATCCGACGGATGATTATCGGCAGCGCAAGAGGCTGCTCGAATGTCCGCTGGAGGCAATGCCGGTTTACGGAAAGTCACTAAACCATACAGAAGTCGCGCCGATCATCGATCCTTGGAAACAAGCCTTCGAAGCATTGCTTTCGGATGCCAACGCGCCGCTGCCGGAGGTTTGACCATGAATTCCCGTGCTCATTCTTCGCAGCCTAGCCGGCACGGGCGCACCAGCGGGCGGTGTGCGAAACAACACCCGCAGGCCATCACGTTTCCCTTTGCTGCGGGGATGGCTAATCGGCAACTTAGTCTGCCGAAAATGCCGGTCTCGATCGTCGCTCCTGTTCCGTTCGGGGCCGGCATTGCTCATGCGAAGGTTACGCCGTGAGCTTCACCGAAAAGCGCCTTCGCGTCACGCTGAAGATGGCTAATGGCGTTTTTGCCAACGGCACGAATGCGCTCATTTTGGAGAATCTGCGGACCACGGCCGAGATCGCGATCACCGGTGGAAGGTCTCAGGGAACCGCCGAAGTCGCTATCTACGGCATGCTCTTTTCCGACATGATGGCTATCACGAATGTCGGCACGAAATTTCAAAGCAATTACAACAACACCATCTTGATCGAGGCGGGCGATCTGGGTGGGCCGATGAATATTGTCTACGCCGGAAACATCCTGACCGCTTATTTTGACGGAAACAGCATGCCGAATACCTGTCTCAGGGTTTCCGCCTCCACCACGAGCTACAATGCCCAGGCGGAAGCCGAACCCACCTCGACAACGGGCGCAACCGATGTATCGGACACCCTCAAGGGCCTTGCATCCCAGATCGGTCTTGGCTTCGAAAATGCAGGTGTCACCACCAAGCTCTCCCCCTCCTATTATTATGGAAGCCCATGGGCCCAGATCCGGAAAATCTGCCAAGATGCCGGGATCGAGTACTGCAATGACCGTGGAACTCTTGTGATTACAAAGCCCGGCACGCCGCGCGAAGGCGACCCGATTTTGATTAGCGCCGACGCTGGAAACTTGATTGGCTTTCCAACATTCAACGGCGCATGGATCGGTGTTTCCGCCCTATTCAACCCGCTTGTGCGCTGGCAGGGCCAGGTAAAGATTCAGAGCAGCATCCAGGCTGCTTGCGGCACTTTCAAAGTCAACCGGCTGTCTTATTCCCTCGAAGCCATGGTGCCAAACGGGCGTTGGGTAATGGAACTGGCCTGCTATGCCGACCCGGAGACCGCGCCATGAGTGGGGTTCCAAACTACTTCGGCTGGATGGGATTGGGCGACTGGGGCTCTTCCACGAACGTCATGGATTTTCATATCCGCAGCCTGCTCAGGGATCATCGTACAGCGGTCCCGGTAGCGGTACGCTCTGTCAGCGGCGGCGGCGTTGGTGCGGCTCCTACGGTGTCCGTACAGCCGCTTGTGGACATGTCGAACGGCTTCAATTCCACCACGCGGCACGGCGTCATCAACAACATTCCCGTCGCTCGCACACAGGGCGGCACGAATGCCATCATCTGCGATCCGAAGGCCGGCGATATTGGCATTATGGTTGTTGCCGATCGGGATATCTCTGCTTTCAAGGCGAACAAGGGCAGCCAGTCCAATCCGGGATCGCGCCGCATGGGGAACCTTGCCGATGGCGTTTATATCGGCGGTCAGATCATCAATCCCGCCGTTCCCGATCAGTATATCCAATTCACCGAGACCGGTGTCAGGATCATCGACAAGAATGGCTGCTCCATCGTGACGGATTCCGGCAAGGTCACCGTTACCGGCGCCGATCAGGTCGCCGTCAATCCCGGTAGCGGTTTTCTTTTTCTAGGCGGTACCGGCGACGATGGAACCTATGCGTTCGTCGAAACGGTTTCCGGCCCTTCCAGCAAGGTAAAGGCTAAGCTCTGATGGTCACGGTTCTGGACGCATTTGTAATCGAATTGGGCCTCGATCCGAAGAAGTTGAACGAGGGTCAGAGGCAGGCCGTCGATAGCTTCAAAAAGACACAGAACGAAGCCGTGAAAAGCGCCAAGGCTATCGAGGCAGCGGCGGACAAGATCTCGGATACTTTCAGCTCCGCAACGCGCTCAGCGCTCGGATTCTTTGCTGCGCTTGCTGGATTCCGAACCCTTGACGATTTCATCGGCAATCTGGTCAAGGCCGATGCCGCCCTCGGCCGTCTTTCGACGAACATGGGCATTGCGCCGCAGACCATCTCTGCATGGGGACAAATTACCGAGCAGTTCGGCGGCTCGCTACAGGGCTTTGAATCCACCCTGCAGCGCGTCCAGAAAATGCTCTACGACAACCGCTATGGCGTCGCACAGCTTCCATCGGCCTTCCAGCGCTTGGCAACCGGCGCTCAAATGCGGATCGATTACTCCGGCAATGCTATCCGGACGCTGACACAAGAGCTAACTGCGCTCCAGAAGATCCACGACAATCCCGCCCTTGGTGGCCCGCTAAAAGCCCACGGCCTCGCCCAAGAGCTTGGGATCGATCCTGCTCTCGAAAACGCCGCCTATTCCCTCGGTCCTGGCATCACAAAGTATGTTCAGGAGATCCAAAACAGCCTGACGCCCACCAACGAGGCGATCAAGAATGCCCAAGAGCTGCAGAGAGCCTATGCGCAGCTATCGCAGGCCGTCACCAATCTGCTGGACAACGGTTTCCGGGCAATCGAGCCGGTTCTGACGCCGATCATCAAGGATATGAATGAATGGGTGCTGCAGAACAAGGACTGGATTGACAGCAAGATCGTCCAAGGTGTCCAGGACTTCAAGGGTGCGCTTCCTGAGATCAGGGACGATCTGAAGTGGATCGCCGATCATTTCAACGAGATCAAAACCGCCTCTGAGGCGATCGTCGCAATCTGGGCCGGAAGCAAGATCCTCGGTGTTGTTGGCAATCTCCGCGCCGCCCTCGGTGGAGCGGCACCGGCTGCCGGAGGTGGCGGCGGTCTATGGGCCGCTCTTGGTGTGTATGGCATGGCTGGTGGCGGTGTGAATGCCCTTATCAACCCCGGCGAAGGTCTGAAGAATGCGCCTCGCAAGTATGGGGCATGGGGCGTTGATGATGTCATTCGCTGGATGCTGGGAACGGATAAGTCGGCGCCTACCGCTAAGTTAAAGGATGCCAGCGGCCACGCAGATGCCTTGCAGAACAACCCCGCTTTGGGCGCTTCAATGCTTGGCAATGGTCGTGACGCGGCTCTCGATGCTTTCCTGAATGGCGATACCAAGGTTGACGGACGCCCGGTTTCGAAGGCCAATCCGATGCCGGTGACCCTCACCAATCAGGCGTCTGGAGGCAGTGGCAGTTGGTGGGATACGCTCAAGTCTTGGTTTACTGGCGGAAGTTCCGGTACTGCAAACGGCGGCAGCGTAGCGTCATTCGTCGGAAAGACATTGGCGGCGGGAACTCCGAGCCTGACGGGCACGAATGCGGATATTGTCGCCTATATTCGCCAAGCCGCAATCAAGAGGGGCATTGATCCTAACATCGCCCTCCGCGTGGCTGGCCATGAAGGTTTGCGCGGTTTCGATCCGACCAAGGTTGATCGCGGTGGCGACGGAGGTTCGTCATTCGGGCCATTCCAATTGCATTATGGCGGGATCAATCCGCAAATGCCCCATGGCGGTCTCGGGGACGAGTTCACTAAGCAGACCGGCCTGGATGCTCGCAATTCCAATACGTGGAAGCAGCAGATCGATTTCGCGCTAGATCAGGTCCGGAAAGGCGGCTGGGCTCCTTGGATGGGTGCCCGTGCCGAGGGCATTTTCGGGAAGATGGGTGTAGGTCCGCTGCCTAACAACGGATATGTGGATTCGGTTATGTCTGGAGCGTCCCTGAGTTCGCACCTTTCCTCGATCACCAACAACGTCACGAATTCAACGTCCAGCAGTCGGCCGGTCAACGTCACGATTGGCGATGTCCATGTGAATGCGCCGAACGCTACCGATGCCCGTGGCATATCCAGCAACATCTCTGCTACGTTGCAACAGATGGTCGCGGCGCAACTCGTATCGGAGGGACAGAACTAATGTCAGACGATAAAACACCAGTTTTAGAATTTAATTTCAGCCTATCTGATGGTCCGATGGCGGCGGTCTACAAAGCGGCAAAGGAATTTAATAGTGAGCCGCTGGATCGCGCCGGCTACTTTTGCGAAGTCGCTCTAAAGAACTTTTTTCGAGATCCGCCGTTGAACACGATTGATGATCTCATGTGGCATCTCAACACGACCGCTGAACTATTCCGTCAGGTGACCGGTACGCCGATGGATAGTCCCCTTTCGGCTGAGTTTTTTATTGAGATGCGTGACCAAGCCATCAAACAGAGCAAGACCATGATGCCGGCCAATAACGTTAAGCATTGAAACGTCGAATAGAAACCGGCACCGCCATCAACTGAGCTCTGCGGAACACGATCCAGATGAAGCATAACGCCAAAGTCGAAGCCGCTGTGCGCGCGATCTGTGCCGAATACGAAATCGAAATCATCCCGGGCAACGTCTATCCGATGCCCGGTCAAACTCGCGCCGTGTCGACGATGTGTCAGATCCTGGCGAAATACGGAGAAGGCCATTTCCGGCTCGCCATGACGACGTTGGGCGAAACCCGAGGAAATAACGCTCTGATCGACCAAGTAACGCTCTGGGCCGTCTCGGATCTGATACGGGCCTGTCCGGATTGGGTGGAGAACAGAACTTCGGAATGGCTGCAGTGGTGGGACGAAATCCCCCTCGGGCCGATCATTTGCACAATCAACCAGCTCCGAGGCGTCATCAATCAGCGTCATGCGCTTGCCGGCGCCCTCTACTGGCGTTTGTGTAGCTATGCTCAAGAGCGCATGTCTGCCAAGGATACGGCCAATACGGTAACGATGAAGGTTCCAGAGCTTAGGAGAGCCCGTAGCAATGCCAATCGTGAACAGGCGATCGAACAGGGACAAAAGCTGATCGAGATCAAATCGCGCCTGCCTCGTGGCGAATGGCTGCCGTGGGTACAGGAACAATCCGGGCTGAGCTACGGAACCGTGCAGCGGTATATGCGGATGGCGAAGGCAGCTTGAGAGGCCGGTTAGTCTCACAGCTCTCGTAAATTCTGATCTACCGTTGTTGTCTGCTCAATTATCAACGCGGTGACCGTGAGCGAATTCATCTTCCATATATCGCTCGTCTAAACGGAAAGGTAGAAATCTTGCGCTTCCAAGGACTTCCGTCGTTGATGTATTGCTGACTGTATATCTTGCGGTGTAGCGAACCATACGAGTGGTGTCGGTTGCGTCTCCAAAAGGAATCTGCAGGTGGCCGGTACTTTCGTTTGTGATGATATCCAGCGTGTAGTTGTCGTTATAAAGTGGGCTTCCCCCTCTGATATCGGCAACAAATTGAAATTTCCCGTCTTTTACAAACGCGGAGTTGGCCAAACCACACTCGCCATAGCAACCTGGAACGTCGCCCCTGAATTGGTATTGGATCATTGTTCCGTCAGCGAGATTTGTTGATCCCGAAAAGATCGGCGGATTCGTTCCACTAACATCGATTTTGAGATTCACCGTGTTTGCGGAGGATCTATTTTGTCCATCATAGCAGCTCAATCGCTTTGCGGCATCCGCGATAGATTTACAGTCTGCCCAAGCTCCCGCTGATGGCAGCAGCAGGAGAGCAACGAGAACGCTTAGCGTTCGGTTCATGATCATCCCTCCGGTGAAGGCGTATTCATTCAATGAAATCAGCTTGGCGGGTGTGGGCCATTATTTAGTTGTCTGCCATTCCCCCCGTTACTTCATCTTTGGGAATCGGCGTTGTCCAGTTTCGAATCGCGCGTCACATCAACGCTTCGGGAGCCCTTTCGGAGAGCAACCAATTGTGAAGCTCGAAAATTTTATGCGCCACCTCAGAGACATCTTCATCGCTCATATGGCGCAAGGTCGCTCGGATCGTACCTTCGCCATGGATTTCGGCGGCATGGGACGTACAGCGATCGAAAAGCTCCTTGTACCGATCGCCGATCTCTGGGTTGGAGAACTGTTCGGGCCTGATTGTGATCATAGCTGTAAACGCGGCCTCGACACGCATGCGTATATCGCCCAATCCCACCAAGCAGCCGACGCCGGCCGACAACTTCGATAAAAAGTATCCATCGATAGACATCTGGTTCTATCCTCCAACTAGGAGCGACGGAGCTTTCTCACCGCCGCTTGCAATAAACACCTCAAGAACTTTCGCGGTCATTTTCAGTCACTTGTTGGAGATGCCATGGCTAATCGTGACCTTTTTCCCGTTCCCCTTATACGTCATTTCGGCGTCACCAATGTCAGTGACAGCGTGGCACTCAACTGAGAATACAATATCTCCCGCTTCCGACTGCCGCATGACGCATTGACCGCTAGCGTTGAGATGATTCGTCTGCATATTTGGATTGACGCTTATAATCTGGCTCACATCGAGGATGTATTCCGAGGCGCTGGGTTGAAAGTCTTTACCGCCGACAAAGGAGATCAGGCCAGCGTCGGTGCCCATCGCATACTGAGAAAAACCACTGCTGGAGGCAAATACCAATTTAGAAATGCCGTGATCTGACGCTGTGCCAATTCGGTATGTCCCATGCCCGGGGATATCTACCTTGATCACGGCATCATCGGCATAGGTGGCCGAGACTGGCAAAATCGCCAATGCGAGCGAAATTATTCCAGCGGTGATCCTCATAGGCCTCTCCCAGCGCAACCATGACTGAAGCACACGTTAACTGGAATCCCGCAAAAGTCGATGGGAATATCGTTAGGTGAGATCGAGAATGCTTCCGGTATCGCTGAATCGGTCTATGCGACGCGCCAATTCCTCGCCTACGTTCTCATAGGCTGGATAGCGACGTAAATTTTCCTCGTCCCAGTCAGATGGGCTAAGCGGTCCATCAGGATCAAGATGGTCGAGCGGAACACCATTTTTGAGATCCATCAGATGTTGTCTGATAAACTCAGCAGTTACCTGCCTACCAGTGACCGCATGCATAAGTAGCAACCCCATCCAATATCGATGGGCCTCAAGTCGGAGTTCGTCTGTCATTTCCGTAGCCTCACCCCCACGCCGCCGTCGATCATTTCAGACGCTCCCAGAAACGCCACTCCAGCAGCTTCCAGCACGGATTTGATGGCTTCTAAATTGTTTGTAACTGGCGTCGATCGTCCAGCCTCGAAGTTCCTAACAGTGGACTGTCCTACCTTGGCACGTCTGGCGAGCTCATCCTGAGAGAGATTTACGAGTGCACGGGCAGCCCTGCATTGATCTGGTGTAATCACGGGATCTCCTAAAACGATTTTCAACTATCATAACGAAAATCGTTTGACACAACTAGCGGCAACGGATTACGTTTTGATTAACGAAAATCGTTATCAACGGGAGCAATGAAATGCCGAACCATGCTGTTACGGCCGCCGGCGAAGCTATGCCTGTGGGAAACACCTTAAGTCGTCTAGCCGAACTTTTGAGAGCTGGTGATTCGCGGGGAGCGCTTGCTCTTATCGAAAGCTCCACCGCAATGCCTCCCGTCTCCAGATCCACCGAGACAACTACAGCCGCAACCAACCGCCGGAACTTCCTGCTAGCCAAGGGAGGGCTGCTGGCAGCGTCCGCAGCTTCTCTAGTGGTGGACACTCCGAAAGCCGCCTTTGCAGCCAGTGAGGCTCCCAGAGCAGCTGAGGACATATCCGGTCAGGTAGAAACGATAAATGAAAATCCCGACCTCTTGAAAGCCTACGACACCCTTTTAGCTGCACAGGCTGAAGAGTCTGCCGCCAAGGAAGCATTTGAATGGTTGGGCGATGAATGGAAGCATGCCTGGCCACTCGCTCCAGACGAGCTTCTCGGCAGCGCCAACGCCCACCAAAGCGGCAGGCAGTACATTAAATACGCCGAGCGCGATATTCTCGGCCGATTTATGATGAGAGATACCAGCGGTCTTGCCATGAAAGTATCTCCCGAATTTCGGGAGAAGTACCCGCGAACGTGCTTTCACGTCTACGCCTCGGAGGAAGCAAAGGAACGAATTGCCTATTTGTCGCAACGAACACCGAAGGGTCGGACTGAAAAGTCTCTGGCGCGCGATCGGGCCTGGATAGAGGGTGAGATTGTCGCTTGGAAGCAAAGACTTGAGCTCGCCCTCAAATACGAAGCCGAAACAACCCGGCTGTCAGAGGCTGCAGGCGTCGTTCCGGCGGCGCAGCGTGTTTGCGATGCGGATGCTGCCGTGAAGGAAGCAAGCGCAAAGATTTCCATGATTCCGGCATTCACGCATCTAGGATTGCAGATCAAAGCGCGCGCCGTGCAGGCGTCCGGCTTGTTCGATGGTGATCCGAACACGGCTGGTCGTTGGGGTGAGTTTTGCCGCTTCATTCATGCTGTCATCGACATGGGTGGGGAGGTACGGGTATGACCGCAATTTCCTTGCAACATTGCCGCGCCGAACTTGAGGCCCGCATCGAGGAGCTGATTGAACTTCTCGATCTCCTGGACGGTGATTCGGACTTTGAACCGTACTTGGCAGACGCCAATCCCGCTGATGAAGACCGTGAAGGCGGCGATGTCCAGGATGAGCGGCATGATGCACTCGATGAGGGCGACGACGAGCCGGATCTCGGATGGGGCATTCCCCGTTGTGGAGATTTGGATATCGCCGAAGGTTGGCAGCCTGCCGATTCGTGCCTGACACTGAGGACTGACGAAGCCTATTTGGACTTCAACGGTGATGGCTATCGAGTCGCGAGGGAACTTTTGCGCTCTGGCATAAAGGACAAACGGCTTTTGGCCCGTGCGCTCGATCGCACACGCCTTTCGGTCGCGTATGGGGGCGCATTCTGAACCCCCGTCATCTGAAATCTGCGCTATGTCCCGACTCGCAACGACAAAGGCTCCTTCGGGGGCCTTTTTCATGCTTTTTATGCTCAATATATAACGCGGGTACGAACGCGAGACAAAGGGAGAAAAAGGTAAATTATCCAACGAAAACAAAGCCTCATGGCGGACAGGGAGGGATTCGAACCCTCGGTACGCTTTCACGTACACACGCGTTCCAGGCGTGCGCCTTAAACCACTCGGCCACCTGTCCTTTGGCGTTTCGCAACCGGTCAGGAGGCAAATCGTCGGAACGGCCGCGATATATACCGATGAATTTCTTCGGATCAACCCGAATCTGACAGATTTTTGACTTCCCGACAGAAAACTCCAGGCCTTTGGTCCATTGCGCTTGTCCGGCTCCCAACTTATCTAAGAAGAAGGATGGCGCAGAGTGCGGTCGGCTCCTCGTTTATGGCCGATGGGTAATGAGTATGCGGAGGATGCGATGCGTTTCTTGTTGCGTTTTGCCAGCCTAGTCGCGCTGGTCGTTGCGGTGATTGCCGGAACCATCGATTCCATCCAATCGGTTGCCGCCTCCGCCATCGTGGTGACGCCGATGGAGGATGCTTGGAACGATGTCAGCCCATCGTCTCTTGCGACCGTCCAGTCGCTGATTTCCTACTACATCCATCCGCGCCTTTATGATCTGGCGGTTCAGTGGCTGTTGTTCCAGCCGGCGTTCGCGGTGTTCCTCGTGATCTCCCTGCTTCTTTGGATGATCGCCTACAAGAAGCCGCCTGTCGCAGGCCGCTTCAGCGTCTGATACGCGAACGCACGGAAAATTCAGTCGACCCAGGCGCCGAAGACGGGAGAAGGGACTTGCTTGATCACGACCTCGGCCCCTTCGGCATAAAAGCGGAGCGCTGGAATATCGCTGCCGGCCTTACATACATACCGGCAACACCGTTTCACCGGCTTGGAATTCATATCGGAGCGCCGGTCAATGCCCGATGCCGCTGCGACGGCCGACAGCATCGCCGTGTTCAGTCGCACGGCGATATCGATATCGTTCCAGCCGGCCTGGACGGCGAGTGGGAGGACGATGCCGATTGCTCGATTCTGCGCCTCTGGATAAACCCCGCCATCGTGCGCAGCGCGGCGGAGGATCTGGAGATCGATCCCGACGGTATTGCTATCAGTCCCAAGTTTCAGCATCGCGACCCCGGTATCGAGCACATCGCACTGGCGCTCGAGGCCGTCACTCCGACATCGGCCATCGGCCCCTTGCTTGGCTAATAAAATTGCAGTTTGAGAGCGAAAATGGCCAGAAATCAGCTCCTTTGAGCGGGTTTTTGGCAATTCCCACAAATCTTTACCAACTGAAAAATTTCTCGTGAATTTTTCCTGCAGCCATGCAAGGATGCGCGCCAGCTTGGCCTCGGGGGAGGCCGGCGGTTCCGCAGACATGTCCGGTCGACGGGCTTGCGGGAGGACCCAACAAGATAGCAACAATAGGGCTGCAACTCATGAAAAAATCCCTTTTGACCCTTTTCGCCCTGGCTGCCATGTCGGCAACGGCGCTTGCGGCCGACATCAAGCCGGCGATCGTTTATGGCACCGGCGGCAAGTTCGACAAGTCCTTCAACGAAGCTGCCTATAACGGCGCCGAAAGGTTCAAGAAGGAAACCGGCATCGCCTATCGCGACTTCGAACCGACGGGCGATACCCAGGGCGAACAGGCACTGCGCAATTTCGCCAGCAAGGGCTTCAATCCGGTCATCGCCGTCTCCTTCGCCTGGACATCCGCTCTCCAGAAGGTTGCCGCTGAATATCCGAAGACCGAATTCGTCCTGATCGACGACAGCCTCGATCTGCCGAACGTTCGCTCCGTCAAGTTCAAGGAAAACGAAGGTTCCTACCTCGCTGGCGTCATGGCCGCCATGGCTTCGAAGACCGGCAAGATCGGCTTCGTCGGCGGCATGGACATTCCGCTGATCCGCAAGTTCGAATGTGGATATGAGCAGGGCGCCCGCGCCGCCAATCCGAAGATCGAAGTCTTCCAGAACATGACCGGCACGACCGGCGCTGCCTGGAACGACCCGGTTCGCGGCGGCGAGCTCACCAAGAACCAGATCGATCAGGGTGCCGACGTGGTCTACGCGGCTGCCGGCGCCACCGGCCTCGGCGTGCTGCAGACGGCTGCCGACAACAAGAAGCTCTCCATCGGCGTCGATAGCAACCAGAACTACCTGCATCCGGGTTCGGTTCTGACCTCCGTCGTCAAGCGCGTCGACCTCGCCGTCTATAACGCCTTCACCGACGCCAAGAACGGCAAGTTCACCGCCGGCACGCAGGAACTCGGCCTCAAGGAAGAGGGCGTCGGCGCTGCCATGGACGACAACAACAAGCCGCTCGTCACGCCGGAAATGAAGGCTGCCGTCGACAAGGCGACTGCCGACATCATTGCCGGCACGGTCAAGGTCCACGACTACACGACCGACAACGCCTGCCCGAAGAGCTGATATGAAATAAGGGCGTATGACGATATTCAAAACGTCATACGCCCTTTTCTTATCCGGAAGTCAGATTTCTGGAGCTGCGTAGTGAGCCAAACGCCTGCCATCGAACTCGTGGGCATCGACAAGAAGTTCGGTGCCGTCCATGCCAACAAAGATATCAACCTGACCGTCGCCAAGGGCTCCATCCACGGGATCATCGGTGAGAACGGTGCCGGGAAGTCGACTCTGATGTCGATCATCTACGGCTTCTATCATGCCGACAGCGGCGAGATCCGCATCAACGGCAATCCCATCGCCATCCGCGACAGCCAGACGGCCATCGCCGCCGGCATCGGCATGGTGCACCAGCATTTCATGCTGGTCGACAATTTCTCCGTGCTGGAAAACGTCATGCTGGGCGCCGAGGGCGGCGCTTTGCTGGCGAAGGGCGTCACGGCCGCCCGCGCCGAACTCAGACGCCTGGAGACGGATTACGGCCTCGATGTCGATCCGGACGCCTTGATCGAGGAGCTTCCCGTCGGTCAGCAGCAGCGCGTCGAGATCCTGAAGGCCATGTATCGCGGCGCCGAGATATTAATCCTGGACGAGCCGACTGGCGTTTTGACGCCAGCCGAAGCCGACAATCTGTTCCGGATTCTCCGCGTGTTGCGCGATCAGGGCAAGACCATCATCCTCATCACCCATAAGTTGCGCGAAATCATGGCGATCACCGATACGGTGTCGGTCATGCGCCGCGGCGAAATGGTCGCAACGCGCAAGACGGCGGAAACCACGGTCGAAGAGCTCGCTGAGCTGATGGTCGGCCGTCGCGTGTTGCTGCGCGTCGAAAAAGGTTCTGCTCATCCCGGCGAGGTCGTGCTCTCCGTTCGCAACCTGACCGTCAAGGATGGCCGTGGCGTCACCATGGTCGATGATGTTTCCTTCGACGTCCGCGCCGGCGAGATCGTCGGCATCGCCGGCGTTGCCGGCAACGGCCAGTCGGAACTGTTGGAGGCGATCGCCGGCATCCGCAAGCCGGCCTCGGGCGAAATCTACCTGCACGGCGAGCCGATCGGCACCGCCGACCCGGCCGCCTTACGTGAACTCGGCCTCGCCCATATTCCGGAAGACCGCCATCACATGGGCCTCGTCCTAAAGTTCGAGGAATATGAGAATTCCATACTCGGCTATCACCGGGATCTGAAATACGGCAAAGCCGGCATGCTCGATCTCGACGCCATGCGCAAGGATGCGCTGGAGAAGATCGAGAAATACGATATTCGCCCGCCGAACGCACGGCTGAAGACCGCCAATTTCTCCGGCGGCAATCAACAGAAGATCGTCGTTGCCCGCGAGATCGAGCGCGATCCGAAGGCTCTGCTGATCGGCCAGCCGACACGCGGCGTCGACATCGGCGCGATCGAATTCATCCACCGCCGCATCATCGAGATGCGCGATGCCGGCAAGGCGATCCTGCTGGTGTCGGTGGAGCTGGATGAAATCCGTGCGCTTTCGGACCGCATCCTCGTCATGTTCGCCGGCCACGTCGTCGGCGAAAAAACGGCTGAGGCCGGTGAACAGACACTCGGCCTGATGATGGCCGGCATTGCCGCATGAGGCCTTGATGAGCACTGCTTCCGTTCCGCTTCCCAATTGGATCAATTATGGCCTGATCCCGGTCCTCAATCTCATTATCGCCTTCCTGATTTCCGGCCTTGTTGTCTGGTTCATCGGCGAAAGCCCGCTGGATGCGTTGAACCTGCTGCTGCAGGGCGCGCTTGGCAGCGGCGAGGGCATCGGCTTTACGCTATTCTATGCCACGAGTTTCATTTTCACCGGCCTGTCGGTCGCCGTCGCCATCCATGCCGGCCTGTTCAACATCGGCTCGGAAGGCCAGGCCTATGTCGGCGGTCTCGGCTGCGCGCTGGTGGCGCTGACGCTCGACAATTATGTGCCCTGGTATGTGACGATGCCTTTTGCGGTCATCGGTTCGGCGATTTTCGGCGCGCTCTGGGCCCTTATTCCCGCCTGGCTGCAGGCCAAGCGCGGCAGCCATGTGGTCATCACCACAATCATGTTCAACTTCATCGCCTCGGCGATGATGAATTTCATCCTGGTGCATGTGCTGATCGTGCCCGGTAAGATGGCGCCGGAAACCCGCACCTTCCTCGCGGGCGGCCAGCTTCCGAAGCTGGACTGGCTGATGGGCATCTTCGGTTCGACGATCGGCGCGGCGCCGCTCAACGTTTCCTTCCTGATCGCATTGGTCATGTGCTTCCTCGTCTGGGTGCTCGTCTGGCGCACCAAGCTCGGCTATGAAATGCGTACGCTCGGCCTCAGCCCGACGGCTGCGGTCTATGCCGGCATTCCCTATGCCCGCACTGTCATCATCGCCATGCTGCTCTCAGGTGGTTTGGCCGGCATGATGGCGCTTAATCCGGTGATGGGCGCTTCGGCCCGCCTGCAGGTCGAGTTTGTGCTTGGCGCTGGTTTCGTCGGCATTGCCGTATCGCTGATGGGCCGCAACCATCCGGCCGGCATCATCCTGGCGGCGATCCTGTTCGGCATTCTCTACCAGGGCGGCGATGCGCTTTCCTTCGATATGCCCAAGATTACGCGCGACATGATTGTGGTCATCCAGGGTCTCGTCATCCTGTTCGCCGGCGCGCTCGAATATATGTTCCGGCCCGTGATGGTGCGCACCTACCAAAAATTCGCCAGAGCCTGAGGATCGGACGATGGAATATTATGAGCTCCTCATCAGCATACTTGGCTCGACCATTCGTCTGTCGATTCCGCTGATCTTCACGGCGCTTGCCGGCCTGTTTTCCGAGCGCGCCGGCATTTTCGACATCGGTCTCGAAGGCAAGATGCTGGCATCCGCCTTCGCTGCCGCCTGTGTCGCCTCCGTCTCCGGCTCGGCCTGGGCCGGTCTCGGCGCCGGCATCGTCATATCGGTTGCCTTCGGTCTGCTGCATGGCTTCGCCTCGATCACCAATCGCGGCAATCAGATCGTTTCCGGCGTTGCCATCAACTTCCTGACCGCCGGCTTGACCATCGTGCTCGGCCAGGCCTGGTTCGGTCAGGGCGGGCGCACGCCGACGCTGCCGGCCGAGGCGCGCTTCGCTTCGATTACTCTGCCGGGTGCCAATGCAATCCATGACGTGCCCTTCATCGGGCCGCTCTATGCCAACGTCATCTCCGGCAACAATATCCTCACCTATCTCGCCTTCCTCGCCGTGCCGATTTCCTGGTGGATCCTCTATCGCACCCGTTTCGGCCTTCGCCTGCGCGCCGTCGGCGAAAATCCGGGTGCCGTCGATACGGCCGGCATCTCCGTCGAGTGGCTGCGCTACCGGTCGCTGATCGTTGCCGGTATTCTCTGTGGCTTCTCCGGCACCTATCTTGCCATCGCCCAATCGGCTGCCTTCATCAACAACATGTCCGCGGGCAAAGGCTATATCGCGCTCGCGGCGCTGATCTTCGCCAAATGGAAGCCGGTGCCGGTCATGTTCACCTGCCTGCTCTTCGGCTTCCTCGATGCTTTCGCCAATTTCATGCAGGGCAAGGCAGTGCCCGGCATCGGTGAAGTGCCGGTGCAGATTTTCCAGGCACTGCCCTATATCCTGACCTGCATCCTGCTCGCAGGCTTCATCGGCGTCGCCAAACCGCCAAAGGCGGGCGGCGTGCCCTACACCAAGGAGCGCTGATCCATGTCGCATGATCTGTTCGAGGCCGCGCGCGGAGCGATGGCCTTTGCCCATGCACCTTATTCGAAATTTCCCGTCGGCGCAGCGATCCGCGCCGAGGACGGCAAGGTCTATACCGGCGCCAATATCGAGAACCTCTCCTTTCCGCAGGGCTGGTGCGCCGAGCCGACCGCGATCAGCCACATGATCATGGCTGGCGCCAAGAAGATCGTTGAAATGGCCGTCATCGCCGAAAAGCTGCCGCTCTGCCCGCCCTGTGGCGGGTGCCGGCAGAAGATCGCCGAGTTCGCCAGCAAGGAAACGCGCATCTATCTCTGTGATGAAACCGGGGTGAAAAAGACCATGACCATGGACGAAATGCTGCCCTTCAGCTTCGAAACCGAGATACTCGGATGACCGCCGCCGCCGACCTTCTGGCTGCAAAGCTCGGCGATCTCCAGCCGCGCTACGGCATCGTCCTCGGCTCCGGCCTCGGTTCGCTCGTTGATCAGGTCAGGGATGCCGTGCGCATTCCCTATGCCGATCTCCCCGATTTTCCCGTCAGTGCCGTCTCCGGCCACGCCGGGACGCTGGTCGCCGGTCATCTCGGCGACGTGCCGGTCATCATGCTGTCCGGCCGGGTGCATTATTATGAAAAGGGCGACGCCAATGCCATGCGCGTGCCGATCGAGACCTTGAAGGTGCTCGGCGTCGAGACGCTGATCCTCACCAATTCGGCCGGATCGCTGCGCGAAGAAATGCCGCCGGGATCGGTGATGCAGATCACCGACCACATCAACTTCTCCGGCATGAACCCGCTGATTGCTGAGGAGAGCGACAAGCGTTTCGTCGGCATGACCAGCGCCTATGACACCGACCTGATCGTCCGTATGCGCAAGGCGGCGGAAAAGGCCGAGATCAAGCTGTCGCACGGCGTCTATATGTGGTTCTCTGGCCCAAGCTTCGAAACCCCGGCGGAAATCCGTATGGCGCGCATTATGGGCGCCGATGCCGTCGGCATGTCGACGGTGCCGGAAGTTATTCTTGCGCGTCTTTTCGGCCTGAGGGTTGCAGCGGCCTCCGTCATTACTAATTATGGTGCTGGCATGACCGGCGCCGAGCTCACGCATGAAGAGACGAAGGACATGGCCCCGGTCGGCGGCGCTCGCCTTGCTGCCATTTTAAAAGAGATGATCGCGGACGGAGGAAACGACCAATGACGAGCCATTCCCTCAGAGAAACGGCGGCTGTTGCGCTTTCCCTTCTCGATCTCACCAACCTTAAGGACGATTGCACGCCGGCACAGATAGAGACGCTCTGCGCCCGTGCTCAGTCGCCCTATGGCAACACCGCCGCCATCTGCATCTGGCCGCGTTTCGTCGCCCAAGCACGCGGCATTCTCGGAACCGACCATGCGGTGAGGATTGCGACCGTGGTGAATTTCCCGGCCGGCGATATGGAGGTGGCCGATGTCGCCGCCGAAGCGCGCGAGGCGATCGCCGATGGTGCCGACGAGATCGATCTCGTCATTCCCTATCGCGCACTGCTGGCCGGCAACGAGCAGGCCGTCACCGACATGGTTGCCGCCGTCAAAGCCGAATGCAAGGGGCCGGTGCTGCTGAAGACCATTCTCGAAACCGGCGAACTCAAGGACGTGGCGCTGATCCGGCGTGCCTCCGAACTGGCGATTAAGGCCGGCTCCGATTTCATCAAGACCTCCACCGGTAAGGTCGCCGTCAACGCAACGCTGGAAGCGGCCGACATCATGCTGCGGGCGATCCGCCAGAGCGGCCGCAAGGTTGGCTTCAAGCCAGCCGGCGGCATCGGTTCCGTCGCCGATGCGGCCCTCTATCTGAGCCTTGCCGAGACCATCATGGCGCCGGATTGGGCCATGCCCTCGACGTTCCGCTTCGGTGCGTCGAGCCTGCTTGACGATATCCTCAACGTGCTCGGTGGCGGGCAGTCCACCGCGGCGGCATCCGGCTACTGAGCGATGATTCCGCAGGAGATCATCCGGCGAAAGCGGGACGGCGGCACGCTTTCCACCGCCGATATCGACGCCTTCATCGCCGCCCTTGCCCGCGACGAGCTGGCCGAAAGCCAGATCGGCGCCTTCGCCATGGCCGTTTGGTTCCGCGGCATGACGCGCGAGGAGACGGTGGACTTGACGTTGGCCATGGCCCGCTCCGGCGATATGCTTTCCTGGTCCGGCATCGGCAGGCCGATTGCCGATAAGCATTCGACCGGCGGCATCGGCGATAATGTGTCGCTGATGCTGGCGCCGATCGCCGCTGCCTGCGGCCTTGCCGTGCCGATGATTTCCGGCCGCGGCCTTGGCCATACCGGCGGCACGCTGGACAAGCTGGAATCGATCCCAGGTTACGACATCACCCCGCATGCGAGCCATTTCCGCAAGGTGGTGGACGAGGTGGGTTGCGCCATCATCGGCCAGACCGGAACTCTCGCGCCTGCCGACGGCAAGCTTTATGCCGTGCGCGATGTTACCTCCACGGTCGATTCCGTGCCTCTGATCACCGCTTCGATCCTGTCGAAAAAGCTGGCCGCCGGCCTCGAGACGCTGGTTCTGGACGTCAAGATCGGCAACGGCGCCTTCATGACCTCCCTGGAGGAGGCTGAGACACTGGCCCGATCGCTGGTCGAGGTGGCGAATGGCGCTGGGGTCAAGACCTCGGCTTTGATCACCGACATGAACCAGCCGCTGGCCGATGCCGCCGGCAATGTCGTCGAACTCCGCAATTGCCTGGATTTCCTGAAGGGAGGCAAGGCGAACACGCGGCTGGAAACGGTCGTGCTGGCCTTCGCCGCCGAGATGCTGACGCAGGCCGGTATCGCAAAGACATTGCTCGATGCAGAGGCAAAAGCGCACGCAGCGCTCTCCTCCGGTAAGGCGGCCGAGTTTTTCGCCCGCATGGTGCAAGCCCTCGGCGGCCCTGCCGATCTGCTGGATCACCCGGACAAATATCTGACGGCCGCGCCGGTGCAGAAGCCTGTTCTTGCATCTTCGAACGGCTGGCTTGTGGCCTGCGATGCCCGCGCTATCGGCATGAGCGTCATCGATCTCGGCGGCGGTCGCCGTCATCCGCAGGACAAGATCGACCACCGCGTCGGCTTTAGCGATATCCTGCCGCTCGGAACAAAGGTCAGCAAAGGCGATCGCATCGCAACCGTTCATGCCGCCGATGAGACGAGTGCTGAAAAAGCCGCAGCCGATCTCAGCACAAACTACCGGATCGACGACACCGCACCCGTTCTGCCGCCGGTGATCGTTGCGCGGATTTAACGGGCAATTATTGCGTCAAACGCAATGAGCCGTTTTCGGCGCTGTAAGAATTGAGCTTTTTGAGAAAGCTCATGCCGATCAACGTCGTGCTCAATGCGCTGTCTTTCGCAACCACGGCGTCGACATCGCGGACCTTGATCGTGCCGATCTCAAGGCGGTCGAGTTTGACGAGAGCCACCTTGGATGGGCCGTTGGCCGTCTGCGTGGTGTAGCGATAATCGAGATCGTTGCCACTGATGCCGAGGCGGCGGGCCGTGCTTTCATTGATCGCCACATAGGTTGCGCCGGTATCGATCATGCCATGAACCGGCCGGCCATTGACCTTGAAATCACCCTCGTAGTGACCGCCCGCGCCCGCGGGCAGCAACACGCTTCCATAGGCGGCCGCCGGCGCCGCGGCAGGCTGTTGCGGCACCACCGCAACCTTGACTGCGGGCGTCGAGCCTTCGCCGGTTGCCGTTTGCGTGCTGAGCAACGCGGGAACCTGCGTAGCCGCAGCAGCGATGACACCGGCAAAAACAAGAACGCGAACGAGCATCGGCGGGATCCTTCCTATGGGCTTCGCCATGTCGAGCCCATCGATCCAGCCAGTTTAAGACAGCTTCGCTGACAGGCCGCTAAACAGATCAATAAAAAGCCCGGCAGTTGGGGGCTGCCAGGCAAAAAAGCAGATATAGCGGCAGGATTTACTTCGTGCCGTACATGCGGTCGCCGGCGTCGCCGAGGCCGGGAACGATGTAGCCCTTTTCGTTCAAATGGCTGTCGATCGCCGCCGTGAAGACCGGGACGTCCGGATGCGCCTTGCGGAAATTGGCGATGCCTTCCGGGGCGGCGAGAAGGCAGAGAAAGCGGATATTATGAGCGCCGCGCTCCTTCAGCTTGTCGATCGCGGCGATCGAGGAATTGCCGGTAGCGAGCATCGGGTCGACGACGATGATCAGGCGCTCGGATATGTCGTCCGGTGCCTTGAAGTAATATTCGACCGGCTGCAGCGTCTCATGATCTCGGTAGACGCCGATATGCGAAACGCGGGCCGAGGGCACGAGGTCGAGCATGCCTTCCAGCAGGCCGTTGCCGGCGCGCAGGATCGAGGCGAAGACCAGCTTCTTGCCCTCCAGGATCGGCGCGTCCATCGGCTGCAGCGGCGTCTCGATGGTCTCGATCGTCAGTTCGAGGTCGCGTGTCACTTCGTAGCAAAGCAGCGTCGAAATCTCGCGCAGAAGTCGGCGAAAGCTTCCCGTCGAAGTCTCCTTCTTGCGCATGATGGTCAATTTATGCTGCACGAGCGGGTGATCGATGACAGTGACGCCGTCCATGGTTTCAGCCTTCCAATAATTCCGCGATATCTGATGTTTCTTTCACGGAAATCGCCTCCGGTGCAAGAAAATAGGCCGCATCTCGGAACGTCATCCCCAGTCGGCGACCTAAAATGATGTGGTCATAAGCTTGCCAACAGGGACGCCCGTGTCGCGTCGTCGACAAACGCTGCCTCGACCGCGGTGCGGGTCATGGCATTGATCTCGTCGTCGCTGAAGCCGAAGGAGGTTGATGCCAGCTCGTATTCGCGTTTCAGCGACGTGTGGAAGAAGGGTGGATCGTCGGAATTGATGGTGACGCGCACGCCGGCATCGCGCAGCTTGCGCAGCGGATGCGAGGGGAAGTCCGGAAAGACATTCAGCGCCACATTCGAGCCAGGGCAGACTTCCAGCACCGTGCCGAGATCGGCGAGGCGCTTAACGAGGTTGGCATCCTCTACGGCGCGCACGCCATGGCCGATACGCGCTGGGCGCACCAGCTCGACCGCATCGGCGACACTGAAGGCGCCGCAGACTTCGCCGGCATGGATGGTGAGGCCAAGGCCGGCTTCGCGGGCAATGTCGAAGGCGCGCGCGTAATCGGCAACCCGGCCCATGCGCTCCTCACCCGCCATATTGAAGCCCGTAATCAGCGGATTATCGCTTCTGGCGGCATATTCGGCGGCCTTGATGACGCGCTCCGGCCCGAAATGACGTTCGCCGGTAACGAGCAACCGCGCGACGATGCCGCTCTTTTCCTGTGCCGCACGAATGCCGGCCGAAACACCGGCCATATAGGCATCGGCGCCAAGGCCGATGCGGTCGCCGTGGTCGGGCGAGACGATCAGCTCGCTATAGATCGTGCCGATCTCCGCAAGCTCTTCGAGATAAGTCTCGGTCAGCAGCGCGTAGTCTTCCTCGGTGCGATAGACCTCGGAAACCTTGTCGTAGCAGACGAGGAATTCGGTGAAATCCTTCCAGAGATAGATACCGTCACGCATGAAGGCGCTTGTGTCGACGTTGTATTTCCGTGCCTGTGCGAGCGTCAGCGCCGGCGGAGCAGCACCTTCCAGATGGCAGTGCAGCTCAACCTTCTTCAAATGCGATGTCACAGAAAACTCCTTCCATGCGGCCCTGCCGCAATTCCCAAATGGCGCGCAACGGTTTCGCCGATATCGGCATAGGTCCGGCGGATACCGATCGAGCGCGAGCGGATGCCAGGCCCATAGGCGATGACAGGCACACGCTCGCGCGTGTGGTCAGTGCCGCGCCAGGTCGGGTCGCAGCCGTGATCGGCGGTCAGGATGACGAGATCGCCGGGCTTCAGCTTCTCGTGTACTTGCGGCAGCCTTGCATCGAAGGCTTCAAGCGCGGCGGCATAGCCCGCCACGTCGCGGCGATGACCATAGACCATGTCGAAATCGACGAAATTCGTAAAGACGAGGTCGCCGTCGGCTGCCTCGTCCATGGTTCTTAGCGTCGCGTCCATCAGCTTCATGTTGCCGTTGGCCTTAATGACCTTGGAGATGCCCTGATGGGCAAATATATCGCCGATCTTGCCGACGGCATGCACGGTGCGTCCGGCTTTGACCAGGCGGTCGAGCAGGGTCGGCTCCGGTGGCAGCACCGAAAAGTCGCGGCGGTTGCCGGTGCGCTCGAATGTCGCCTGCGTCTCGCCGATGAACGGCCGGGCGATGACGCGGCCGATATTATAGGGATCAAGCAGGGTTCGGACGATCTGGCAGAGGGAGATCAACCGTTCCAGCCCGAAATGACGCTCATGCGCGGCAATCTGGAAGACGGAGTCGGACGAGGTGTAACAGATCGGCTTGCCGCTGCTGATGTGTTCCTCGCCATACTGGGCGATGATCTCGGTGCCGGATGCGTGGCAGTTGCCGAGAATGCCGGGGAGATCGGCCGCCTCGCAGATGGCCTCGACCAGAGCCAGTGGAAACGCGTCGCCCTCGGTGGAAAAATAACCCCAGTCGAACATGACGGGCGTGCCGGCGATTTCCCAATGACCGGACGGCGTATCCTTGCCGCGCGATACTTCGTTGGCGCAGCCGTAAAGACCATAAAGCTTTTCCGGCAGCGGCATGCCGTCTGGGTAGCGTCCCGTGGCCGCCTTGGCGATCTCCAGCAGGCCGAGGCCCGACATGTTCGGCAGCGACAAGGGGCCGGAACGCAGGCCCTCGCGGTCGGCGGCGCCAGCCGCGCAGAATTCGGCGATATGGCCGAGCGTATCGGCACCCTCGTCGCCATAGGCAGCAGCGTCCGGAGCGCCGCCGACACCGAAGGAATCAAGAACGAAGAGAAAGGCGCGCGACATGGTTCACCCGATAGGATTGCTCAATGCGCGACGAACGGCGTCAAGCGCATCGGACGTCACCCATATAACGGTGACGTCAGCTTGGCAATTTCCTGTTCCGTCGAGGAATATAGCAGGATTCGCGACAATTCTGCTCAGCAATCGCTGCAGGTGACCGAACTGCCGGTGCGCGGGCGATAGAAATACTCGCGGCTGATAGTGATCTGGCTGCTGCCGGCAGGCAGGAAATCCGAGCCGAAACTGATGAGCTGATATGGAACGGCAAGCTCTGTGCGCACCAGAAACGTGCTTGGCTGATCGATGTCGCTGGGAACGGTGACGGCGCTGCCGGTCGAATAGGGCTTGCTGCCGTCCTGCGCCCAGGACCAGGCAACGGTGGCGTTGCTGCTGGCATCGAGCTGGATACCGGTGATTTTCAGCGTCAGGCCGGTCGTGTCGTAGGGTGCGAAAATGGCGCTGGCAACCGAAGGCATTGTGGCGAGTACCGTCTTGCTGACGCTGGACTGCTGCGTCAGGATATCGGCGATGGAGCCGGCCGCCCGGCTGGCGCGTTTTTCGACACTAAGCGCTATGGTGAGTTCGAAAGCGCCGAGATAGAGCATCAGCAGCACCGGGAAGAGAATGGCGAATTCGATCGCACCGATGCCCCGCTCGTCGCGGGCAAAGCGCCGCAAGGGGGCGCAAAGCGTAGCCATCAGCTTCTTCCGACCCATCGCCACCCTGCTCACGGATAATTCTCGTTTTGGAAAGCGGCCGTCGCGACGATGAGGTAGGTCGTCGGCATCGAACCGTCTGTTGGACGTATGGTGGTGAGGTAAGGCCGCAGCAGATCGGTTATCACCTGCCAGCGGTAGTAGGCACGCACCATGTTCTTCGATTCCGCACCGCCGGGTGCAAAATTGAAGCCTGTCGTGTTCAGATCGGAGTAGGGATCTGACGAGGTGCGCGGCACGGCTGTCGGCATGGCGGCGAAGGTCGCATAGCTTTCGACATCGAGATAGAGATTGGTTGGCGTTGCGAGCTCGGCCGCCGAGCAGGCGATGATCACAGAGATCTCGTTGCAGAAGGCCTGGCGGAACTGCGCCGCGGTCATATCGGTGGTCGCGTTATGATTATAGGTGATCTGCCCGGTTCTGATCTCGCGCGACAGCGTATCGACGGCGTTGGAAACGACCTGCTCGGCGATGAAAGCAACGAAGGTTTCCAGAATTGCGAAGATGATCAGGAAATAGGGGATCGCCAGAAGGGCGAATTCGATGGCGGCAGTACCGTCGCGAGAGCGCACGAATGCGCGCAAGCGTCCGCCCGCACGCCGGCGTGCAAAAGTCTTGCCCCCAAGAAGATCGTCATCTGGCCTCATTCCGGAATCCGCGGCGATTTAAATGAGGTCAAGACTAGAGCTGCTTTCTTGATAATCCGTTTCGCATCTCTCTTCATATTGAAGGGATGCTTCGATTTATTCGAGAAGGGCAGCTCTATGTAAGTATAAATGAATATAAAGAGGGGACGAAGACGCTGCCGTTATTGGGCCGCGGATGTGGCGGCGGCGGTGTTGTTCTGTTGGGCATGCTGCTCGCAATTGGGGGTGCAGGACAGCACCGAACGGTCGGTCTGACGGTACACGCGGACCGTATTGCCTTCGTCGATCGAAACCAGGATACGTTCGTCCACGATCGCATTGCCGTCCGAATCGAGCAGGACGATGTTCGTGGTGCCGAAGCTTCGACCGGTCAGCACGATGGTCTTCGGGTCGGCGACCGTCGCGTCTGCGACCTGCGAGTTGCCGACAATAACCTTGCTGACGGGACGATCGAGCTTCAAAACGCGCGCATGATCCATGTAGACGCGCAGCATGCCGTCGTCAGCGGCGTGGGAAAACTGCGGCGTCAGGCCCATAGCTGCGACAACGCAGGCAACGAATGCGATTTTGCCGCGGGTTGGCATAGTCTGGGCCTCGTGAAGCTGATGGCGAAAATGATTGCCGAATAGAATGAGAAAGAATGGTGAATGAACAATTAAGAGAAGGACTATTCGTCCAATTCGGATGCAGCGGCGCCTCTTCCCTTTCCATTTTGGGATTTCCCTACGGGAGTTGCAATATACCGGGACAATTCCTGCGTGTTGCTAATATATAAAATCCTAATCATTACGAAGAGGCTGAAGATTTTCTTTAAAAATGCTCGAAAAGACATGAATTGACGTTAACTAGTCTATTTGCGCTTTAGAATTTCCGATCTGTTAACCCACTTCCTTAAAGCGATGGAAACGGCCAATCGCTACCGTGCAGTTCATCCGATCAACGGCAAACAGTTGGCGGACGTGCTGTCAACAAAATGAGTGGAGTTAACCTATGACCAAGCTTTTTTCCCGTTTCCTGAAGGACGAATCCGGTGCGACCGCAATTGAATATGGCCTGATCGCTGCGCTGATCTCCGTCGCCATCATTACCGGCGCTACGACCCTGGGCAATACGCTCAGCAATACGTTCACGAACATTTCGACCCAGATGAGCACTGCTTCCGGTCAGCATGCGAACTAATAATTGTGACAGGATATTTCCGAAAACCGCCCAGTATTTGGGCGGTTTTTGATTTTGTAGTTTGAGGAATATCCAATGCTTCAAGCAACATTGTTGATCTTCCCGCTCTGCCTTGCGGTCGCGGCTTTCTCAGACTTGTTCACGATGACGATCCCGAACCGCGTATCGCTCATATTGGCCGGTTCCTTCATCGTACTTGCGCCGCTCGAAGGCGTGGCATGGGCTGACATCGGCATGCACTTTGCCGGCGCGGCCGTTGTTTTCTGTGCCTGTTTTGCGCTCTTCGCATTAAACGTCATGGGTGGTGGTGACGCCAAGCTCCTGGCAGCCTCCGCAGTCTGGTTCGGCTTCGACCCTTCACTTCTGGCCTTCCTCGTCTATGTCGCCTTCCTCGGCGGCGTGCTAACGATCGTCATTCTGGTTATACGCTCGCAGTCGAGCGCCATCCTGGCCATGCGCCTGCCGCTGCCGAACTCGCTGCTGATTGCCAAAAAGATCCCCTACGGCATCGCGATCGCCATTGGCGGCTTCCTGGCCTTTCCCTCGTCGCCTATGGTGGCGGCAGCGGCATCGCATATTATCTAAATTAGATATTTCTAAGTATTAATGATGTATTGCAGGTTTTTATATCTTGCGCGACTTTAATAGTGGTTCTTAAATGATCGTAAATGTAATATACCATTAACCATAATTACACCAATTCCTGAGCATTCTGCGGGACGAAGAGTCGTGTTCCCCAAGGAATGATCATGAAACCTGCTCGCTTAATGATACTCGCGGTAGCAGTTGTCGCGGCAGGGCTTGCCGGACTGCTGGCGATGCATCTGGCTGGCTCGCGCAATGTCGTGCCGCGCATCGAAGCGGTGGTAGAAAAGGAAGCGACGGTCAATGTGCTCGTCGCCGACGCCAATCTTCCGATTGGCTCGCGGCTGAATGAGAAGTCGATCCACTGGATGGCATGGCCGCAGAACGGCGTCGTCAAGGGTTTCATCACCGAAGCGGAACGCCCCGATGCACTGAAAGACCTGAACGGCGCGATCGTCCGTCTGCCGATCTTTGAAGGCGAACCTATCCGCGAAGAAAAAGTCGCCGATTCCAACAGCCACATTCTCTCCTCGCTGCTGCCCTCCGGGAAACGCGCGGTCTCCACCGAAATTTCCGTCGCCACCGGTGCTGGCGGTTTCATTCTCCCCAATGACCGGGTCGACGTGATCATGGTGCGCAAGGGTGATACCCAGAAATTCGTAACAGAGACGGTACTCAGCAATGTCCGCGTGCTCGCCATAGATCAGCAGGTCGAGGAAAAGCAGGATGGCAGCAAATCCGTGGTCGGCACGACCGCGACGCTCGAACTGACGCCGGATCAGACCAAGGTGCTCGCCGTCGCCCAGCAAATGGCCGACCGCCTGACGCTGGCGCTGCGCTCCGTTGCCGATGCCCAGCAGCCGGATACGACTGCTGCCGATTACCTGCTGACCGGCGATAGCGGCAGTTCCGTCGTCCAGGTCATCAAATCGGGCGCAATCGTCACCAACGGCACAGCCGCAGCCAAGACGCCATGAGAAGGGGCGGGATTATGTTAAAGACCAGCAAACCGATCGGCCTCCTCTCGCTCGCGGCTCTCTCTTTTTCGGTCGCTTTCGCCGGCCTGCCTTTCACAGAGGCGCCGGCCTTCCTGCGCATGGCGACGGCGAAGGCCGACGGTTCCGACAGCATCGTCACCATTGCCGGCCTCGGCACCAGACGCACGCTGAAGCTCGGCCTCAACAAGGCGCTGGTGGTCGATTTGCCGGCGGATGCCCATGATATTCTCGTCTCCGATCCGAAGATGGCCGATGCTGTGACGCGCACCTCGCGCCGCATCTATCTCTTCGGCAAGACGGTCGGCCAGACCAATATATTCGTTTTCGGCGCCGACGGGAAAGAGATCGTCAGCCTCGACCTGCAGATCGAGCGCGACATTTCCACGCTTCAGGCCAACATCAAGCGCTTCATTCCGGACTCCGACATCAACGTCGAGATCGTCTCCGACAACATCGTCATGACCGGCACGGTTCGCACGCCGCAGGATTCGTCGCGCGCCGAACAGCTCGCCGAGGCCTTCCTCAAGGGCGGTGAAGCGACGACCCGCAATGAAACCGCAAGCGCCAGCGGCGGCGACAATTCCGTCGCCCTCTTTGCCGAATCACGCCAGACGTCACAGATCGTCAACCTTCTGCAGATCGAGGGCGAGGATCAGGTGACGCTGAAGGTCACTGTTGCCGAGATCAAGCGTAGCGTGCTGAAGCAAATCGGCTTCGACAATCTGGTCAGCAATTCCTCCGGCCTGACCGTCGCCCAACTCGGCAGTATTACCAGTGATGCGACAGCGGCTGCGGGTAGTGGCGGTATCGCCGCTCTGTTCAAGACCGCCATCGGCAAATACAACATCAGCACCTATCTTAACGCAATGGAACAAGCTGGCGCCGTCCGCACATTGGCAGAACCGACGCTGACGGCGATTTCAGGACAGGCTGCGACCTTTAATTCCGGTGGCCAGACGCTCTATTCCACTACAGACAAAGACGGCAACGTAACGATCACCCCTTTTACCTACGGTGTAAGCTTGGCCTTCACACCGGTGGTTCTGTCTGCAGGACGCATCAGCCTTCATATCCAGACCCAGGTGTCCAATCCGGTCGGTACAACTGGAACCGCGACGTATAATCAGCGGGCGGCCGACACTTCGGTCGAGTTGCCCTCTGGTGGCTCCATTGCGCTGGCGGGTCTCCTTAGTGACAGCGTCCAGCAAACCACCAACGGCACCCCCGGCGCCTCGAAGATTCCGATCCTCGGCGCGCTCTTCCGCCAAAAGAGTTTTGAACGCGATGAAAGCGAACTCGTGATCATCGCGACGCCTTATCTGGTGCGGCCGGTAGCGCGCGCTCAGCTCGCTCGTCCCGACGATAATTTTTCACCGAGCAACGATGTTTCCGCCTTCTTCATGAACCGTGTCAACAAGATCTACGGGCACAAGGATGGGCCGCCGGTTGCGGATGCCGATTTCCACGGCACGGTCGGCTTTATCTACAAGTGAGGGGAGACGGACGATGACGCGCCCCTTTTCAACCAAAACAACGAGAGACCGAAAAATGGCCAGCCTCGATCGCAATGCGCCCCGTATCACCAGGCCGCGATTTGCCGCCCTGGCCTTGATCATGATGGCTGCCACCGTCAGCGGATGTGCGGGCTCGCCGGATGGCATGACGACCAGTGCTATTTCCGACGACTATCGTCAGCGTCACCCCATCGTGCTGACCGAAAAGGAGCATCACGTCGACATTCCGGTCATTGCGGGCGACCGCCGTATTACGACGGGCGCCCGCGACACGGTTCGCGGCTTCGTGCAGGACTATAAGGCGCATGCTTCCGGCACTGTCGAAATCCTGGCGCCCGGCGGTTCGGCCAATGCGCCTGGGGTTTCTTCGTTCCGCAGGCAGATCCGGCAGGAGCTTGTCGCAAGCGGCATTCCTTCGGCGCGCATCGTCGACAGTTATTATCAAACCAGCGGCCCAGGGGATGCTGCGCCGATCCGCCTGCGCTTCATGGCAACGACGGCGACCACTAATGCCTGCGGCCAATGGCCGGAAGATCTGTCCGCCAACGCCTTCGACAACCAGAATTATTACAATTTCGGCTGCGCCACTCAGAACAACCTCGCAGCACAGGTCGCCAATCCGACCGACCTCATCGCGCCGCGCGCCATGTCGCCGATCGATACTGACCAGCGCAGCAAGGTGATCGACAATTATCGCAGCGGCAACGTCCCGACCAGCACGGCGACGATTGGCGGCTTTAGCAGCGGTTCCTGAGCATGAGGATAACTGGCCGGCGGAACAGGATAGAATCATGAGCGCTATCAATTACGATATCAGAAAGACCGAAGCGGAGGCCGAGGATGCGCCCCGCACGGGCGATCTTGAAAACATGCGGCCATTGCCGCGCATCTCCGTGCATGCCTTTTGCGAAAGCGAGCAGTTGCAGCAGGTGATGGACCGCTGCGCCAATGACCGACGCATGTCCAAGGTCAGCCTCAGGATCACCAGCGGCAGCACGGCGGCGGCGGCAAACATGTTCGCTTCGACGCCGACGCCCAATCTGATCATCCTGGAAACCCGAGCCAATCCCAGCAATCTGCTGGCAGAGCTCGCGCCGCTCGCTGCCGTCTGCGATCCCAGCACCAAGGTGGTGATCGTCGGCTATCATAATGATATCGGCCTCTATCGCGAACTCATCCGCAACGGTATTTCCGAATATATGGTCCAGCCGGTTGCCATGGTCGATGTCATGGCGGCGATGACGGCGATCTTCGTCGATCCCGATGCCGAGCCGCTCGGCCGCAGCGTCGCCTTCATCGGCGCCAAGGGCGGGGTAGGGGCGTCCACCATCGCCCATAATTGCGCCTTCGGCATCTCCAATTTGTTCTCCACAGAGACCATTCTCGCCGATCTCGACCTGCCGTACGGCACCGCCAATATCGATTTCGATCAGGACCCGGCCCAGGGCATCGCCGAAGCCGTCTATGCGCCGGAGCGTCTTGACGAGGTTTTCCTCGATCGCCTCTTGACCAAATGTTCGCAGCACCTGTCGCTGCTCGCTGCGCCCTCCATGCTCGACCGCGCCTATGATTTCGACGGCCAGGCCTTCCAGCCCGTGCTCGACGTCCTGCAGCGCAGCGCGCCGGTGAGCGTTCTCGACGTGCCGCATCTCTGGACGGAATGGACACGCTCCGTGCTTTCGGCTGTCGATGAAGTCGTGATTTGCGCGGTTCCCGACCTTGCCAATCTGCGCAACGCCAAGAACATGCTGGATGCGCTGCGCAAGCTTCGCCCCAACGACAAGGCGCCGCATCTCATCCTCAATCAGGTCGGCATGCCGAAGCGCCCGGAAATCGGTCCTTCGGAGTTCTGCGAGCCGCTGGAAGCCGATCCGATCGCCATCATTCCCTTCGATATCAATCTGTTCGGCAACGCCGCCAACAGCGGCCGGATGATTTCGGAGACCGACCCGAAATCACCGGTCGCCGAGACCTTCTCGCAGATATCGCACATCGTTACGGGGCGTGTTGCGCTGAAGAAGGCGAAGAAGGGCGGCCTGCTTGGCCTCCTGAAGCGAAAGTAATCGTTTGATGTCGCATGATCTCGTTCGAAGGCCGGTTCGTGTTTTTGAGATCATGCTCTTAGAGCGTTCCAGGAAAAGTGCGAAGCGGTTTTCCGTCCGGAATGTGTGAAAACAAAGGGATAGAGCGGGAAAGCGATTCCGTGGAACGCTGAACCGCTCTAGCGTAGAATTGGATCGACGGCATGTTTGGCAGACGCGGAAATGAAGGTCCTGCAAAGAGCGGCGGCGTAACGCCTCCGCCGTCGCCGCCTCGCGCGCCGTCCGCTGCCGCGCCTGCTGCATCGACCGTGCTGGTAGAGCCGGCGCGCGAGGGATCGCAGTCACGCCAGCATGTGGCGCCGCCGTCGATGCAGACGCCGACGCGCCGCCGGCCGGCGCGTACCGAAGAATATTACGATACCAAGTCGCAGGTCTTTTCCGCGCTGATCGATACGATCGACCTGTCGCAGCTTGCCAAGCTCGATGCCGAGGCTGCGCGCGAGGAAATCCGCGACATCGTCAATGACATCATCACCATCAAGAATTTCGCGATGTCGATTTCCGAGCAGGAAGAGCTGCTCGAGGATATCTGCAACGACGTGCTGGGTTACGGTCCGCTCGAACCGCTGCTCGCCCGCGACGATATCGCAGACATCATGGTCAACGGCGCCGGTCAGACCTTTATCGAAGTCGGCGGCAAGACGGTGGAATCGGAAATCCGCTTCCGCGACAATGCCCAGCTCCTGTCCATCTGCCAGCGCATCGTCAGCCAGGTCGGCCGCCGCGTCGATGAATCGAGCCCGATCTGCGACGCCCGCCTGCCGGACGGATCGCGCGTCAATGTCATCGCACCACCGCTGTCGATCGATGGCCCGGCGCTCACTATCCGCAAATTCAAGAAGGACAAGCTGACGCTCGACCAGCTCGTCCGCTTCGGCGCCATCACGCCGGAGGGCGCCACGCTGCTGCAGATCATCGGCCGCGTTCGTTGCAATGTCGTCATTTCCGGCGGTACCGGTTCGGGCAAGACGACGCTTTTGAACTGCCTTACCAACTACATCGATCGCGACGAGCGCGTCATCACCTGCGAAGACACGGCCGAACTGCAACTGCAGCAGCCGCATGTCGTCCGCCTTGAAACACGTCCCCCGAATATCGAAGGCGAGGGTGAGATCACGATGCGCGATCTTGTCAAGAACTGCCTGCGTATGCGTCCTGAGCGCATCATCGTCGGCGAAGTGCGCGGACCGGAGGTCTTCGACCTGTTGCAGGCGATGAACACCGGCCATGACGGTTCGATGGGAACGATCCATGCCAACACCCCGCGCGAGTGCCTGAGCCGTATGGAATCGATGATCGCCATGGGTGGTTTCAGCCTGCCGGCGAAGACGGTGCGCGAGATCATCTCGACCTCCGTCGACGTGGTCATCCAGGCTGCCCGCCTGCGCGACGGTTCGCGCCGCATCACCCAGATCACCGAGGTGATGGGCATGGAAGGCGATGTGATCATCACGCAGGACCTGATGCGCTACGAGATCGAAGGCGAAGATGCGGGCGGTCGCATTATCGGACGGCATGTGTCGACCGGCATTGGCAAGCCGAACTTCTGGGATCGCGCCCGCTATTACAACGAGGAAAAGCGCTTGGCCGCTGCCCTCGACGAAATGGAAAACAAGTCGAAATAGGACTTTCCCGATGTTCGGTGTCGATCCGGTGGTGCTTCTGATTATCGTGCTCGCAGCCGTTTCCGCGGCGGCTGTCTGTTACGGCATCCTCTATTCCCGGATCGAGGCGCAGAAGAAAACCGACGGTCGCGTCAACCGCATCAAATCGGCCGAGACCGACCGCGTGAAGGTCAAGGCCGCGCGCGACCGCGTGCAGGAAATGTCGAAGCGGCGCAAATCGGTGCAGGATTCGCTGAAGGATTTGGAAAAGCGCCAATTGGAAAACACCAAGAAGAAGCAGTCGCTGAAAGCACGCCTCGGGCAAGCCGGCCTCTCGGTGACGCCTGCGCGTTTCTATCTCTTCAGTGTCCTGTTCGGCGTTTTCGCCATGTTCATTCTCTTCCTGGTCGGCGCACCGCTCGCCGTCATCGCAGGCCTTCCCTTCGCCGCAGCCTTCGGCCTGCCGCGTTGGGTCATCGGTTTCCTTATCAAGCGCCGGCAGAACAAGTTCCTGGATGAATTCCCCAATGCGCTCGATCTCATCACCCGCTCGATCCGCTCGGGACTGCCGCTCAATGATGCCGTGCGGCTTGTAGCAAGCGAGGCGCGCGAGCCGGTGAGCTCCGAATTCCGCCGCGTCGTCGAAGCCCAACAGGTGGGCCTCAGCATGCCGGATGCCTGCGCGCGCATGAGGAACCATATGCCGTTGCAGGAGGTGAACTTTTTCTCGATCGTGATCGCCATCCAGGCGCAGGCCGGTGGCAACCTGTCCGAAGCGCTGGGCAACCTCGCGCGCGTGCTGCGAGAGCGCAAAAAGATGAAAGCGAAGGTCACCGCACTGTCGATGGAAGCAAAAGCCTCGGCGGTCATCATCGGCTCGCTGCCCTTCATCGTCGCGACGCTCGTCTATCTGACCTCGCCGCATTACATGATGATCCTTTTCACCGATCCGCGCGGTCATTTGATCCTGGGGGCCGCCGGCATCTGGATGTCTGTCGGCATCTACATCATGCGCAACATGGTCAATTTCGAGATTTAACCGGAAGGAGACGCCGAGCCATGTCCTCCGATTTCGCCACTAGATTGACTGACCCCGGCACGATTCTCGCTGTTTTCGTCGCGATTGCCGTCTTCGCCACCTTCTACACGATCGCCGTGCCCTTCATGGAGCGCGGCGATCTCAACAAGCGCATGAAGGCCGTTTCCACCGAGCGCGAACAAATCCGCGCCCGGGAACGCGCTCGCTTGAGCGCCGACGGCAGCAAGACCTCGCTGCGCAACCAGAACAACCACAGTGTCCGCCAGATCGTCGAGCGCTTCAATCTCCGCACGGCATTGGTCGATACCAATACGGTCAATCGGTTGCGGGCGGCTGGCCTGCGCTCGGAAAATGCGCTGAACATGTTCCTGGTGGCGCGTTTTCTGCTGCCGTTCCTGTTTCTGATGCTCGCCGCCATTTTCGTTTTCGTCCTTGGCTACTTCGCCGCCAAGCCGTTCGCGATCCGCCTTCTCGGTGTTATCGGCACTGCCTATCTCGGTTTTTATGCGCCGAATATCTATATTTCCAACCGCGTGACCAAACGGCAGAAATCCATCAAGCGTGCGTGGCCGGATGCGCTCGACCTGATGCTGATTTGCGTGGAATCCGGTATTTCCATCGAAGCCGGCATGCGCCGTGTCTCCGAGGAAATGGGGGAACAGTCGCCGCCCCTTGCCGAAGAAATGGTGTTGACCACGGCGGAACTCTCCTTCCTGCAGGATCGCCGCACCGCTTTCGACAATCTCGCCAGCCGCACGCAAATCGAAATCGTCAAATCGGTGACGCAGGCTCTGATCCAGGCCGAGCGCTATGGCACGCCCATTTCGCAGGCGCTGCGCGTGTTGGCGCAGGAAGGTCGCGACGAACGCATGAACGAAGCGGAAAAGAAGGCGGCCGCCCTGCCGCCGAAGCTGACCGTGCCGATGATCGTCTTCTTCCTGCCTGTCCTCATGGCCGTTATCCTTGGCCCGGCGGCTATCCAGGTGATGGATAAATTCTGATATCCATAACTTGCCGCCGGCGCGGGACGTGGCTAGTTTCCAATCCTGCGTCACGGGCAATGAGCGCATGGTTTCGGCGCGCGAGGAGGCGCCGAGCCGCGACGCCAGGTCGGGAGGATTTGCATGTCGTCCATAGCCATCTTTTTCAGCATCGTCGCAGCCGTTTTCATCGGGGCGGTCAGTCCTGGTCCGAGTTTCGTTCTCGTTTCCCGCATCGCCGTCTCCCGCTCGCGCAAGGCCGGCCTTGCCGCCGCCCTCGGCATGGGCGTGGGCAGCGTCATTTTTGCGACTTTGACCCTGTTTGGTTTGAGTGCACTGCTGATGCAAGTCGAATGGCTGTATCTTACCCTGAAGGTCGTCGGCGGCCTGTATCTGATCTATATCGGCATCCGCATTTGGCGGAGCGCCGCCCATGATCTCGCTCTCCACGCCTCGGCCACGCCGATCGGCGCCAGCGCCGGGCGCAATTTTTTATTCGCGCTGGGAACCCAACTCAGCAATCCGAAGACAGCAATTTTCTATGGCAGCATTTTTGCAGCGCTTCTTCCGGCCGAACCCGCTCCCGGGCTGATGCTCGCGGTGCCGCTGGCGGTTTTCGCCGTCGAGGTGGGCTGGTACACGATGGTAACGATCGCCTTTTCGTCGAACCGGCCACGCGCTCTCTATCTCAGCGCCAAACTCTGGATCGACAGGATCGCCGGCACTGTCATGGGGGCGCTCGGCGTTCGGCTGGTGGCGGAGGGCCTGCCACGGCATATCTGGCGCTGAAGGTTCAGTTGACCGCTTTCTTGACGCTGTCGCCGGCAGCGAGTTTCTGCCAGGAATTCCGCTGTGCCAGCATGGAGCGCAGATAGGCGACATTGGCATTGGCCTGCTGCGGTGTCAGTTCCTGGCGGGCGATCTGCTCGGCTTCGGCGAAGCGGCCCTGCAGCCCGACCACGAGAGCGAGATTCTGGCGGACACGGCTCTCTGCCGTCGGCTGGCTGACGGCGGAGCGAAGATAGGTCTCGGCGGATTTCAGATCGCCGGTCAGTACATAGGACATGCCGAGATTGGAAAGGATCGACGGCTCGTTCGGCTGCAGCACGAGGGCATCGCGGTATTTGCCGCGTGCTTCGGTCGAGCGGCCGAGCTGATCGAGGATTGCGCCTTCGGCCGAAACCAACCGCCAGTCCGGCCGGTCCGGCGTTTGCGCGCGATCGATGGTTGCGAGTGCGTCCTGGAGCTGCCCGGCGGCGGCCTGGGCCTTGCCGTAGGCAGCCAGCACGCCACGATCATCGGGATGCGCGATCGCTACCTGCTGCATGACCGCAAGCGCCTGATCGTTGCGGCCGCTCATGCGCAGCGCATTGGCATAGTTGATGCCGGTATCGCGGTCTTTCGGATTGGCGTCGTAGGCTTTGCCAAAGGTAAGGGTCGCCTGCGCGAGATCCGAGCCGTTCATCTCGTCGACCGGCTTCGACATCGTCGGGATCGAGCCCGTCGTCATCTTGTCTTTTCCGGTCGTCGAGCAGCCGGCGAGTGCGAGCGCCACGAGCGCCGCAGAAGCACCGTGGAGCAGGAAGGTCTTGAATGTCGACGTGGTTGACGAAGTGGCCATGGCCCTATCCCGGAATACCTGAGTCCTGCGCCTGGCCTCAAATCGGAACAGGGAAAGGTTTGACGCAATGTTCGCTCCAGCAATAATCTGTTAACCCTAACAGAGAGTTAATCCGCGATTCCCGGAAATCATCGCCAAAGGATAATTATGGCCCCCTATCAGTTCATCGAGCGTGCAAGCCCCTTCAATTCGAAGGGCGGCGCGACGCTGCCGATCTTTGCCGTCACTCCGGCACATATCGAGACCGGCACCATCGATCCCATCGCGCTCGATTGGGCACGCAAGGCCGGCTATAAGGCCGATAGCGGCTCGCTGCTGCTCATTCCGACCGAAGAAGGCCATCTCGGCGGCGCCTTGTTCGGTCTTGGCTCCAACCCTTCGGAACAGCCCTTCCTGACCGGCAGGTTGGCGCGCAGCCTCCCGGCGGGCGATTGGCATATCGAGACGGCGCCGCTCACGGCAAACCGGCTTTCGCTCGGCTTCGGCCTGGGCAGCTACCGGTTCGAGCGCTACAAATCAGAAAAGGCAAACCCGCCGACGCTGATGATCCCACGCGATGCCGATGCGACCGACATCAAACGCCAGCTCGCCGGCGTCTTCCTCGCCCGCGATCTCATCAATACTCCGACAAACGACATGGGACCGGAACAGCTCGAAGCAGCCTTCCGGGCACTTGCCGAGCACTATAAGGCGGAGATGTCCGTCATCATCGGCGACGACCTCCTGAAGGAGAATTTCCCGCTGGTTCACACGGTCGGCCGTGCCAGCGCCGATGCGCCACGCCTGCTGGAATTGCGCTGGGGCAAGAAGGGTCATCGCCGCATTACGCTGGTCGGCAAGGGCGTCTGTTTCGACACCGGCGGCCTCGACATCAAGCCGGCATCCTCCATGCTGTTGATGAAAAAGGACATGGGCGGTGCCGCCAACGTCATGGGCCTGGCGCTGATGATCATGGATGCCAAGCTGAAGGTCGATCTGCGCGTCATCATTCCGGTCGTCGAAAACTCGATTTCGTCCAATGCTTTCCGTCCGGGCGACATCTACAAGAGCCGCAAGGGTCTGACCGTGCAGATCGACAATACCGACGCCGAAGGCAGGTTGATTCTCGCCGATGCGCTGTCCTATGCCGACGAAGAGGCGCCCGATCTGCTGATCGATATGGCGACGCTGACCGGTGCTGCCCGTGTCGCGCTCGGCCCGGACCTACCGCCCTTCTTCACCGACGATAACGATCTCGCCCGCGATCTCACCGAAGCGAGCCTGGAGACGGACGACCCGCTCTGGCGCATGCCGCTCTATATGGGTTACGACAAGGATATCCGTGCCAAATTCGCGGATATCACCAATGCCCCCGCCGGCGGCATGGCGGGTTCGATCACCGCTGCCTTGTTCCTCAAGCGTTTCGTGACGAAGACGCCGAGCTGGGCGCATTTCGATATCTTCGGCTGGGCACAGAGCGAACGCCCGCATTCGCCGGGCGGCGGCGAGGCGCAGGCGATCCGGGCGCTGTATCATCATATTCGGCAGAGCGTGCGGTAAATTTTTGCCCTCGCCCCATCGGGAAGAGGGCGGCGCGGTAGCGCCGGGTGAGGGGGCGTTGCACCGTATATTATTGTTTTATTTGCCGTTCTTCATTTCTCGTTTTCCCGGGAATGCCCCCGCAACCCGAGCTTCGCTCGACCTTCTCCCCGCTGGGGAGAAGGTGATCCAAATACCCTTGAAACCGCCATGATCTTGGCCGAGACTGAAACGGTAGCGTAACGATCTCCGAGGTTGCCTTTGCCGCTTGAACTCTCTGCCTCGCAGGCTCTCGGCCTCTGGCAAGGCGTGGCGCTCGAGCAGGTGCGTCGCGAGGGTCATGACCTGACGCTTCGGCAGATGGCGATCCTCCTGCAGATCTATCTCGTGCCGCCACCGCATACGGTGCGGGGGCTTGCCGCAACGCTTGGCGTGACCAAGCCGGTCATCACCCGTGCCCTGGATACAATGGGTGAGATGGGGTTGGTCGACCGCGTCCGCGACGAGCGTGATCGCCGCAACGTCATCATCAAGCGCACTGTCACAGGCGCTCTGTATCTGGAAAAGCTCGGTGACCTCGTCATCGAGCAGGGCCGCAAACTATCAGTCTAGGGGACCATGCTCATGATGCTCGACCGCCGTCTCAACGCCTTTCGACCCGATCTTGCCGATGCCTCTCTTCGGGGCAAAGTCGAGGCTGGCCGTTTTGTCGAGGGCACCAGGGCACAGGTCGTCGCTCCTGTCGCAGCCCTTCGTCAGCAGCCGGATCCGGCGCGCGGCATCGATACCGAGCTTTTGTTTGGCGAAGAGGTCGATGTCTTCGAACGGAAGGATGGCTGGTGTTGGGTGAAAGCGGTGTCGGACGGCTATGTCGGCTACCTTCCCGAAAGGGCCATCCGAGGAGAGCAGGCGGCGCCCACCCATATCGTCGTGACGCAGAGGACTTTTCTCTATCCCGAGCCGGAGCTCCGCAAGCCCCACACAGATGTCCTTTCCATGGGCAGCCGCGTGCGCGTCACCAGCACGGCCGAGGTGCGGGGGAATCACTATGTCGTCCTGGAAGGCGGCACGGCCATTTTCGCAAAGCATGTGCGGCCGATCGGCTACAACGATGGCGGCGATTATGTCGATATCGCCTTGCGATTCCTGGAAACCCCCTATCTCTGGGGTGGTCGGTCCGGCCTCGGAATCGATTGCTCCGGACTCGTGCAGCTCGCATTGCTGATGACCGGCCGCGCCGCGCCGCGCGATACAGATATGCAGTCGGCCGGCCTCGGCGAACCGATCAGCCGCGAGGAGTTGCGCCGCGGCGATTTCGTCTTCTGGAAGGGCCATGTCGCCATTATGGAAGACGAGAAGACCATCGTGCATGCCAATGGCCATACCATGACCACGGCACGCGAAGATTTCGCCGCCGCCGTCGAGCGCATCGGCTGGCTTTACGAGCAACCGACAGGCTACCGCCGCCTGCCGGGTTGAGAGTCGGCCGGAACCAGCCTGAATCTAA
This sequence comes from Rhizobium sp. CB3090, assembly GCF_029714285.1. Classification (NCBI taxonomy): domain Bacteria; kingdom Pseudomonadati; phylum Pseudomonadota; class Alphaproteobacteria; order Hyphomicrobiales; family Rhizobiaceae; genus Rhizobium; species Rhizobium sp. CB3090. The sequence goes on from NZ_CP121662.1 coordinate 3,747,728, forward strand.
ATCGTTATTTCCTTGATTGAACACGGTCTTGTTCGAGAGGAGAAGCATCATGCCGATTACGGCTATGGAACAGGCAATCAGGGATATCCTCGGCGATAGCCATCTACGGCGCAGTCGCAAAATCGATCGGCTGCGTGAGCTGCAGAGCGAAGCCCGCGGCATTCAGCGTGCCGGCAGCGAAAGCATGATGAGCGCCGATGACGGCCTGCAGGACGACTTGCGCGTCATCGAGAAAGCGCTGCGGCAACTTGGCGGAGATATCGAAGAGAAAGGTGCGGCTACGCTGTAGCGGCCACCTTCTTTCCGAAGGAGAAGGTGTTAGCAAGTAGGCGGCTTCGGCCAGCTCGTCACGCCGCCGGTCCAGGTCTCGAAGGCCTTCGAGAGTTTCAGCACCAGCATATCGCCAAAGCGCGGGCCGATGATCTGCAGGCCGATCGGCATGCCGGAGCGGGAGAAGCCGCAATTGATCGACGAGGCCGGCTGCTCCGACATGTTCCAGGGAACGGTGAAGGCTATGTGCTCGAAGGGCAGGGCCGGGTCGTTGGTGGGCGAGGCCCATTCAGCCGGATAGGAGACGATCGGGTTGGTCGGCGATAGCACCGCATCGACTTCGGTAAACAGCCTTCCGCAGCTCTTGCGCATCTCGATGGTCTGGTTGAAGCCGCGTACCGCATCGACGCCGCTGATATCGGCGCCGCCTTTCGCCCATGCGTGGATATAGGGCAGGATGCTGTTGCGGCGTTCCTCGCTCAATCCCATGATATCGCCCCAGAAACGCGCCCGCCAGAAGACATCCAGCCCATCCAGCATCTGCCGGGTCAGCACCGGGGCGACGTCGATGACGACGGCGCCGGCTTCTTCGAAGCGCTTGGCGGCCGATATTACTGCATCGCGCACCTCGGCGTCGACGGGCAGGCCACAGCCGGCGTCGAGCATCAGGCCGATCTTCATGCCGCTGATGTCGATATCGAGATCCATCCAGTCAGTCGCGTTCGGCGGCAGGCTGGTCCCGTCGCGCCAATCGGGCCGAGACAACGTGGCCATGGAAAAGGCGGCATCCTCGACCGTGCGGGTCATCGGCCCGGCGCAGCGGCCGACATAATAGGGGTCGACGGGGATGCGGCCATGGCTCGGCTTGAAGCCGAAGATGCCGGTCCAGCCTGCGGGCAGGCGCACCGAGCCCCCGATATCCGTGCCGATGTGCAGCGGTCCATAGCCGGCAGCCGCCGCCGCAGAAGCACCGGCGCTGGAGCCGCCGGGATTCTGCGTCGGATTCCAGGGATTGCGGCTAAGTTTGTGGAAGCTGGAAAGGCCGGAGGAGAGCATGCCGTAGTCCGGGCAGGTGGTCTTGGCGAAGATCACCGCGCCATCCTCGCGTAAGCGGGCGGCGATCGGCGCATCCTCGGCAGCGGGAACGAGTTCGACGGCGGCCGTGCCGAGCGGTACCGGCTGTCCCTTGGTGGCGATCAGTTCCTTGAGCGTGACCGGAATTCCGTCCAGCGGCCCAAGCGGCGCCCCCTTTGCCCAGCGTTCGGTGGAGGCGGCCGCCTGCCTGCGCGCATCCTCGGGATCATAAGCATAGAGGGCAGATATCGCTGGCTCCCAAGCCTCGATATGCTCTTCCACCGCCTGCCAGTATTCGCTGGGAGACAGGCTCTTATCTGCGAATCTGCGCCTGAGTTCGCGGATGGAAAGATCGGTAGCTTCGGTCATGGTCTATACTCTTTGTGTTCAATCAGCGCACCGCCTCGCGGGGATCGAGGAGATCGCGCAGCCCGTCGCCGAGCAGGTTGAAGCCGAGGACGGAGAGCGCAATGGCAAGGCCCGGCAGCAGAGCCAGCCACGGCGCGACCTGGAAATAGGTCTGTGCCTCGGCAAGCATCCGTCCCCAGGTCGGCGCCGGCGGCGGTACGCTAAGGCCCAGGAAGGCAAGCCCGGCCTCGGTCAGGATCGCTAAGCCAAGCTGGATCGTCGCCTGGACGATGATGCCGCCCATGATGTTCGGCAGGACATGGCGCAGCGTTATGGTAAGCTGCGTATTGCCAATGGCGCGCGCCGCCAGCACATAGTCCCTGCTCCAGGCTTGCAGCGCCGAAGCGAGCGCGACGCGGGCAAACACGGGCACCATGAAAACCGCAATGGCGATAATGGCGGTTTCACGCCCGGTTCCGAGAAATGCGCCGAGGATCATGGCCGAGAGGATTGGCGGCAGTGCGAAGATCACATCGCAGGCCCGCATGACGAGCGCTTCGAGCAGGCCGCGTTCTGCGGCGGCAGAAACGCCGATGGTCGTCCCCAGCGTCCCACCGATCGCGACGGCCGAAACGGAGATCGACAGCGAATTCCAGCAGCCGGCCATCAACATCGACAGGACATCGTGGCCAAGCTGATCGGTGCCGAGAAGGCCGAAGCCGAAAGGCGGCTGCAGCTTGTGGGTGATCTGCATCTTCGCCGGCGGAACAGGCGTCCAAAACAGGGAGATGATAGCGACGCAGACGAGGGCGACTATGATCAGCGTGCCGACGATGAGGTTCGCACGTTGCCGCGCCCGAAAACGGGAGCGACGAGGCGGGACGGGCGCGATGGTTTCGACGATGTTCATCGTGTCCCTCCGGCGCGTAGTCGGGGATCGATGGCGAGATAGGAAAGATCCACCAGGAAGTTCACGACGATGACGAGCCCGGCAAAGAACAGCACGACATCCTGAAGCACGATGACATCACGCTGGTTGAGCGCCTGATAGGCGAGGCGGCCAAGGCCGGGCAGGGTGAAGACGTTTTCGATCAGCACAGCACCGGCGACCAGAAAGGTGAACTGCAGCCCGAGGATGGTGAGCACCGGCATCAGTGCATTCGGCACCACATGTCCCCAGAGCACTCCGCTACGCGACAGGCCCTTGGCAGTCGCCGTGCGGGCAAAATCCTCATGCAGTGTGTCGAGCACAGCCGAGCGGGTAACCCGGGTCAGCACCGCCGCCTGGGGCAGCGCCAGCGAGATAGCCGGCAGCACCAGCGATTTCAAGGCAGGCCAGACTCCGTTCCCCCAGCCCGGAAAGCCGCCAGCCGGCATCCAGCCGAGCGAGGTGGCAAACAGCAGGATCAGCAGCAGGCCGACCCAAAAGCCCGGCACGGCAATGCCCATCTGCGAAAACAGCGTGGCGACGATATCGAAGAAGCCGCCGCGTCTTGCGGCCGCCGCGACGCCAAGCGGCACGGCGATGAGCATGGAAAGGATGATGGCGAGGATGGCAAGCGGCAATGTTACGGCCAGCCGCTCGACGATGAGGCCGTCGACCGGCACGCCGTAAGTATAGGATTTCCCGAGATCGCCCGTCACTGCGCCGGCAAGCCATCGGCCGTAGCGAATGAACAAAGGTTGGTCGAGGCCCATATCATGCTGCAGCGCCGCAAGCGTCTCGGGGGAGGCCGAGGTGCCGAGCGTGATGGCGGCGGGATCGCCCGGCAGCAGGGCCATCACGGTGAAGACCAGCAACGAAACGGCGATCAGGGTCAGGATAAGACCTACGATCCGGCGGGTAAGGAGTACGATCATTGCATGTCCACCGCCGGATCAGGTCCGGCATCGAAACATTTCACGGTGGGCGAAGGGGCCGCCCTGCCGTGTGTGCGGAACTGAAAGAGATCAGTCTTCCCAGGAGACGTTGGTCAAGACATTCGAGGGGATCGGCTCGTTCTCCCAGAGCCCCTTCAACTTCTTGTCCCAGACCCCGAGTTTCGGCATGACGAAGAGGAAGAGCGCGGGGGCATCCTCGGCCAGGATCGCCTGCGCCTCGCCATAGAGCTTGTTCTGTGCCGCCGGATCGGCGGTTAGCTGAATCTTCTTCATCAACTCGTTGAAGACCGGGTTCTTATAATTGAAATAATAGGGTTCGCGCGAATAGATGTCGATGTCCAGCGGCTCTGCATGAGCGACGATGGTCATGTCGTAATCGCGGCCGGTGAAGACGTCCTGCACCCATTTTGCCGGAAATTCCGTCGGCTCGATGTTCATGGTGACGCCGATATCGGCAAACATCGCCTGCATCACCTGGGCGCTTCTAGGGGCATATGCCATCTGCGGCGTCTTGATGGTGAAGGTGAAGCCGTTAGGATAGCCCGCCTCGGCAAGCAGCGCCTTGGCCTTGGCTTGGTTGTAAGGCAGCGTTCCCGTCAGGTCTTGATATCCTGGGTCGTTCGGCGTGTAGTGACTGCCGATCGCCGTGCCGAAACCGGACCAGGCGCCGTCGATGATCGTCTTGCGATCGAGCGCCATCATCAGGGCCTGGCGCACGCGCTTGTCGTCGAAGGGTTTGCGTGTGTTGTTCATGCCGGCGACCACCTTGAGCTCGGTATTGCCGATCTTAGTCATCAGCCGCGCATTGCCGTCGAAAGAGCTCATCAGCTCGGGTGCCGCGAATTCCGGAAAGGCATCGAGATCGCCGGCCTTCAGCGCCGCTGCTTCCGCCTGCGGATCGGAGATGAAGCGGAAAGTCACCTTGTCGAGCTTCACGTCGACGGACTTGTTCCAGTAGTCTGGATTCTTCACAAGCTCTACATGGTCGCCTTTGGCCCAGGCCGAGAATTTGAATGGCCCGGTGCCGACAGGCGTCGTCTTGTCGTCTGCGGCAGATTTCGGACCGACCATGACCGAAGACGGCCAGCCGAGCCAATAGAGCAGGCTGCCGGTCGGAGAGGAGAGATGCAGCACCAGCGTTTCGGGGTCTGGCGTGTCGATCGAGGCGATGGTGGCGAAGAACCGCTTCTGCGGATTGACGGATTTGCCGTCGCGAGCGCGGTCGAGCGCGAATTTCGCGGCCGTCGCATCGAAGGGCTCCCCGTCATGGAATTTAACGCCGGTCTGCAGCTTGAATGTATAGGTGAGGCCGTCGGGCGAAATATCCCAGCTTTTCGCGAGCTGCGGCACGATCTTGCCGCTCTCGTCGATGGCGACCAGCCCCTCGAAGATGTTCTGCCAGGTCACCTGGCCGATCGCGACGGGCGCGGCGATCGTCGGGTCGAGGCCGGTGGGCTCTACGCTCATGCCGATATTCAGTGTCGTCTTGGCCGCTTCGGCCGGCGCCATGCCCAGCATCAGCAGCCCGGCCGACATTGCGGTGCCATAGGCCAGACAGCGAGCAAAATCGCTGAGCCTCGGACGTAAAATTTTGGTCATCTCAGTTCCCTTGCTGCGGCTCGTGACACCGGTTTCCCTCCGGCATAAGGCCAATTTTCAAAATACTATCATCTTGTCGGGTCGAAATAGATCAGTGCCCAGGTCCTGCATGGGCACATCTCCGGCTAGGCCTCGCAATCCGGAAAGCGGTCCCGCCAGGCCGGCAGCGCGCCTTCGACGGGCAGCGCCGTCGCCTCATAGACGCCCCGGGCAATGGCGCGCGCCATGACGATGGCGGCGAGATGGCAGAGTTCCATGAAGCTTTGCAGGTCGTCTCTCTGGTGTTTGCCCGTCGACGCGGCAAAAACCGTGTCGCCGTCGAGCGGCAGATGCGTGGGCAAGAGTGCGCGGGCAAATCCGTCATGGCCGCAGATCGACAACCGGTGCGCTTCCGCCTTGGTCAACGCCGCATCGGTGACGATGGCGCCGATCGTTGTTGCCGTCACATTCGCGCCCTTCAGCCGGAGGTGCGAGTCGATGGTTTCGGGCATGCCGAGGCCGCCGAATTCGTCGCCGATCTCGAAGGGTGCGGCCCAGAAATGCGGTCCTTCGCCAATGGTCGCCGAACCCAACGCATTGACGGCGACGATGGCCGCGATCCTGTGTCCCTGGCTGCTGGTGGCGCTGGCCGAGCCGAGGCCGCCCTTGACGGTCGCTGTCGTCGCACCCGTGCCGGCGCCGACGGTGCCGAGTGGAAAGGTGCCCTTGCCTGCGGCCTTGAAGGCGGCGTAACCCATGTCGCGATAGGGCGAATGCAGACCCCAATCCTTGTTGCCGCCGTTGATGAGATCGAAAAGGATCGCCTGCGGCACCAGCGGCACGCGCGCGGTGCCGACCTGCAGGCCGCGGCCGATATCGCGCAAGCCCGCCTGCACGCCACCCGCCGCATCGAGCCCGAAGGCCGAGCCCCCCGATAAAACCAGCCCGTCGACCACATTGACCGTCATCGCGGGATCGAGCAAGGCCGTGTCGCGTCCGCCCGGTGCGCCGCCGAGCACGGAGCAGGAGGCGACCGCCGGCTCATCGAAGATGATGGCGGTGACGCCGGAGCCAAGCGCAAGATCGGTGCAATGACCGACAGAGACGCCTTCGATATCGGCCATAAGATTGAGGAGATCAGCCAATGAAAAATCCTTCGCTTTTCGAAGCGCGAGGTCGTCATGGCGATAGGATCGCAAAGAGGGGAAAAAGACAAGATGGGGTTGCGGCGATTGGCTGTGTCAGAGGCCGACCCTCGTGCTTCGAGGTTGCGCCCCTTCGACAAGCTCAGGGCGCTCCGCACTTCAGCATGAGGGCGGGAGTGCGGCGAATCGATGAAAAGCCTATGCGCCGGCTTGGTGCGAGAGACCAGCCCTCATGGCGAGGAGGCCTATAAGGCCGTCCCGAACCACGAGGGCGGGTGATGTGATGATGTAAGGAAAACAACCAAACCGATCCATCAAACGTGGATCGGCTTGGCCTGTTGGCGGGTGAGGAGATCGCGGATGGCGAGCTTGACCTCGTCCGCGCTTCTGAAACGCTGCTCGTCCAGATCGTGGACGTGGTACTTCACTGCGATGAACTTCAGCCGGTCTTCATCCGGGATAACGATGCCGACGGGAACGCCAGCATATTCGATGACTTGTTTCTTCATAAAAAATACTCCCTCCGCGCCCAAGCGGCGCAGACATGGCGAATTGACTGTTTGAATCCGATAAGGGGACGAACGTCACATTCGACAGCACGGGCGGGAGAGTACGCCCGAGCGGTCATGGCCAAGCACGGACCGCCCAAGGATCGAAGCGATGACTATAGAATTCAGCATGTCACTTCCTTAGTTGGCGTTGTACTTGTGTGGGCTCCGACGACGGAACCCGTGAGCTGGCATGTTATTATCTACAAACTTAGTAGAGAATAACAATTTCATCTCCAGAAACATATTCCGAAAGATGTCAAAATGTCGGCGATCAGGAAAATAAAATTCCGTATTAGGCTAAGTTGCGAGAAAGACCACATCAACTTCTCGCGACCTCCCGTCCCGGAAGCGGCATTGCCGATCACCGTTCCACAAATAGGAATTGGAATGAGATTCGACAATGCCCCGAGAGGATTAAAATCGGTTCATCACGAAATCTTCTCAAGGATGAACGCCCGAGAAAATGGGCCTAAAAGCCGTCTTCCAACGCCTTTTCCAGGGCTTTGACGAAGAAATCTGCGCTTCTTGCGGAAAGACAAAGCGGCGGCTTTATCTTCAACACATTCAGGTGATCGCCGGTCGGCTGCATGATGACGCCGAGCTCCAGCAGCCGTTCGCAGATAGCGGCCGTTTCCTCCGTGGCGGGCGTCAGCGTCTCGTGGTCGCGAACGAATTCGACGCCGAGATAGAGACCCATGCCGTGCACGGCACCGATCAGCCGGAAATGGTCCATCAGCGAGATCAGCCCCGCCTTCAGGTGGTCGCCGATGATTCGGGCATTCTCCTGCAGGCCTTCGTCCTTCATGATGTCCAGCACGGTCAGGCCGATGACCGAACTCACCGGACTGCCGCCGGCCGACGAGAAGAAATAGCCCTCTTTCTCCAGGGATTCGGCAATCTCCCGCCTGGTGATGACGGCGCCGAGCGGATGGCCGTTGCCCATGCCCTTGGCGACGGTGATGATCTCGGGCACGACGTCCTGGCTCTCGAAGCCCCAGAAATGATGGCCGAGCCGCCCGTAACCCACCTGTACCTCGTCGGCAATGCAGAGGCCGCCCCGTTTCCGGACGGCGGCGTAGACATCGGCAAGATAGCCACGCGGCAGGGCGATGCCGCCGGCATTGCCATAGACTGCTTCTGCAATGAAACCCGCGACACCCTCGCCTTTCTCATCCATAGTCTCCAGCAGGGTCGTAACGCCGGCCACGTAGTCCGCAGCCGAATCCGGACCGCGGAAGGGGCCGCGATAGGTGTTGGGCGAAACGAGCGGATGCACCCAGTCCGGTCGCGTCGTCAACGCTTGCGGATTGTCGGCAATGGAGGTGGAGACGGCATCGCTCGCCACTGTCCAGCCGTGATAGGCCTCCAGCAGGCACAGCATGTTTTTCTTTCCCGTATGCGCCCAGGCAAGCCGGATGGCGAGATCATTAGCCTCGGAACCGCTGTTGACGAAGAAGACGCTATCGAGACCGTCCGGCGCCAAGGCCGCCAAACGCTCCGAAAATTCGGCAACGGCGGCATAATGGAAGCGGGAGTTGGTGTTGAGCCGTGACCATTGCTGCTCGATAGCCGCCGTCAGCCGTGGATGCGCGTGGCCGAGCATGGTCACGTTGTTGACCATATCGAGATAGGCGCGGCCTTCCGTGTCGAACACGAATTCATGCCAGCCGCGCTCGATCTGCGGCGGAACGTCGTAGTAATGCTTTTGCGGCTTGGCAAAATGCGCTTCGCGCTGGGTCAGAAGTGCGGCGCTGTCCAGCCGAGGCGCTTCGCAGGCCTGATTGAGAAGCAGGACGGGCGAGGGGCAGATGGCCGACCAGCCATCGGCCTGATGAGCGGTGGCAAAAAGCGGCGGCACCAGCCCAGGGACGCGGCAGAGCTGCACGCGCAGTCCGCCGACGGCCGAGCCTTCGCTGCCGATCGTGCCGATGATCGCCCCTTGCTCCGCCCCGGCGCCCTCTTCCAGCGCGCACTCGACGCCATCGAGATGCAGGCTGACGGCTTCGCCCACCAGAACGAGATGCTGGCCGTGCCATTGGATGCGCCCGGCAAAAGGGGCCGTGACCGTCGCGCCGGCGGGCAGGCAGATATCGCTATGCAACGCGAAATTCTGCGGCGGCGTCATGCTGAGAAGATCGGCATGCGACAGACGGAATTCGCCGTAGCGGGTCGCAGCCGAGCCGGAGGCGATCGCCGCCTTGGCGAGCAGCCGCCAGTCCATGTCGGGCTTCAGCCAGTTGCCGTCGACGAAATGCGGGCTGATCGCCGAGAGATCGACGGCGGCAATATGATCCGAAGCGATATCCGGTAGCAAGGCAGACCAGCCTTCGGTGGCGAGCGGAGCGATATCGATGCCTGCGGCCCGCAGGATCGCCGCTTCCATCACCTCCGGCTGCGCGCCGGTGGCAACGTCGAAAATCTCGCGCTCGAGTTCCAGATTGCCGCGCACATAATCATTGTCGGGGTCGATGGCGAGCTGCTGCTCGCCGCTGGCCGCAAGGATCACGGCGCGGGCGACGATCAGCGGCCACAGCGCCTTCAATTCGGCTTCCCTGAGCGGATAGATCGCGTGATAGGCCTTGATGGCAGGGAGAATGTAGAAAGGGTCGCCTTCGGCATGATGGAGCAGCGAGGCGCAGGTGACGGCGAGATCCCCCACCAGCCAGCCCTGGATGATGTCGCCGAAATCGATCACCCCATCCGGGATAGGTTGCCCATGCGCATCCGGTTGGCTGACGACATTGTCGCCGGTGACGTCGTGATGCACGGGCTGCACGCGAAGCGCGCTCGCAAGCGGTTGGATGCGCTTGACGGCCGCAACCATTGCCTTGGCGATGCGGTCGCGCGCTTCGTGATCGGTGATGGCCGACAGCAGCTGCACGGCAACCGGTCCCGCCCGACGCAGGTCCCATTGCAGGCTGCGATGGAGACCGGGATGTTCGAAATCCGCGAGATCACGGGCGAGCCGTCCCGAAAGGGCACCCAGCGCCGAGACGGAGGCAACGGGCAGATGCTTGCGCCGCGTCAACGACTGACCGGGGAGATAGCTGAGCAGCCGGACGAGATAATCCTGCTCGCGAATGGTGACGACGAGAATGTCGCGGCCGCTCAGCGAGGGCACGATATTGGGCACGCGCGGCGCATCGGGCTTGGCATGCAGATGGCGGATGGCGGCGTTCTGCGCCTCCAGTTCGACCGTGTCGTATTCCGTCCGGCAGATCTTCAGAACATAGCTGTTGTCACCCGCGTCGATGCGGTAGTTGCGGTCCTGCTGGCTGCCGAGTTCGGTGATCGCTCCGGCCAGGCCATAATGCGTCTGCAAGATCTCCGCCGCTGCCTCCGGCGTGGTCTCCGGTCTTGGCAGTTGCATACGATTGACAAGCGCGGCGTCGGTCATGGCACCCCCGGATGGTTCATCTGCGTCGACACTAAACCATTCCGCCCAAAAGAAAATCACCGAAAACGAATAGAGTGATCTAACGTTAAGACGGAAGATAGGCTCCCGATTACGCCTGCCTAGAGGCTCCAGCTTTTGAATCTGGAGCGGAACTCACTCAACCTCGATTGAATAGCTGCAGCCGGCAAGCGTCTTGCCGGGATGGTTGATATCGGTCGAGACGTCGAGGGCGATTCGCGTATGCAGCACCGTGTCGGAATTCTCCAACTGCTCCTTCTTGGAGAAGATCTCCCTTTCGGCAAGGAATTTGTCGAACCTGTCGACCGCGGCGGTGACATCCAGTTGCTTGGCAATAGGATGCGGATCGGCCTCATCGAGTAGGGCCAGGGGGCCGGAGGAGGCGAAGGCAATCCTGTCGGTTTGTCGCCCGAAAACGGTGATCGGCTTCGCCAGCTTGAATTCCCGTAGTAGGAGGCTATTCGAAGGTTGCTCGGTAATCCCGAACCGTCTCATCGCCTCATTGCTCTCCGGTCCGGTCAGCCACATGGCAAAGCCATTGTAGCTTGGCACGTCGTATGTCGTGCATTCGATCAGCTTGGCGAGATCGATCTTCGTAGGGTCTTCTTCCGAGGTCATCGCGGCAGTCGACACCTGTGTGCTCACAAGGATAGCAAGGGCCGAAAGCGACAGGATTCTATCCAGATATGATCGCATTTTCCTCCTCCGCAACCTCCAAGCGACTCTATATCGGCCGCATTAAATCGCAATTTGGCGGGAAAAGGAAATAGTGCCCTTCGGATCAATCGCGCGTTTTCGAATGCGTGTCACTGGCCGTTTGAAACGGCGCATCCGAATACCCGCTTGCAAGTGGAATGACCTGCAAGCGGATAAGAGGCTCTATGTTCAAAAGACCGAGGCGGCCTGTGCGCCTTCAACGAACGCGCGGCGCTCCAAGCGTTTTCGCCGGGCGCCGCGGGCGTTTCACCCCATGCGTTCCGAGGCATAGCTCCCCGGGCTTGCCGGGAAGACGATGGTGCGGTTGCCGTTGAGGAAGGTGCGGTAGTGGATATGGGCATGGATGGCCCGCGCCAGCACCTGGCTTTCGACATCGCGGCCGATCGAGACATAGTCTTCCGCCGATTGCGCATGCGTGATGCGGGCCGTGTCCTGCTCGATGATCGGACCTTCGTCGAGATCGCCGGTGACGTAATGGGCCGTCGCGCCGATCAGCTTGACGCCGCGCTCATAGGCCTGCTTGTAGGGATTGGCGCCCTTGAAGCTCGGCAGGAAGGAATGGTGGATGTTGATGATCTTGCCCGACATCTTCTTGCACAGCGCATCCGACAGCACCTGCATGTAGCGGGCCAGCACGATCAGCTCCGTGCCGGTCTGCTCGACGAGATCCAAAAGCTGGGCTTCGGCCTGCGGCTTGTTGTCCTTCGTCACCTTGATGTGGTGGAAGGGGATGTCGTGATTGACGACCACCTTCTGGTAATCGAAATGGTTGGAGACGACGCCGACGATGTCGATCGGCAGCGCGCCGATCTTCCAGCGATAGAGCAGGTCGTTGAGGCAATGGCCGAAGCGCGACACCATCAACAGCACCTTCATGCGCTTCTGCGCGTCATAGATCTCGGCATCCATCTCGAATTTTTCGGCGACCGGCTTGAAGCCTTCGACCAGCTTCTGCTGGTTGACGCCTTCCTCGGAGATGAAGGAGACGCGCATGAAGAACTTGCCGGTATCGAGATCGTCGAACTGGCTGGAATCGACGATGTTGCAGCCTTGGTCGGCCAGATAATTCGCTATCGCCGCAACGATCCCACGCGTCGATTTGCAGGATACCCGTAGAACATAGCTCTTCATGTCTCTTCCCTCGTAAGGCGGCTCATCGTTTGCCGCTCGCTTATAGCAATCGAAAGGCACGGGAAAGCCTCCCGCCCATTCCTCGAGACAGAGCTTAAGATAGGTGGCGGAAAAAGCCGTTCCCATTGCGCCTTCCGACAGCGCATCCCCGCCTCAGCCGCTGGTCGCCAGCACAAGCTTTTGCGGCCGCTTCGCCTGTGTGCCCTCGTTGAATTTCAGGAAACCGACGAGAAGCCAGACAAGCCCTGCCGTCTTCATGGAGAAAATGGCCGTGGAGCCGATCATCAGGTTAAGGAACAGGAAAAGGGAAAGCGCGTGGCCGAGGCGCCGCTGATTGACCGTCTCGCCGCCCGGATAGAGTGAAGCGTAAAGCCAGAACAGGATCAGCCCGAAGATGGTGGCGCCGTAGATGATGTACACATAGCCACTGTCGTAGAATATGCCGACCTGATCGAGCTGCAGGCCGATCGTGCTCTGCAGGTCCATGCCGAGGAAGGCCTTTACCGTTCCATTGATGCGCCCGACGAAATTATCACCGGTCACGGTCGGTTTCAGGGCATGGATGACGAAGCCGACCACGATGATTCCAGGCATCGTCAGTAGGTCGAGCATCTTGGGAAACCAGGGATAGATGAAATAGCCGGCGACGCAGATGAGGCTGAAGATCAGCATCGTGCGCGTATCGTTCGTCAGCAGGATCAGCACGACGGTCGAGAAGAACAGCAGCCTGTCAAGCAATCGCAGCCGGTTGGAAAAGCTGATCAAATACAGCACCATCACGCCGCAGAAGTTCGCAAGCGAGACCTGTTCCAGGAAAATGGAGGATGACCGGTGGTCTATCAGGCCGAAGGAAAACCGGCCTTCAAAGCCCAATGCACCTCGAAACAGGCCGAGATCGCTGTAGGTGGCCGGCGGTACGCCGCGCGTATTCTGAAAATATTCGGCCGGATGAAAAAGCGCGACATACTCCTTCACGGACACGATCTCGCAGATGAGCACCGCAAGCACAGCAAGGCAGGAAATCTTGAACGTCAGCTTCAGAGTACGCTCGTTGCAGAACCTCCCCATGATGGAGAATGCGAAAATGATCATCACGTTGCGAAGATGGTCGACATAAGCCTGCTTGTTGATGGCCATGACGAAAACCGTCAGCAAGATCGTCAACAGGAGATAGAGGAGCGGTGCCATGTCCTCCTCGTAAATCCCTTTCTTCAGAATATAGGCAAAGCTCGTCACTTGAAGGAGCACTTCGCTGATGACGACCGAGCTTGGCGTCAAGGGCGTAATGTTGTGATTGATGAAGGCGAGAATGCAATTATACAGAACCGCGAGCAGCGAAACGATGAGAATTACGAAGTTTATGGGCTGCTTTTCGCCTGAACTTTGCATGAAACATCCGAAATCGTGGCGTCTTTTCCGCCCGCAGGCACCATATCAGCCGGATGATTCGGGGCAAAGGCTCGAGCGCCTGCCGCCCGCTATTTCGTAGGCTTGACCACTGCACATGACGGTGCCAGCGAAACCTTCCTGCTCAACCCGTCCGTCAATACCTTCATCTGTGGCTTGTCACGGCCATTGTGCGGCTGGACGTTGAGGGGTTCTTCCGGGGGCCACCAATCTCCGGCGGCCCAGTAGCTCCAACCCAGCCAAACGTCGCTGTTGGTGTTCATGACGTCAAGCACCTGCTTGAGACCGTCGAGGCAGCCGTCACTAGCGGCGATGCCGAATTCGCCCAGGAAGCCGCGCTTGCCATTCTTGCGCAGCCAGTCCGTGACATCGCTCAAGCCCCTCTTGGCGCTGTCTGTGCCGTCGCAGACGGGATGTGTGCCGGAACTGTCGGCATCGAGATATTGGTGAAACTCGAATGCGTAGAAATCGAGAGGGTCCTTGACGCCGAGCATGACCGTGCCGTTCGCGCCGCCGCCGAGCACATCGGCGGCCCAGCTATGCGCACCGGTCCAGTTCGTACCCGGCACGAGGATGAGGTTGCGGGCGCCGACCGTACGGATGCTGCGGATGGCGGTATTGGCCGCCTCCAGCCAATCGGGAGCCTTGATATCGTGCGGCTCGTTCATCAGGCCGAAGAACACGCCCTTTTGATTGTCGAACTCGACGGCGAGGCGCGCCCAGAAATCACCGAAGGCGAGATCGGTCGCCGGCGCTTGGGTGAGCTGGTCCTTGTCATAATAGCCGAAATTATGCGGATCAAGGACGACGGCCATGCCGTGCTTCTGGATGAGGTCGACGGCATCCTTGAGCCGCTGCAGCTCCATGCCGTCGAGGGGCTGGCCGAGCACCGGCTGCAGCCGCTCCCAGCGGAAGGGCAGGCGAACGACATTCATGCCCTTGTTGGCAAAATAGCGCACCGTATCTTCCGACGGATAGGTGTAGTTGGTGCCGGGCACGCCGCTGCGATCGCCGTATTCGGCCCCGGAAAGATTGATGCCCCGGTAGCAGAGCTGCGATGCGGCAAAACTGGCATCGGTCTCGGCGGCCGAGACAAGCAGAACCGCTACAGCGAGCGATTGTCGCAGCAGCCTCTTTGCCAGTCCCGTCATTGCAAGCTCCTGTTCTTCCTCGTCGCTGGTATGCGCGTTTCATATGAACTTCCCGGTTGAATATTGATGAAGAGGTGGGCTTGGCCGGCTCTCGTCGGCGTCTTGCCATGGGACTTCCTGGGAACGTCCTTAATGGTCCGTTAGCCAAACGTTTCTAAACTCCGGGCATCCGCTGCGCAGGATCTGTAGGCGGAGCCCATGAAAGTCTGAGATGAGCTCATTGGAACGAAGCAAGCGATCGAGCCAACTTCCTGGTTGGCACAGCACCGAGCCGTCCGAAGGACGGCGCGAAGGCTTGCGCTCGCGCAGCCCTGTGCTGCGGCCGCGGGACTTTGTCCATGAGGTTGAACCCGCTGCCGCCGAAAAGCCGGTTGCTCCGGTGGAACAGGCAATCGTTACTCACGATCAAACATCTCGCGAATTCGAGCGCAAATCGGAAGCCGCCCCGCCGCCCATCGTGGAGCCGGTCGTCGTCGCGGCTCCTTCGGTCGCCGAGCCTGCCGTAATTGCTGCGCCGCAAACGGTTTCCCCTGAGCGAACGCCTGATGCCAATACGCCGCTTCTCGACCTGCGCTCGGCTGTTCGATCGATCTGGGCGAAAAAGCTGCTGGTTCTTGTGCTCGCTGGGGCCGGAGCGGTGCTCGGCGCTGGTATCATCCCGCTGTTGCCGCAGAAATTCACGGCTGAAACCAGCCTCTATTTCGATCCCCGCCAGGTGGGAGGCGCCGATTCCCCGCAGGCCGCGCCCATTGCGCCGGAGCTGATCTCGACGATGATCGACAGCCAGACCCAGATCCTTTCCTCCGGCAAGGTGCTGGGCCGGGTCGTCGATGCGTTGAAACTCGATCAGGATCCGCAATTCGACGGCGGCGCCACCGGCGATGCGGCAAAATACGTGGCGGCGGCAGCGCTGGCGAAAGCAGTGCAGATCGCCCGCGAGGCCAGCACCTATGTCGTGTCGCTGAAGGTGACGACGCGCGATCCGCAAAAATCGGCCAAAATCGCCAACCAGCTCGTCACCTCCTTCATGGAGGAGGAAAACAAGGCGGCGGCGAACAGCTATCGCACCAGTAGTACAGCGCTGGACGGCCGGCTCGAAGATTTGCGTCAGCAGGTGCTTGCCGCCGAAAAGGCGGTCGAGGTTTACCGGGCCGACAACGATATGGTCGCCGTCGAAGGCAATCTGATCTCCGATAAGCGCCTGACCGCACTGAACGACATGCTGGTGACTGCGCAGCAACGGACGATCGAGGCTAAGGCGCACGCTGAAGCGGCCAACAAGCTGAGTTTCGAGGATGTCGTTGCCAACGGCTCTTCGGCCAATGCGACGACAACGTCGACATCGCTCAGCAGTCTTCGCCAGCAATATGCAACGCTCGCCGCCAATGTCGGCAGCCTGCAAAGCCAGCTCGGCGCCCGCCATCCGCGCCTGCTCGCCGCCAAATCCTCGCTTGAAAGCCTGGCAGCGGAAATTCGCAGCGAGCTGCAGCGGCAGACGACCTCTGCCCGCGCCGATTACGAGCAGGCGCAGAAGGCCGAGCAAGATATCGCCAAGGAACTGGCGGTGCAGAAGGCATCGCAGGTCAATACATCGGGCAAGCTGGTCGGGCTCAACGAACTGCAACGCAAGGCCGCCGCCGCGCGTGAGGTTTACGAGGCATTGCTAAAGCGTTCCGGCCAGACGAGCGACGCGCAGGACCTGTCGCAGAACGATGTCCGTGTCATCTCCGAGGCCGAGCCGCCGCTGACGGCGGATGGGCCGAGCCGAAAGGTGATGATGGTGGCCGGATTGATTGCCGGTGCCCTGTTCGGCATGAGCCTTGGTGCTGCCTTTGCCATCCTAGCCGGCCTGTTTCGGCATCCGGTTGTCCGCGGCTATCTCGGTAAGTGATCTCCGTCTCCACCGCCGCTGCAAGTGGCTCTTTCAAGATCGGGGATGCAATTGCGCGTTCGCTGTTCTAAAAGTGAAATGATGCAGAGAGTGATTGCATTTTGCTAATGAAGGCATAAAGACAATCAGGCTGTGCCGTGCAATACATGGTGGGACAATTTATGCGAGAGAAGCGGTCTGCCGTTCCGTTGACCGGCGCCAGGGAAAACTGACCAATGGTGCCCGCGGATAAGCTCGTCCTGCCATTCCTGGCGCTGCCGCGCTCGACGAAACGCGCGCTGGCGCTGGTTGTCGATGCCAGCCTGTGCGTGCTGACCGTCTGGTTCGCCTATTGCCTCCGCTTGGATGACTGGGTCATTCTGGAGGGTGTGGAGTGGCTGCCGGCGATCGTTTCGCTGCTCGTCGCCATTCCGATCTTCATCGTCCTTGGCCTTTATCGCGCCATCTTCCGCTACGCGGGCATGTCGGCCTTCATGACTGTCGTCAAGGCGGTGTCGATCTATGCGCTCGCCTTCATGACCATCTTTACCGCGATCAGTGTGCCCGGAGTGCCCCGAACGGTCGGCATCCTGCAGCCGCTGCTGCTGTTGATCGCCATCGGCCTCTCGCGCATGTGGACGCGCTACTGGCTTGGCAATGCCTATCAGCGGCTGTTGAACCGCAATCAGCTCGCCAAGGTGCTGATCTACGGCGCCGGTTCTTCCGGCCGGCAGCTCGCCGGCGCGCTCGCCAACAGCGCCGAATTGAATGTCGTCGGCTATCTCGACGATGACAAGCATCTGCAAGGTAGCATCATGGGCGGCCTGCCCATCTATGATCCCGCCGACCTGCCTGCCTTGAGCGTCTCAAGCGAGATCAGCGACGTGCTGCTTGCGCTGCCGAACGCGACGCGTCAGCGCCGCAACGAAATTCTCGAAAGCATGCGCAAGGCGCGCGTCACCGTGCGAACCATGCCAGATCTGACGGCGCTCGCCCAAGGGCGCGTCGCGGTCTCCGACCTGCGCGAACTCGATATTGAAGACCTGCTCGGCCGCAACGTGATCGCGCCCGATCGCGCGCTGATCGAGAAGAATATCCGTGGCAAGGTGGTTATGGTCACCGGCGCCGGCGGCTCGATCGGCAGCGAACTCTGCCGTCAGATCCTGAAGAATGGCCCATCCTGCTTGCTGCTGGTCGAGCAGAATGAATTCGGGCTCTACGCTATTCACGGCGAGCTGGAGAAATCCGCGGTGACGGCTGGCGACGGCGATATCCGGATCATTCCATTCCTGGCGTCCATCCGCGACGGTCGGCGGCTGAGGCAGATCATGGAGGCTTGGCGGCCGAAAACCGTCTACCACGCTGCCGCCTACAAGCATGTGCCGCTCGTTGAATACAATCCCGTCGAAGGCATTCGCAACAATGTGCTGGGAACGCTGACGACGGCCGAAGTGGCGCGCGATTGCGGCGTCGAGGATTTCGTTCTGATCAGCACCGACAAGGCCGTGCGTCCGACCAACATCATGGGAGCCAGCAAGCGGTTGGCGGAGATGGTGCTGCAGGCCATGGACGCGGATCGTAAGCCCGGTGCCGGCGGCACGAATTTCGCGATGGTGCGTTTCGGCAACGTGCTGGGGTCATCGGGTTCGGTCGTGCCGCTCTTTCGCCAGCAGATCCGCGACGGCGGCCCGATCACGCTGACGCATCCCGACATTACCCGCTATTTCATGACGATCCCCGAAGCGTCGCAGCTCGTCATCCAGGCCGGCGCCATGTCCGGCGGCGGCGACGTCTTCCTGCTCGATATGGGCGAACCGGTGCGCATCGCCGATCTAGCCCGCCGCATGGTGGAATTGTCCGGCCTGACGGTCAGGGATGAGGATGAGCCGGAGGGCGATATCGAGCTGGAGATCACCGGCTTGAGACCGGGTGAAAAACTCTACGAAGAGCTGCTGATCGGCGACAATCCGCAGGCGACGACCCACCCGCGCATCATGCGGGCCAAGGAAGATTTCTTGCCCTGGCCGGAGCTGTCAAAGCGGCTCGCGGCGCTTGAGGCAGCGCTGGATGAAAACGACATCCCGCAGGCAAGAACGCTGCTGCAGAAACTGGTCTCCGGCTATGCGCCCAGCGGCGAGGTGGTAGACCTCGTTTTCCGTGAGCGCGAGGTGGATCTAACCATCGCTCAACCGGATTTCGGCAGCGTCGCCGGGCTTTAGCCTTGGAAAGCATAGGGTTGCGGCTGGGAACCGCGGCGAAAGATGCAGCGGCTTTGCAATTCCGCCAAAAGCCGAACCGCCTTAGCGTTCGGCACCCCCGATCATCGATTGAGGCTTGGCCTTCACAGTGTAGATCCAGCGGCGAAGCTGATCGCAGGCGCGGAACCAGTGCGCTGTTGCACGCAGTAGAAAATGCCGTTTCACGGCGCGATAGTGCACGCGCTTGCCAATCGTCGTATCGGCACGGAATGGGCTGAAATCCGCTAGATTTTCAAGGGTGGCGAAAGTTTCGACCCCGGTCGACCAGCCGCGCTCGAGTGCCACATCGTAAGGAAGAAGCATCGGCCTCAGCGCGACCAGCAGCTTCTTTGCAGCCTGCCGGTTGACGATGTAGCACGCAGCCGATCCTTGCGGCCCATGCAGGCAGCGGCCGACAATGTCGCATTCGGCGGTTTCGGATATCGGCTTGAAGCCGACCAGACGATGATTGACGAGCTTCACCAGGCGCGCACCGCAGACGCTGTCCATCGCAGCGAGCGCACGCGGAATCAATCTATGGTTGAGTTCGACATCATCCTCCATGATGATGGCCATCTTGTCGCCGCTTGCAACAAATTGCTGCAAGGCAAGCAGATGGCTGCGATAGCAACCATATTCGCCGGCCAGCAATTTACGCCCATTGTGATAGATGAATTGCCGCGGCTGGAAATCGATGCGGTCGCGTTCCGGAATCTTGCTGCCATCGATAGCGGGAATTCGCGTGACACTCAGCCCGTATTGGGCTGCCTGTCCACGCAGTCTTTCCCAGCGTTCGGGCGAACGATCGAGATTGATGACATATATACGAACCTGCGGTGCCAGACTGTCGGCGCTGGCAACTTCCGCACATGCGATGATCCGATTGCTCCGCTCGAGAATCACCTTTACTCCCACGAATAGAAAACCCGAAGACGATAAACTAGAGCGGCCCCCGCTTTCCTATATAACAGGCTTCTCATTTTTCGCAAACTTAGATTGCACGCTTATAGTGTATGCTCAAGTAAAAGCGTTTTCGTTAGCGTAACTTGCCGTGAACGAATGTCCGGTTGCAGACGTGTCCGGCTCATTTTCAGGTGCCATCTGTTGGCGCTCTGGGCGGGCATCCTTATATTTGGGAGAAGGGGCGCCGTGTTGGTGCGCCTGTGAGGCGGAAGGATCCTAGAAATCCATGTGGACCAGACCGAAAATCGTCGTTGCCGCGTTGCTTCTTGCCAGCCTGGTGCCTATGCCGAGCTTTGCCGACAATCCGCTGCTCCCCAAGCCCTATGTCCGCCCGGTCTATCCCTATAAGGACCTTCCGGGAGTGACCGAACCGAAGATGGCGGCCGACGAAAAATTTGAGTGCCGCACGACCACGGTGCGGATACGCGGTTTCCACGAGGGCATCTTCTACCATAACCTGCCGCGCCTTGGTTATATCTGCGAACAAAACGGCGTCATCTCCGAGGGCACAAGCAAGCCGAACTATCAGTATTGGCAATATAACAGCCCGAACAGATAGGCTCGGCCATCCCTGGAAAATGATCGGCAAGAGATCGCTCGGAACGCGGTTGCGCTTCGAAGCGGCGTGTTCCTATGTCGATCTGAAAATGAATTTCATAAATTCGAGTATTTTCCCGAAGCGCGTTGACGGATGCGAAAATTTCGCTCAAGCTGACGAAAATAAATTACGCAGCGGGAACCATACCAGTATGCGAGTGGGGATCATTGGACTCGGATTCCGTCTGGGATATCTGGGCTACGTTTTCAAAGCGATCGATGAGAGCTTCGAGATCGCGGGCTATGTGGATCCTGAGCCGGCTGGCCTGCAGGGGCTCACCGAAAAAGGCATTTCCGCCGGCAAGGCCTACGCTTCCCCTAAGGACCTGATATCAGGTGAAAAGCTCGACCTGCTGATGATCGGCTCGCCGAACCACATGCATCTCGATCATATTCGCCTCGGGCTTGAGGCCGGCCTGAAGATCTTCTGCGAAAAACCGATCGTTTCCACGATCGAACAGAGCATCGAACTTGCTCATCTGATGGCGAAATACGGTCACGAACGGCTGATGGTCGGCCTCGTTCTGCGCTATTCGCCGCTTTACCGCGACCTGCGAGCGGTTCAGGCGGCCGGAACGCTCGGTCAGATCGTCTCCATCGAGGCGGCCGAACATATCCAGCCTTATCACGGCGCTTTCTTCATGCGCGACTGGCGGCGTTATGAGCGCTATGCCGGCAGTTTCATGCTGGAAAAATGCTGCCACGACCTTGATCTCTATAATGGCGTCGTGGGTTCCCGACCGGAGCGGGTCGCAAGCTTCGGCGGCCGCAAGAGTTTCGTGCCCGCCAACGACCCAGCGCGTGAGGGGATCAACGACCTCGAAATGTTCCATCGCAAACCGAGCGGATGGATGGGTTCCAACCGTGTCTTCGACAGCGACGGCGATATCATCGACTACCAGGTGGCGATCATTGAATATGCCAACGGTGTCGGCATGAATTTTCACACCAATCTCAACGTGCCGGACCAATTTCGTCGCTTCGCGGTCATGGGCTCGCGCGGCATGGCCGAGGGTGATTTCATCCGCGGCTATCTCGACGTGCACGAGATGCTGACCGGCAAGAAGGTCATCGAAAACAAATATGCCGCAACCGAACTATCGCAGCACTATGGCGCCGACGAGCAGATGGCGGCCGATCTCATCGCCCATGTGAAGAGGGGCGCTGCCCTGCCGGTGTCGACACTCAATGCCTTGGAGGCTGGAATTCTCGCCTTGTCGATGGATGAGGCCCGCATGAAAAGGACCGTCGTCGATCTCAGGCCCATTTGGGATAGGTTCGACGAAGCACTCCAGTCTCGAGCCGCGTAGGGAGGGGCGCAAGATGGGTGTTCAACGCAGCACAGTCATCTTCGCCTGGATCCTGCTTCTTCCGGCCGTTCTCTACGTCGTCATTATCGTCGCCTATCCGCTGGTCGACACCGTCATTCTGTCTTTCACGGACGCCTCGCTGAAGAAGCTGACGAACTGGGTCGGCCTCGAAAATTATGCGAAGATTTTCAACGAGACATTTGCCTCGGTGATCGTCCGCACCTTCATCTGGACGTTCTTTTCCGTGTCGATCAAGATGATCATCGGCACCTTCGGGGCGCTGATGCTGAATTCGGCGGTTCCCGGCCGCTCGCTTTTTCGCGTGCTGACCATGCCGCCCTGGATCGTGCCGATGGCGATCGGCATCTTCATGTGGGGCTGGATGTATAACGGCCAGTTCGGCATGATTTCCGGCCTGCTGCAGCGCTTTGGTCTCGTCAATGGCCCGGTGGCCTTCTTGGCCTATGGCAGCACCGCCTTCTGGGCGACGATCGTAACGGACGTCTGGATCGGCGTGCCGATGGTGACGCTCTACATGCTGGCCGCGATGCAGTCGATTCCGCAGGATTTGTATGAGGCCGCCTGGACGGATGGTGCCGGACGGTCCTACCGCTTTCGCCGCATCACGCTGCCGCTCCTGGTGCCTTCCCTGGTCACCATGTCGATGCTGTCGCTGATTTCGACGTTCAACTCCTTCGACATCATCTGGATCCTGACCCGCGGCGGTCCGAACGGGGAAACGACGACGATGATCATCGACACCTATAAGACGGCGATCGGGTCCTACAAATATGGCGAAGGTGCCGCCCGCGCGGTGTTGATCTGCATCTTCCTGTCGCTCTTCTGCCTTGCCTATTTCCGCCTCACCAGCCGCTTTGCCACGGGGGACAAGCGATGAGCCATCCGTCGATGATCAATCGCTATCGGTGGTATGAGCTGGTCGGCATCTATGCCGGGATCCTGGTGTTCCTCACCTTCGTTCTGGCGCCCTTCATCGAGGGGTTCCTTGTCTCGCTTAAGCCTCTCAGTCAGCTTTTTTCCTCGCCCTACCGCTTCATTCCCGAAAATGGGTCGTTCGAAGCCTACCGGACGATGTGGACCAGCGTGCCGGGCTTTGGCTGGTATATCTTCAACTCGTTCCTGATTTCCGGCTCGATCACCATTATCGTTCTGATATTGGTGGTGCCCGCCGCCTATGCTTTCGCCCGTTTCGAGTTCAAGGGCTCCGGATTGCTGCTCGGCGCCTTTCTTGCCGTCAAGATGTTCTCCGGCGCGGTCCTGCTGATCCCGCTCTTCCGGCTCATGCGCTCCTTCGGCGTGCTTAATACCTATTTCGCCATGATCGTGCCGGGCGTGGCCTTCATCATCCCGACCGGAATCTGGCTGCTGCACACCTATATGAGGCGCATCCCGCGGGAGCTTGACGAGGCCGCCTATGTCGACGGCGCAAGCCAGCTCTATACGCTACGCCGCGTCATCCTGCCGATCGCGATGCCGGGTATCGTCGTGGTGGCGATTTCCTCCTTCATCGAAGCCTATGCGCAGCAGTTCATCTATGCGCTGACCTTCAATTCGAAGACCGAATACATGCCGCTGCCGGTTGGGTTGTTCGCTTATTTCGGCCGGCAAGAGGTTGTCTGGAACGAACTCATGGCTGCAAGCTTCGTCGGCATAGCGCCGGCGCTGGTCGTGATTTTCTTCCTGCAACGCTATCTCGTCAGCGGTCTGACCGCCGGCGCGGTGAAGCAATAAATCATTCAAAATCACCAGAGAACGGGAGCTTAAACGTGACAATCCATTTCAAAACAGGACTGTTAGCCTTTGCTTTGCTCGGCTCCACCGCGCTTGGCGCCGTGAATGCCCAAGCCGCCGACAAGGAAATTAGCTGGATCTATTGCGGCGACAGCATCGATCCGATCCATGTGAAATACATCAAGCAATGGGAAGACAAGAATCCGGGCTGGGCGGTCAAGCCGGAAGTCGTCGGCTGGGAACAGTGCCAGGACAAGGCGACGACGCTCGCTGCCGCCGGCACGCCGGTCGCCATGGCCTATGTCGGTTCGCGCACGCTCAAGCAGTTCGCCGAGAACGATCTCATCGTCCCCATCCCGATGACGGATGAGGAGAAGAAGAGCTACTATCCGAATATCGTCGATACCGTCACCTCCAACGGCCAGCAATGGGGTGTGCCGATCGCCTTCTCGACCAAGGCGCTCTATTGGAACAAGGACCTCTTCAAGAAGGCGGGTCTCGATCCGGAAAAGCCGCCGACAACCTGGGCCGAGGAAATCGCCGATGCCAAGGCCATCAAGGAAAAGACCGGTATTCCCGGCTATGGCTTGTCGGCCAAGACGTTCGACAACACCATGCACCAGTTCCTGCACTGGGTTTACACGAACAACGGCAAGGTGATCGACGGCGACAAGATCGTCCTCGATAGCCCGGAAGTGCTGGCCGCCCTTCAAGCCTATAAAGACATCACGCCTTATTCGGTCGA
Organism: Rhizobium sp. CB3090; assembly: GCF_029714285.1. NCBI lineage: Bacteria > Pseudomonadati > Pseudomonadota > Alphaproteobacteria > Hyphomicrobiales > Rhizobiaceae > Rhizobium > Rhizobium sp. CB3090. The sequence continues at coordinate 3,771,870 of NZ_CP121662.1, forward strand.
GGGACCGACTGCTTACGAACAGAACGAAGTGCGCGCCATCTTCCTGGATGGCAAGGTCGGCATGATCCAGGCGGGCTCGGGCGCTGCCTATCGCCTGAAGGAAACGAAGATCAACTGGGGCGTCGCGCCGCTGCCGCTCGGCCCTTCGGCCAAGGGTCCGGGCACGCTGCTCATCACCGATAGTCTTGCAGTTTTCAAGGGCACCGGCGTCGAGGACAAAGCCATCGAATTTGCCAAGTTCATCACCTCTCCGGGTCCCCAGGGTGAATACGAACTGCAGGGCGGCGCCGGTCTCACGCCTCTTCGTCCGTCTCCGATGGTCGACGAGTTCGAGAAGAAGGACCCCTTCTGGAAGCCGTTCATCGACGGCATCAGCTACGGTGGTCCCGAGCCGTTGTTCAAGGACTACAAGGGCTTCCAGAACGTCATGATCGAAATGGTCCAGTCGGTGGTGACGGGCAAGGCCGAGCCGGCGGACGCCCTGAAGAAGGCGGCTGGCGATCTTGAGCAGTATAAATAAGCCTGCAAATCGCCGGGCCGCGCGCAGCGCGCGGCCCTTTGAGCCCCGCCCGCCTTATGGCGGCGCCGCGCGGAGACAGAGTTTGGGAAAGCTGCATCTTAATCAGGTCAAGAAATTCTACGGCCACTTTGAAGTCATCAAAGGTGTCGAGCTTGATGTGACGGACGGCGAGTTCGTCGTTTTCGTCGGTCCCTCCGGTTGCGGCAAGTCGACCCTGCTTCGGATGATCGCCGGCCTGGACGGCGTCACCAGCGGCGACATCATCATCGATGGCGTGCGCGTCAACGACCTGCCGCCGGTCAAGCGCGGCATTGCCATGGTGTTCCAGTCCTACGCCCTTTATCCGCATATGACGGTGTTCGAGAACATCGCCTTTCCCCTGCGCGTCGAGAAGATGGCGGAAGACAAGCTCAAGGCCAGGGTGGAGCACGCCGCCCGCATATTGCATCTCGATCAGCGCCTGCAGCAAAAGCCGGGCATGCTGTCGGGCGGCCAGCGCCAGCGCGTCGCCATTGGCCGGGCGATCGTCCGCGAGCCGAAGATCTTTTTGTTCGACGAGCCGCTGTCGAACCTCGACGCCGCCCTGCGTGCCGACATGCGCATCGAGCTTGCCAAGCTGCACCGTCAATTGCAGGCAACGATGATCTATGTGACCCACGATCAGGTCGAAGCCATGACCATGGCCGACCGGATCGTTGTCCTCAACGCCGGCGAGATCGCGCAGACCGGCGAGCCGCTGGAACTCTATCATAAGCCGGCAAATAAATTCGTCGCCAGCTTCATCGGCAATCCCAAAATGAATTTCCTCCCCGTGACCTGCAAGGGCGTCACCGAGGCGGGCGTCGAGGTGGAGTACAAGAGGCAAACGGCGCTGCTGCCGGTGACGCCGCGCGACGGTGTGGTCGGTAAGGAGCTGACGCTCGGCGTCCGGCCGGAGCATGTGCAGCTCGGTGGCGGCGATTTATCCCTGACGGTCATGCCGACCGTAATCGAGCGGCTGGGTGCGCAGACGGTCGCCTATGCGGCGCAGGAACGCTACAGCGGCGAAAACTTTTGCGCCACGCTGCCGGGGAGCATCGCCATCCGTACGGATATGCCGCTGGTCACCGGCATCCGCCTAGCCGATTGCCATCTATTCGATGAGAACGGCATAGCTTTCGAGCGCAAGGTCGAGTTGACGGATATCGACATGGAGCTGCTGGGCACGCCGTCTTCGTGAAAGCCCTTTAGGGCCGCCTCGTCCTTCGAGGCCCCGCCACGTCCGCTGGCGCTCCCGTGTCAGAGCTCCTCAGGATGAGGCGGAGCGTCCACCGCGCATCGACGCGCTTGTTTAGCCGAGGCGCAGAAGGTGAGCCCTCATGGTGAGGTGGCGCGCAGCGCCCTCGAACCACGAGGGCGGGTGTTTGGCACGATCGGCGGCGCCCTACCAGACCAACCCGCGTGCCGCGACATCCTCGACGCGGGTCACGATGCCGCCGCGGTGAAACACCATGCGGTCGTACAGGTTGGAGACGACGCAGGTATGGTTGGGGATGATGCGGATCTTCTCGCCAATCACCGGGCGAGACCCGCTGCATTTCGAAAGATCGATCACCCCATGCTCTTCCGAGAGATTCGTGATGACCGCTTGCGGGTAGCCGACCACGGCGCCGTAGTCCGAAAAGCCCAGGAGATCGGAGGTCAGCGCCTTGGAACCGGCGTCGATGACAGCGCGGTTCGGCGTCGGGCGCGAGACGATGGTGGCGAGGATATGCATGGCGCAATCCTCCTCGTCGCAATGACCTGCGCGCACCATCGAGCGATCATTGTAGATGTAGGTGCCGGCACGGTGCTCCGTGGCCGCCGTCACCAGATGCGCCTCATAGAGGCTTGGCGTGCCGCCGCTGCTGACGATGGGGCATTCGATGCCGTCGCGCTTCAGGAGCGAGATCGTCTCGGCCAGAAAGGCCTGTATGGCCGCAGCACTGTTCGGCTTCGGATAGGTCATTAGGCCGCCAAAGATTAGGCCGGGCTTGCCGGCGATGTGTCTGGCCAGAACCGCAGCCTCTTCAGGCGACTGCACGCCGCAGCGTCCGCCGCCGGTATCGCATTCCACAAGTACCGCTAGTGGCTTCCACGTCGCGAAATGCGCGGACAGTCCGTCGACCATAACCATGCTGTCGGCGACGACTTTCAGCCCGGCGATACGATCGTTCAGCGTGGAGAGGCGGACGAGCTTTTCAGGCCCGATGATGTTGAAGGTGACAAGGATATCCTCGAAGCCGGCGTCGGCGAACACTTCGGCCTCGGTGATCTTCTGGCAGTTAACCCCCTTTGCGCCCGCCTTCACCTGGGCGCTCGCAAGCGCAGGAATCTTATGGGTCTTGATATGCGGCCGAAAGTTCAGCCCATGCGCGTCCATATAGGACTGCACGCGAGCGATATTCGCCGCCATGCGATCCTCGTCGATGATCGGCCGCGGCGTCGAGAGATCGTCAATGCGATCGCCTGGCCTGGGGCTGATCTCGGAGGCGATGTGATGCGCCATATCAGGCAGCTCCTTCTTTTGCCGCATGCGGGTCGGCAACCATCGGCCAGATATCCCTGGGCGCGCGGCGATAGGGCGTGCGCGCCGGATTGTTCGGATAGGGCGTTCCGGCCGAGCAGTAAAGGATTTCCGACGCGATCTTGGAGAAGGAGGCGTAGAAGTGGTTGGTCGACTTGATCACCAGGATTTTCTTGCGCGCGGGATCAATGCCCATCACCGAGAAAAGGCTGGGATCGAAGCTTTGGGCGCGCGTCGAATTGAGAATGATGTCGATACCGTTAAGCTCGATATGCGCCGCATCGCCGAAGGGCGCCAGGCTTTCGCCGAAACGCATTTCGGCATTGGCAACGAGCCGCACGACCTTGACGATGCCGTCGATCGGATTGCCGGTGCCAGGCGCCGATTTCGCGCCGAAGCGCAGCGGAATTTCCGCGCCTTCGCCGGCCGCCATACAGATTTGCACTGCCATCGGATCCCAGATCGTGCCGATTGCCGTGTCGCGGGCGCCCCGGGCCAGCAATTCTTCCAGGATGACAGTCGCATCGCCCGCCGTGCCGCCGCCGGGATTGTCCCAGACATCGGCAATGACGACCGGACCTGAATGTGCGGCCATGGCTTCGGCCACCGCCTGCTTTTCATCGATCTGCGGCATCATTAAGGTGCCGCGCTTGGAAAAGAGCTCCAAGCCCAGGTCGCGAGCGAGGGCCTCCCCCTTAGCCGGCTTATCATTGCTGACGACAAGCAGCTTCGTGCCCATTTCCGGCACGTCGCCGGCCATGAAGCCGTGGATCACCGAAATGGACAGGATATCGGCATCATCTTTCTCGATCGTTATGATCTTGTCGACGAAGGAGCGCATAGGCTCGCGCGAGGTCGGGTAGACGTCGATCATCCGGCAATCGAAGACCGACATGACCGGTTTGACGCGGCCCTCCAACGTATCGACGGCGATGCGCCAGAGGTCTTCGGCGCGATCGACGAAATCCGTATGCGGGAACTCTTTGAAGTAGACGAAGAAATTTGTCGCTGCGAGCCGCTTTTTCGTCAAATGGCTGTGCGGATCGAGTTCGGCGCAGACAAGAATGTCCGGCCCAACGATCTCACGGACCCGAGTGAGAAAATCGCCTTCTGGGTCCTCGTAGCCGGCGGCAACCATCGCGCCGTGCAAGCCGAGCACGACGGCGTCGACCGGCATGGCGGCGCGAAGCTGGTCGAGAATTTCGTCACGCAGTCCTTCATAAGCCGTCCGGTTCACCAAGCCGGCCGGGTCGGCCCAGGCGGCCGTGCCCTCGATCAGCTCCCAGCCTTTTTCCGCAGCCACTTGCCGGCCGACCGTGATCGGCGCCGAACAGAGCGTCGGCGTCTCCGGATGTTCGCCTGGCGGCGCATAGAGGGAAGCCTCGAAGGCGCGCCGATCGACGCAGATCGGGGAGAATGTGTTCGTCTCGGTCGCGAGCACCGCGGTGAAAATGCGCAACGCCGTCGCCTCTATTCCATGGGGTTCGGCAGGTAACCGGTAAAGCCGGAAATCTTCCAGCGGCCTTCATGCAGTCGGCAATAATAAAGTGTCTGCCATTTCAGCACATCAATCCCGCCGTCTTTCTTCTTCAGGCTGCCGTCGAATTTCTTGCGCACCAGCGCCATCCCGCCTTCGATCTCGATGTCTTCCAGCGTGGTCGTCGTAAAGATTGCGGTGCGCGGGTCCTCTGCAAAGGATTGCCCGGCGAAATCGCGCGCTTGCCGCAACCATTCGTCGCGGTAGGCGCTGAGCGTCGGGAAGGCGAGGCGCCATTTGTCGGGACTGACTTCGCGGCGGCCATCGATTCCGATAAAGCCGTCTTCGACGAAATCGTCCGCAACCAGCGACCAGTCGGCTGCGAGAAAGGCGTCGATGTCGCGCGGCACCAGCATCTCCCAGATCGCGTGCCGGGCAGTGTCGTCGGCGGAGAATGGATTTTTAAAAGGATCGCGCATTGTCTCCGCCAATATTGAAATTCTTTTCATAAACTGCGATTTTCACTGGTCAAATTCTGCTTTCTATGGTCATTTGTCAACGCGTTAAGAAAATAATTTGCAGGATTGAAAATGACTATCAAGCGTTATGGCGCTGTCCAGACGGGCGCGGGCGGCAAGCCGCTGCCCTTTGCGCGTGCTGTCGAAGCCAATGGCTGGCTCCATGTTTCCGGCCAGGTCGCCATGGAAGACGGCGAGATCATCGACGGCGGTATTGTCGCGCAGACGCATAAGGCGATCGGCAATCTCATCGATATTCTCCATGAGGCCGGCTACGGCGTCGAGCATGTCGTCCGCGTCGGCGTCTGGCTTGATGATTCCCGCGATTTCTGGAGCTTCAACAAGATCTATCAGGACTACTTCGGCGCGCATCCGCCGGCACGCGCCTGCGTGCAGTCGTCGATGATGGTGGATTGCAAGGTGGAGATCGATTGCATCGCGTATAAGACGCCTGAGGCTTAGATGCTCTAAGGCGCGGCAGGATCTTCGGGGTTAAGGGGGAAGTCCGTGGATATTTTCACGACCATGCAGGAGGAGAGGGGGCGGCTGTCGCAGTCGGAGAACCGCATTGTCGACATTGTCCTCAACGACTTCGAATTCGCGGTCAATGCCTCGATCATCGAGCTTGCCGGCAAGGCCGATGTTTCGCCGCCGACCGTGACCCGCTTCTGCCGCCGTCTCGGCTGCGAGAGCTTCTCCGATTTCAAGGTGCAGCTTGCCCGCACCGCCTATGTCGGCATGCGCTATATCAAGCCGGAGCCGAAGAGCATCGAGCCGGCGGATGTTGCCCAGGACATCATCACCAAGGCGCAGAATGCGCTCTTTCTGCTGCATAAAGGCCTGGATATACCAGCGATCGAGCAGGCGTCGAACAAGCTTGCCGGCGCGGAGATGATCTACGCCTTCGGCTCCGGCGGCAATTCCTCGATGATCGCCAGCGAGCTGCAGAACAGGCTTTTCCGCCTCGGCCTGCGCGTCACCGCCAGTTCCGATCACAGCATGCAGTTGATGATGGCCGCTGCCGCCAAGCCGGCGGATGTGCTGATCGGCTCGTCGCTGTCAGGCCGCAATGCCGAGCTGGTGCGGGCCTTCATGCTGGCCCGCGAGGCCAAGGTGCCGACCATCGCGTTGACACAGAGCCACAGTCCGGTGGCGCTTGCCGCCGACATCACCGTGCCGGTCGATTTGCCTGAGGGCAACAATATCTATCGCCCGACATCGACGCGCATCGCCTATCTCGCGGTGGTGGATATCCTTGCAAGCCTCGTCGCCTACCGCATCCGGCCGCAAGCGACGGTGACGCTGCGCCGCATCAAGCAGCAGCTCGTGACCCATCGCGACGGGGACGACCGCCAGCTTCTTGGGGACTAAACAACTAGGATTTATCAGGGGGCAGAGGCATGACTCGATCCGTCGCCATCGTCACCGGAGCTGCCGGCGATATCGGCCGCGCCATAGCCCGGAGGCTCGCGGATGATCACGATACGGTGCTGCTCGTCGATATCGACGCCGCGGCCGTCCGAAAGGCTGCGGAAGAACTGGGGCCGGCGGAACGCTTCGCCGCCCTGAAAACCGACGTTACCAGTGAGGTCGATACCGCTGAGATGGCAAGGGTCGCGGCGGGATTGGGCGTGGTCAAGACCTTGGTCAACAATGCGGGTGCGGCCCGCGCCGTCAGCCTGCACGACACGACACCGGCTATTTGGCGCGCCGACAATGCCCTCAATCTCGAAGCCGCTTTCCTGTGTTTCCGCGCCGTCGAGGATATGCTGAAGACATCGAACGGATCGTTGATCAACATTGCCTCGGTCAACGGCATGGCCGTCTTCGGCCACCCCGCCTATAGCGCCGCCAAGGCCGGGCTCTTGCATTTCACCCGGCTTGTCGCAGTCGAATACGGCAAGTTCGGCATCCGCGCCAATGCGGTCGCGCCGGGCACGGTGCGCACGCAGGCCTGGGAGGCGCGCGCGAACGCCAACCCCAACGTCTTCGAAGAAGCCCGTCGCTGGTATCCGCTGCAGCGCGTCGTCGATCCCGCCGATGTCGCCAATGCCGTCGCCTTTCTTGCCGGCCCGCTGGCCGCCGCCATCACCGGCGTCTGCCTGCCGGTCGATTGCGGCCTGACAGCGGGACAGGCCGAGCTCGCCCACACATTTTCACAGTCCGATCATTATTGAACGCTCGTCGTTAAGGAGAGAATAGATATGCAGCCGGCTTCCTATCATCTCGAAAACACCTGGTCTCCCGAGGGCGGACCGAATGGCCGCCTGACGTTTACGCTGGTCAATCTGTCGGATGCGCCGCTGACCGATTTCCGGCTGGTCTATACCTCCTTGACGCGCGTCATCGATCCCAAGGCCTGCGACAACGCCGTCTTCCTGCGCCGCAACGCCAATTTTCATGAATTTGCCCCGCCTGCCGGTCTCTCCCTTGCCACGGGCGAAAGCTGGAGCTTCAGCGTCAGCGGTCTGAACCGCACGGCAAAACATTGTACCGATGGCGCCAAGTCCGCCTATCTGACGCTGTCGGACGGCAGCCACGTTCCGGTATCCGTTACTGACCTGTTGCTAGAAGGTCGCCTCAGCGCGCCGCCGCCGGTGCTGCTGCCGGAAGGCAAGCTCGATCTGCCCTTCGCCATCCAGCCCTGGCCGGCGGCAATCGATGCCAAGCCGGGCGAGGGCTTTCCCGTCGCGCTCTATCCCGTCAAGGGAACCGATGCCGAAAGCCTGAAGGCCGTTGCGACGGCGCTGGCGCTCTTCCAGCGCCTCTTTTCGGCCAATCATGCGCCGTTCAGCCTCATTACCGCGCCGCAGGGGAGACGCCTGCGCTTCGTCGAGCGGCCGGCTCTCGCCAAGGAAGCCTATGAGCTGACTTTCTCGGCCGACGAGATCACGCTTGCCTATGCCGCCGACGCCGGCCGCCTTTATGGCTTGACGACCTTGGCGCAGCTTCTGGACGGCGCGCGGCGCGAGCCCGGCAAATTCCGCTTTCCGATCGCCGGCACGATCTCCGACCAGCCGCGCTACGGCTGGCGCGGTTGCCATCTCGATGTCTCCCGGCAATTCCATCCCAAGGAGAACGTGAAGCGGCTGATCGATATCCTCGCCTGGCTGAAGCTCAACATCTTCCATTGGCATTTGACCGACGACGAGGCTTGGCGGCTGGAGATCAAGGCCTATCCGCAACTCACCTCGACCGGCGTGCTGCGCGGCCCGGACGAGCCATTGCTGCCGCAGCTCGGCAATGGCGCCTATCCGGTCGACGGCTTCTATTCGCATGATGATGTCAGGGAGATCGTCGCCCATGCCCTGGCGCTCGGCGTCGAGGTCGTGCCCGAAATCGATATTCCCGGCCACAGCACCGCCGCCCTCGTCGCCCTGCCGGATCTGGCGGACGGCCAGGAGGCGCCGGAGAGCTATCATTCCGTCCAGGGCTATCCCAACAATGCCCTCAACCCGGCGGTCGAGCCGACCTATGATTTCCTCGGGAAAGTGTTCGACGAAATGGTCGAGCTGTTCCCGTCCGAATATATCCATATCGGCGGCGACGAAGTGGCCGATGGCTCCTGGCTTGCCTCGCCGCTCGCCCGCAAGCTGATGGAGCGCGAAGGCATATCCGGCACCTTCGCGCTGCAATCCTACTTCCTGAAGCGGGTGAAGACGATGCTGACGGCGCGCGGCCGCAAGCTTGCCGGCTGGAACGAAGTCGCCCATGGCGGCGGCGTCGGCACGGAGGGCACGTTGCTGATGGCCTGGGAGAAGCCGGAGGTCGGCATCGAGCTTGCGCGCGAAGGCTACGATGTGGTGATGACGCCCGGACAGGCCTATTACCTCGATATGGTGCAGGCGGAAGCCTGGCAGGAGCCGGGTGCGAGCTGGGCCGGCACGGTACCGCCGGCGCATACTTACGCCTATGAGGCGGAAGGGGAATTCCCTGAGGAACTAAAGGATCGGATGAAGGGCGTGCAGGCCTGCATCTGGCTCGAAAATTTCCTCTCCCGCGCCTATTTCAACCGCCTCGTCTTCCCCAGACTGCCGGCCATCGCCGAAGCTGCCTGGACGCCGAAGGCAGGCAAGAATTGGGAACGGTTCGCCGCGATCGTGCGGCTCAGTCCGGCTCTATAGGCGGGGATGTCCAGGGTCGTGATTGCCGCAGCCGTGATTGGCTGCATTGCCGGCAACGCATGGCAATGTCACGAAAGCGATAGAGTAGATGCAGAATAATGGGTTTCCTTTCGATAGCGACGTCTGTCACATAGAAGAGGAATCCCCATGAAAAAGATCATTCTGCTCACGGCATTGACGCTGTCCGCCTCAAGCGCAATGGCAATGTCCCGCTATGACTCCCACAACATGACCTGCTCGGCTCTTCACGACAAGATTGCCGAAGAAGGCGAAATCGTCCTGCGATACCCCTCGCACGGCGTCAACAATCTGATGATGTATGATCGATACGTGTCAAACTCCGCCGCCTGCGTAAACCGCGGCGTCATGTCGAGTGCGACAGTACCGACGTCGGACAATCCAAGCTGCAAGGTCCAGCGCTGTGTCTCGACGACCGGCAAGGGGCATAATCGTAAGTGAATGCGGTGCGAGCCGAGCTATGCGTTGTCGGATTTAAACTGAGACATTGCAGAGAAGGAATCTCGGATGCCTTGTTCCTTGCTGCCAGTGTCAGCACGACCCTTTGCTGACCTAAGGGGGCTATGCTTATAAGCTTTTTTGACGATGGATTCGGAGCCGGGTGATCAAGATCCACCCCGGACTCAACTTATCCTTAATCGATTCTCAATTATCAACTACAGTGGTAGTTAGGAGAATCATCCTATGGCAGAAACATCGATTGAGTGGACAGATACAACATGGAATCCCGTGGCCGGCTGCACAATTCTTACGGCTGGCTGCACAAATTGCTATGCAATGAGAATGGCGGCGCGCCTAGAGGCGATGGGACAGGAAAAGTACTCTGGGCTAACGCGAAAGAGCGGCGGCCGTGCAAAATGGACCGGTAAGGTTACACTTGATTGGAAAGCACTCGCTGTTCCAGCGACGTGGTCAAAACCTCGCCTCGTTTTCGTCAACTCGATGTCAGACCTCTTCCATACTGACGTGCCGCGTGAGTTCATAGCGGCCGTTTGGGATGTCATGGAAGCCACCCCGCGACACACGTATCAGATATTGACAAAGCGACCAGACAGGATGCGCGACATTCTGAGCGCGTCGGAGTTTAGAGTTCTTCCGAATGTTTGGCTCGGTGCGAGTGTCGAAGATAATCGCGTAATCGGTCGCATTGACGACCTTCGGCACGTGCCCGCCGCAGTGCGCTTCATATCGTTTGAACCGCTAATAGGCTCAGTGGCCGGGGCGAATCTCTCTGACATTCACTGGGCTATCGTTGGCGGCGAGTCCGGGCCACAATCGCGCTTTATGGATCCTCTTTGGGTCGATGAGATCGAAGCGATGTCCAGGCGCTTTGGTGCGGCCTTCTTCTTTAAACAGTGGGGTGGTCGCAACAAGAAGGCCGCGGGGCGAGAGCTCAACGGCCGGACTTACGACGAGATGCCGATTTCGGCCCAAAGTTCTTATTGACGTAGCTGACAAACTTCTCCGCGAGTTCCGTGGCTTTTCGACGTCGATTTGCCACTGCGAGAAACAGCGAGAACGTGTGGCCACTGTGAGGTGTAATTATCGGCAGCGGGTCGGAGACGAAGGCAAATTCCTCCGTCATCAAACCCTTGAACCATTGATCAATTTGGGCCTTCGATATTGTTCTCTTCGCTGACGGTTCTTTTTTCTCCAACGGTATCGTGTCAGCGAACATGTCAGATTGCTTTGACGGCTCTTCGGGGGTGATCGCATACAATTCCCGCCACCGCGGGCTAAGGACGCGATCCAACGTAGTCGCCTTATTCCCTACTCCTCCGAAATCGTGCGCCAGTTGGCGCGTGACGGCCTGAACGTTAAAGAAATACCAGACGTCCAGGCATTCCGTAGCTGCCAAGGCCCGCAACGTGGACCAATCGACCTGCATCGAGAACGGGTCCAAGAAGACAACTCCCCTAGAAAAGCTTTTAGCTTTCCTCGTCCAAGGCTCTTTGCTGATCAGCTTTAGAAGCTCGCTGTTTGCATCACCCTGAAGGACTTCAATTTCCACACTGGGGAAATCGTTTTTCACTTCTGCCAATTGCTTGGCGCGTATCGGATCTTTTTCGATGAAAACGAAATGCTTGAAAGGCGGATCGATCTTAAGCGCCCTGCGCGCAGAGCCGTCGAGTGTTTCGATGACAGTCTCTAATGGCGCGCCCTCAAGCAAGCCACCTATTTCCCTCTCAGCTTCGCGATCGCCTGAACCGGCGTAAGCATCGATATACCAAATATCCATTCTTCTCGGCGTTAGCGCATTTGAGTAACACTGCAGGTAGTATTCCACTGCGTCGAGTTTGACTTCGGACCAAGGCCCGCCGTACTTGTGCGCCATTTTCGTCAGTCCAACCATTATTAAAGATGGTTGTACCATAATCTGAGTCGCGCATAAGTCGAAGATATTTTAACCAGCTATCAAGCCACAAAAAACAGCAAACCGCATTGCGCCCGCCGAGCTTGGAGCATGCCGACTGGCCGCCGCCACAGGTAAAGACAGTCGCAAGTCCCCACATATGGATCGAATTTTGCGTCAACGAATGGCGGAGAATGCGCTAAACGGAAGATACAAAAAACCCCGGAAAACCGGGGCTTCTGAGGTTATCCTGCACACGTGCGATAACAAAATACGGAAACTTGGTGCCCAGAAGAGGACTCGAACCTCCACGCCTCGCGGCACAGGTACCTGAAACCTGCGCGTCTACCAATTCCGCCATCTGGGCGACGGACACGCATGTAAGGGGGTGGCTCTCCGGTGTCAACAGGGTTTTTGAAGTTTTCGTGGCAATCTGAAAAAAAGCGGTTGATGCCCGGGTTAACCCCGGGCTGCCGCCCAGGCGCGGATGAGGCCAAGTCCCTGTTCCAGCAAGGCCTTTGCTTCGTTTTCATCTGATGCTTCGACATAGCAGCGCATCTCCGGCGCATTGCCGGAGGGGCGGAAATGGACGATTCGGCCATCGGTCAGCGTCACCCGCAGCCCGTCGATGTCGCTCTTTGACGCCACGCCAGCGACCGGCGCCAGGAAGGCGGCGAGATTGGTGTCGGAGGCGCGCAGATGGGCCATCAGCGCCGCACTGGTTTCGACCGGAAAATTCTCCAGCCGGTCGGCGGCGGCAAAGGGCAGGCGGTAGTTGGCGGCAACGGCCGACAGCGGCTGTTTTGCGCGCGCAGCGGCGTAAAGCGTCGCGAGGATGGGCAGGAAGCTGTCGCGCGTCGGAAGCGCGCGTACCGGCTCGCCTTCGATGATGAAGCGGCTTGCCGTCAGCGTGCCGCCATTGGCCTCGAAGCCCATGACATTGGCCTTGCCGGCCGCCAAGGCCTCGTCCATGCCGGCGATGACGTAGGGAGAGCCGACGCGGGTGCGGGTGACGGCGTAGGAGCCGGCAGCTTCGATGCCGGAATTGGAGGTGACCGGCGTCACCACCACTTCCGCGCCGAGGAAATTTGCGGCGATGAGGCCGAGCAGGTCGCCGCGCAGCGGCTCGCCGGTTTCATCGGAGACAAGCGGCCGGTCGCCGTCGCCATCGGCGGAGACGATCGCATCCAGCCCATGTTCCGGCGCCCAGCCCTTCAGCAGGCTGATGGTGTCGGCGGAGACGGCTTCGGTGTCGACGGGAATGAAGCTTTCGGAGCGGCCGAGCGGCACGACGCGCGCGCCGTAATGCGCGAGCACCACGCCGAGCAGATCGCGCGCTACCGTGCTGTGCTGATAGACGCCGATGGTGAGGCCGCTAAGGCTGTCGGCGGGCAGCAGGGCGATATTGCGTTCGAAAAACAGCGCTTCGGCCTCTGCGGCCCGGTTCTCGCCGACGCCCGGCGTCTCGTCCAGATCGGCGTCACCGATGTCCGCGGCTTCCGCGCTGATCGCCACTTCGTCCTGCTTGTCGATCTCGCCGTCCGGCCGGTAGAATTTGATGCCGTTGCGGTCGGCTGGAATATGCGAGCCGGTGATCATCAGCGAGGCAGCCTTCAGCTCCAGCCCGTAAAGTGCCAGCGCCGGGGTCGGCAGCGTGCCGCAATCGACGGGCGTCAGGCCGGCGCGTTTCAGCGCGCCGATGCAGGTGGCGGAGATCGCCGGGCTGGAGTCGCGAAAATCGCGGCCAACCAGGATGAGATCGCCGGGTTGCGCATGGCCGCTCTTCAACAAGTGGCGGGCATAGGCCATGGCGTAGAGGGCGGACGCGCGTCCCATGAGGTCTACGGACAAGCCGCGAAGGCCACTGGTTCCAAATTTCAAGCTGCTCACGTGCAATCTCCTCGGAATGTTGCGCCTCTTATGGAACAAGCGGGGAAAAGGATCAACCGATCGATCGCCGCCGATATCTGCCCTCGCGACCCTGGTTTTGCTTGGGGTGAAGGCCCAAATATAGAGGGAGCCGCGGGAAAAGGTGCTGGGTCGCCACGACCTGCAACGGGAGTCCGTCATGATTGTATTCGGCAAGATCGCATTCGGCTGCGCCGTCAGCCTCGTTTTGCTGTCGCCGCCATATCTCGCGAATGCCGCCTCGAACAGCCCGAAGCTCGGCCTCCCGCCTCCCGTGGTCGGGCCTACGGTTTGCGATTATCGCGGCTGTTTCGGCTTCGGCTCGCAGCAATGGTATCGCCGGCCCGGCGAGCCCATTCCCTATACGCCGCGGAGCCTTGATAACAGGAATCGCTTTGATAATCCTCGTGTCTATATTCAGCCGCGCAACGATGCCCCGCCGGCAACCGATTATCAGGCGCCGGTCAACAATCGCACCCGCCATCAGATATGGTGCTCCGAACATTATCGGACCTACAATCCCGGCACCAATCTCTACAGCACTCTCCACCACGGGTTCCAGACCTGCCGCTCTCCCTATTATTGAACCGAAGAGCCGTTGGCGCGGGTTTCAGCGCAGAGCACATCCGTTCTCTTTGTCTTATATGGGAAAGCTAAAATAAATCGCTTGATTTTCTTGCAACTTAAGCAGTCCCTATAATGTCGCCGCTTCCATCGGGTCGCGAGCGAAGCAAGGGAGCCCAAAATGGCAAAGGGTCAATTGAGAAGTCATCGCGAAGCACGAAAACCCAAGAAGGGCAAGATCGTCGCTGTAAAGCAGCAGCCGGGTTCTATCGTCAGGCAAGCTACCAGCACGATTAGCCTCGGCAGGAAAGACAAGTGACAAAGCGAAGACGCGCCGACAGGCCGCGCCTTCTCGATATGTCAGCCACTGCAATGTCGGCCGGCGCGCCAAGAGGTGCGCCGGAGAGCGCTGCGGTCAGCTCTCCAGCGATCCGCGATCCAAATGGCCGAGATCGCGTTCGGGATCGATGATATCGCGCACCCGCCGCTTCAGCTCCTTCGGGCCGGGAAAGCCGCCGTCGCGCTTGCGCTCCCATAGCAGTTCACCGTCGATACGGATTTCGAAGTTGCCGCCGGTGCCGGGGATCAGCGCCACTTCGCCCACGCTGTCGCTGAAGGTTTGCAGCAGCTCCTGCGCCATCCAGCCGGCGCGCAGCAGCCAATTGCATTGCGTACAATAGAGAATGGTGATCCGCGGCTTATCGGTCATCGTCGATTTCCTTGTTGCTTTCTGACGTTTAGGCTCAACTTAAATCGGCTGCAAGCCGGGCCTTGCGTCGTCGTTCCGCTCATGCTCATCTTCGCCCGAATTATTTTCGGGGTTCATGAGAATGCGGGTCGCAATCGTCGAAAACATGAAGAACACGCCACTCGGCGCCCTCGGCATCGCGCTGGAAGAGGCGGGAGCGGAGATCGAATGGTTCCGCCCGTGGGACGGCGAGGGGCTTCCGAAGAATGTAAAGACTTGTGATGCGCTGGTCGTGCTCGGCGGCGAACAGAATGCCCGCGATGATGAGACCCATCCCTATCTGCCGGAACTCGCAAGGCTCATGCGGCGGTTCGAAGAGGCCGATAAGGCCGTGCTCGGCATCTGCCTCGGCAGCCAGCTTCTGGCCCGCGCCTATGAGGCAGAAAACCTGATCGGCACAGCCCATGAATTCGGCTGGAAAACAGTCGGTGTCACTGAGGAAGGCAAGGCCGATCCGCTTCTGTCCGAATTGGGCGACGATTTCACCATCTTCCAATGGCATTCCGACACGTTTTCGCTGCCGGCCGGCGCCATCCGCCTCGCCACCAACGCGGTAACCGGCAACCAGGCCTTCCGCATTGGCCGCGCCGCCTATGGCACGCAGTTCCATTTCGAGGCCAACGCCGCCGTGGTTGAAGGCTGGCGCATGGACTTTAAGGCATCGATCGAACGCAACGAGCCCGGCTGGCTGGAGCGCTATGCCGAGATCGCCGCACAGCATGCGCCGGCGGCTGAAATCGCCGGGCTGGCGATCGCCCGGGCCTGGGTAAGGACGATGAGTGCTGAGGTGAAGCTGCAGGCGGCGTCTTAGAGCAATTCCAGAAAAAGTGCGTAGCGGTTTTCCGTCCGGAATTGCGTGAAACAAAAAGATAGAGCCGTTCAATCGACTAGCGCGTCTATTGCGGCTCTCCATTGCCGGATGCGATCTGTGCCGCCCCGGCTATAGCGTTGCGAAACGCGTCATCGAAGCTGACGCCGCGGATTCGCCAGTGATGGATTTTTCCATTTTCCGTCATCGACCAATCGGCGACCCAGCCGAGATCCTTGTCGCTCCAAACGAGCGAACCCGCCAAGGCGACATCGCCGCCGATGGTCTTGGCCAAGGCATCGAGTTCTTGCTGTGTCGTCCCCGCCAAAGCGGTTGCAGTGAGGCCTCGACTGACCAGCATTGCCTTGTTGGGCACAATGATTGCCATGGCAAACGGTCTAGCGGCCGCTTCGAAAGCGTCGATCATATAAGGGCTTTTGTCACTGTCGCGGCTCAGCACGAAACCGCGTCGCGCATCGCGCACGACCAAGAAAATCGCGAGTTTCGGGCGTGGTGACAGCCACGGCTTGCGCCCGGGCATGTAGATGCAGGTGAGGTCCTGCGGCCGGTCGTGGGTGCCTTGCTCGTCATGAATCGGGATACCTTCCAGGCGATCGTGATAGCTGTAGGTCGCGACGAAGGAGCCGGCACGCGGCAGCATCGCTTGAAAGGCATTCTCCGACGTCACACGCTGATCGCCGCTAACCCTGACAAGCACGCGACCGAGACAATTCTTGAAACCGAGTTCGCGATTAACGGCGCCGGTGCCGGTCACAATTGCCTGCGCGCGGTAGAGGCTGTGATCATCGGCGTGAGCGACGGCTGTCATGCCGATAAGTGCGAAAGCGATGGCCATCGATCGTGATTTCAACATCGAGAGATCTCCGAACGCCGCCATGGTGTCGTGAAAACAAGCGGCAGGCAATGTCAGATTATGACGGTCGAGCGTCGTTGACGATGGCTTTGACAACGGCGTCAAGGCCGCTAGATTTCATGGAAACGGGAGGAGGCGAGATCATGACCCAGCCAGAATTACCCTGGGAAGGCGGGTGCCGTTGCGGGGAGGTGCGACTGAAGATCAGCGCCAAACCGCTATTGACCATGGCTTGCCATTGCACCGGCTGCCAGCGCATGTCCTCCAGCGCCTATTCGCTGAGCGTCGCAATCCCGAGCGAAGGCTTCGAAGTCACGCAAGGCGAGCCCGTCATCGGCGGGATGCACGACGAAAACCTGAAGCACTATTTCTGCCCCTATTGCATGAGCTGGATGTTCACCCGCCTGGAAGGGTTCGACTGGTTCGTGAACCTGCGCCCGACCATGCTTGACGACCCCAGTTGGTTCACGCCTTTCGCCGAGACCTGGACGAGAGAAAAATTGCCGTGGGTGACGACCCCTGCGGTTCACAGCTATGCCGCGTTGCCGGAGATGAACGAGTATGAGGGGCTGATCAAGGAGTATGCGGAGCAGGCATAAATTCTAGCTGCGAAGCGTACCGTCAGAACTGCCGATATTTTCCGAACGGCAGGCCGTGCTTTTCAACATAGGCGTTGGCTTGTTCGATGGCTTCAGCGTTTTCCTGCAGCCATAGGCGCTCACGCTCGGTCTTGATGGCGCGCGCTATGCCGTCTTCAGCAGCGCGCGCGATATTGATTTTCAGTTCGCGGGCATCCGAAAGCAGTTTCTCGTCCAGAGACAAAATGGCGGCTTTGCGCGTCGTTTGGGCCATGAGGCGTTCCTCAAATTATGCCCAATCTATATACGTGTGATCTGCCATTCAGGAGAGCTTTACTCATCCCCCATCTTCAGCGCCGCAATAAACGCCTCCTGCGGGATTTCGACCTTGCCGAACTGCCGCATGCGCTTCTTGCCTTCCTTCTGCTTGTCGAGCAGCTTGCGCTTGCGGGTGGCGTCGCCGCCGTAGCACTTGGCGGTCACGTCCTTGCGCAGTGCCTTCACCGTCTCGCGGGCGATGATGCGCCCGCCGATGGCGGCCTGGATCGGGATCTGGAACATATGCTGCGGGATCAGGTCCTTCAGCTTCTCGCACATGACGCGGCCGCGCTTTTCGGCGGCGGAGCGGTGTACCAGCATGGAGAGCGCGTCCACCGGCTCGGCATTGACGAGGATCGACATCTTGACGAGATCGCTCTCGCGATAGTCGGTCAGGCTGTAGTCGAAGGAGGCATAGCCCTTGGAGATCGACTTCAGGCGGTCGTAGAAGTCGAACACCACTTCGTTGAGCGGCAGATCGTAGGTAATCATCGCGCGGTTGCCAACATAGGTCAGCTCGGTCTGAATACCACGGCGGTCCTGGCAGAGCTTGAGGATCGAGCCGAGATAATCGTCCGGCGTTAGGATCGTCGCCTTGATCCACGGCTCGCGGAATTCGGAAATCTTGACGACGTCCGGCATGTCGGCCGGGTTGTGCAGCTCGATCTCAGCGCCGTCGGTCATGGTGAGCTGATAGACGACGGAGGGCGCCGTCGCGATCAGGTCGAGATTGAACTCGCGTTCCAGGCGTTCCTGGATGATTTCCAGATGCAGCAGGCCGAGGAAGCCGCAGCGGAAGCCGAAACCGAGAGCCGCCGAGGATTCCATTTCGAAGGAGAAGCTGGCGTCGTTGAGGCGCAGCTTGCCCATGGCCGAGCGCAGGTCCTCGAAATCGGCGGCATCGACCGGGAAGAGGCCGCAGAACACCACCGGCTGCGCCGGTTTGAAGCCCGGCAGCGGCTCGGCGGTCGGACGCTTGTCCTCGGTGATGGTATCGCCGACGCGGGTGTCGGCCACTTCCTTGATCGAGGCGGTGATGAAGCCGATCTCGCCGGGGCCGAGGCTGTCGACGGCGACCATCTTCGGCGTCAGCACGCCGACACGCTCGATCTGGTACTTCGCGTCCGTACCCATCATGCGGATGGTCTGGCCCTTGGTCAGCGTGCCGTCGATGATGCGCACGAGAACCATCACGCCGAGATAGGTGTCGTACCAGCTATCGACCAGCAGCGCCTTCAACGGTGCCTTTTCGCCGCCCGCGCTCCTCGGCGCCGGTAGCTTATGCACGATGGCTTCGAGAACGTCAGGAATGCCGAGGCCGGTCTTGGCTGAGATCAGCACGGCGTCGGAGGCATCGATGCCGATCACTTCTTCGATCTGTTCCTTGATGCGGTCCGGTTCGGCCGCTGGCAGGTCGATCTTGTTGAGGACCGTGACGAGCTCGTGATTGTTGTCGATCGCCTGATAGACGTTGGCGAGCGTCTGCGCTTCCACGCCCTGCGATGCATCCACCACCAGCAGCGAGCCTTCGCAGGCTGACAGCGAGCGCGAGACTTCATAGGCGAAATCGACGTGTCCGGGCGTGTCGATCAGGTTGAGAATGTAGGTCTCGCCGTTCTTGGCCTTGTAGTGCAAGCGCACGGTCTGGGCCTTGATGGTGATTCCGCGCTCGCGCTCGATCTCCATGTTGTCCAATACCTGCTCCGACATCTCGCGTTCGGCAAGGCCGCCCGTCGTCTGGATCAGGCGGTCGGCCAGCGTCGATTTGCCGTGGTCGATATGGGCCACGATCGAGAAGTTGCGGATATGCGAAAGCGGAGTGGTGGAATTGGTGCTCATGCGCGAGCATATAGCAGCGCCGCCCCGCGCCGCAAAGCGGAAAAGCAGGGTTTTGTTAGGGATATCCTATGCCTCGGGCATTTGCGGTTGCTGCTGCATCACCCGGCTTGATTCCATCATTCGATCGTGTATTTCTCCTATAGTAGAATTTTGGTGAAGATGATGGATCAGGATCTCGAAAGCGCCATTGGCGCGCGCATCAAAGAGTTGCGGATTGCCCGCGGCCTGACGTTGGATGAGCTGGCGACTGCCTCTGCCGTCAGCCGCGCGATGATCTCGCGCATCGAGCGGGCGGAAGCGAGCCCGACGGCTTCGTTGCTCGCCCGGCTCTGCGCCGCGCTCGGCCTGTCGCTTTCGGCCTTCTTCGCCGAGGAGGAAAAGGATGTATCGCCGCTCGCCCGCCATAACGATCAGCCGGTCTGGCGCGATCCGGAAACCGGCTATGTCCGCCGGGCGGTCTCGCCGGCCGGCACGCAATCGCCCGTCGATCTCGTCGAGGTCAGCTTTCCCGCCGGCGCCCGCGTCAGCTTTCCGCCCAACGCCGCGAGCCGCGGGATGAACCAGCATGTCTGGCTGTTCGAAGGCGAGATGGAAATGACGGTCGGCGAGATCGTGCATCGCCTCTTACCCGGCGACTGCCTGTTCATGGGCATCGGTGACGGTCACGTCTTTTACAATCCGGGCGACAAGCCGGCGCGTTACTGCGTCGTCCTCGATCGTCCCCGGTCATAATCGAAGGATATTTTCATGCCTGATATTCATCTTCTTTCCGCCTCCGAAGCCCGCGCCGTCTCCGCTGATCTCTGCGAGGTCCTTGCCGATTGCGTCAATGGCGGCGCGTCCGTCGGTTTCATGCAGCCCTATGGTCCTGATGACGCCGCTTCCTATTGGCAAAGCGTGGCCGACAGCGTCGAGTCGGGTGCGACTTTGCTCCTGGTGGCTTTCATCGAGGGCAAGATCGTCGGCACTGTCCAGGTCGGCGCCGCGCAGATGCCGAACCAGCCGCATCGCGGCGACCTGAAGAAATTGCTGGTGCATCGCCGCGCCCGCGGCAAGGGCCTCGCCCGGCTGCTGATGGAAGCGGCCGAGCGCGAGGCGGCAAGGTTTGGCAAGACCTTGCTGGTGCTCGACACGGCGACCGGCAGCGATGCGGAAGCCATCTACCCGCGCCTCGGCTGGCAGCGCGTCGGTGTCATCCCCGACTACGCCATGTGGCCCGAGGGCGGGCTTTGCGACACGACCATTTTTTACAAGCGGATTGCGGCTTGAGCGCGATCGATATCATCGCTGTGAAAACACCGCGAGGGCGTCTTCCAGCCGCGAGCCCGGTGCCCAATGCATGGCCTTCCAGCCGAATTGCCGCGCGGCCTCAATGTTGGCTGGGTAGTCGTCGATGAAGGCGATCTCGCCCGGTGCGACGCCGACGCGCTCGGTCGCCAGCCGGAAGAATTCGGGTGCGGGCTTCTGGTAGCCCAGCATGGCGGAATAGAAGATGCCGTCGAAATAGGCGGATAGGTCGAGCTTTTCCATCAGATAGGCGGCGCGGCGATGCTCCTGGTTGGTTGCCAGATACATCGGGATGCTCTTTGCCCTGAGCGCGGCGAGATCGGCGAGCAGGGTCCGGTTGAGGCCGGAATCGTTCTCGAACCAGTAGTCGATCAGCGTTGCGGCGCTGAGCCCCGGTGCGATCTTCTGCAGAACGCTGGCGAGCCGGGGTTCGAGATCGTCGCGGCCGGTCACGACATCGTTCCAATGGTCTTTCCGGAAGAATTCTTCCTGAAGCACATCGCGTCTGAGACCGAGATCGCGTTCCAGATAGGTGCAGTAATGCAGGCCATCGCCAGGCCGGCCATGCACCAGCACGCCGTCGACATCCACCATCAGAACTTTCATGCGGCGCGAATCTCCCAGTTCACTGACGGGCCTGCGGAAGGTGGCGTTGTTTCTCCCGGCGATCAAGAGCGCAGGCGGTTCTTTCTTACGTCCCTCAACCCGTGTAAGCCTCTGCATCAGCGAAGAAACTTAGCCGGCGACAGGAGTTTGCCATGCGCGTCATCTATTCGGAAGATCACAAGCTGAGGGATGCCAAAACCGAACTGCATGATGGCCAGCTCGTGACGCCTTTCGAGGCGCCGTTTCGTGCCGAATGGATTCTGGCGGCGGTGAAGGAGGCGGGCTTCACCGATGTTGTCGCACCGGAAGCGCATGGGCTGGAAACGGCGCGCAAGGTGCATGATCCGGCCTATCTCGATTTCCTGCGGACAGTCTGGGAGCGCTGGGTCGCGGCCGGTTACAAGGGTGAGGCGATCGCCAATTCCTTTCCCGTCCGGCGCACCAGCCAGCGCGTGCCGGAAAACATCGTCGGCATGATCGGCCACTATACCAACGCCGCCGATACCTCGATCACCAAGGGCTCCTATGAAGCGGCCGTTGCATCGATGCGCTGCGCATTGACGGGAGCCGATTGGCTCAATGCCGGCAATCGCTTTGCCTTCGCCCTCTGTCGCCCGCCCGGCCATCATGCCGGCTTCGATCTCTTCGGCGGCTATTGCTTCATCAACAATGCCGCCGTCGCCGCGCAGCGGCTGCGCGACCGCGGCGCGAAGAAAGTGGCGGTGCTCGATGTCGATTTCCATCATGGCAACGGCACGCAGGACATCTTCTATCGGCGCGGCGATGTCTTCACCGCGTCGCTGCATGGCGATCCCATCCATGCCTTCCCCTATTTCCTCGGCCATGCCGACGAGGAGGGCGAAGGTGAAGGCCTGGCGGCGAACCGCAACTATCCGATGCCGCGCGGCACGCCTTGGGAACAATGGTCGGCAGCGCTTGCCGATGCTCTCGGCCGCATCAAGAATTTCGACGCAGAGGCGATCGTGCTTTCGCTCGGCGTGGACACGTTCGAGCGCGACCCGATCTCCTTCTTCAAGCTGACCTCGGAGGATTTCATCCGCATGGGCAAGCTCATCGCCGGCGCGGGCCTACCGGTTTTGACCTGTATGGAAGGTGGTTACGGTGTGCCGGAAATCGGCCTGAACGTCGCCAATGTGCTGAAGGGCCTTGAAGCATGAGGAGGTCTTCCATCAAAGCACCTGATCGCAGGATGAAAAGTTTGAATTTGCCAGCACGCGGCCAGACCTCTAAGAGACCCGCGTAACGGGAGAGGTCATGGATCAGACGCTTATCGAAAGTGGCACGGATGGCGGCGCGGCGCTGATGCCGCATCCGGATGTTGCGCCATCCTCTGGCGGCATCGCGGCCGGGGTGCTCATGTGCGTGATGTCCATGTGCAGCATCCAGTTCGGCTCGGCCTTGTCGTCTCCAATCATCAACGCCTACGGACCGGTCGGTGCGACGTGGCTGCGGCTCGTCTTCGCGTCCGCCGCATTGGCGATCATCGTCCGTCCGAAGATCATGAGCTATAGCCGCTCGCAATGGATCAGCGTGCTGGCACTCGGCTCCGTCTCGGCGTTGATGACGGCTTCCTTCTTTTCGGCGATTGCGCGCATTCCGTTGGGTCTTGCCGTCGCTATCGATTTTCTCGGGCCTCTGCTTGTCGCGACTCTCGGCTTCGGGCTGAGCCGTCAGCTTCTTTGGCCCGTCTTCGCCGGTATTGGCGTTCTGCTATTGGCCTATGACGGCGAAGAATGGGTGGGCAATCTGCCGGGAATCCTCTTTGCCTGCGGCGCAGGGGTGGGCTGGGCCTGCTACATCCTGTTGACGAAGAAGGTCGGCAACGCCTTCAAGGGTCTTGAAGGGCTTTCCATGTCGCTGCTGGTTGCGGCGATCGTTTCGACACCTTTCGGCTTTGCCTCCGCCGTCCCACATCTGACGGCTTCCGGCCTCCTTGAAATAGGCGGCCTGGCACTGCTCGTTCCGCTTCTTCCCTATGTGCTGGAAATGGTGGCGCTGCGCCGCATGCCCACCTCGTCCTTCGGCATTCTCATGAGCCTCGAGCCCGCCATCGCCGCCGTTGCCGGCTTCGTCATCCTGTCGCAACCGATGACGCCGTCGCAGATGTTCGGTACGGCGCTCGTCGTCGCCGCGAGCATCGGGGCAACGGTTTTTGCCACGAAAGGCTGATTGGCGGCGAGTGCGAGGTTTTGTCGTCGGATCGCTAGATTTCGAGTTTGCGGGGCGCGTGCGCGACACCCCGCAAACTCGAAACCCAACATGATCCCTCATCCACGCTGCTGTGCGGGATCATCCGATGCGCACTTAGGATCAATCATATCCTCCGCGGATCCGCGGGATTTGTTTGCTCCCATTATTCTCGCCAGAATATAGAAGCCATGCTGCCCGTCCGGCAATGTCGAGCCAAAGACGCCAACCACCACGTTTTTCATATTCGAGCGGGCTCCATCAACACCGTCTGCGACAAGCTTCAACGGGTTCAAATTTGAAAGGTCATCGGCCGCACGGAATGTTGCCCACCAACCGACATTGGTTCTCAAGTTTGTAAACCGAATGCTTCCAATCTCCGTCGCATGGATCTTCAGCAGAGCGCGAAAGCGAGGCGTCTCGCATCCCATGTGGATATGAAGCCGATCTTGTGTGCGCCAACTTGCGGCGTTTATCGCCAGTGCAAAATCCGGTGGCGAACCCTTCCAGGCACGCGGGCCTATTCCGGCTGATCGCTCTCTCCACGCTGCGTCAAAATAGTTCGGCGCCCCCGCCGCCAGAAGGCGAGGGTCTTCAATGCCGGATACATCGGCGAGCGGCGCAAGAATGGTTCGCTCTTTATCGGTCGGCTCGCGAAGAACGGCGTAGGAAGACAACGGATCCTGCCCCTGAACTATTTTGAGGCACGGATACGGCGATCCTGTCAGTGTAGAGTTAACCTCGCAAGCTCTAACGACCAGCCCCAAAGCAGAGCGGCTGACGAATGAGCTCATGATGATGACGACAATAACGAGAGAAATGGAGAGAATAACGGGGCGATGCTTCATGCGTGATTTCGAAGTTTTGTTGACGAGCCCATCATTTCCAAAGACCTGGCCCTCATGATATTTTACCTTAAAATCCCTTGCGATAGTCGCGGAAGAACCACCGACCTCGATAATTCGGCGGAGATTTCCATTATGGCTGTCGGGACACTAATATTTCCAGAATTTTTGTCGGGCTAAGCAGGAAATATGCAATCATCGAGCCGCACATTGCGCCCAACTTGCTTTAAACGGTCTTTCTCGCCGGATCATCCACCGCCGGATTATAGAAGAGCGATAGCGTCAGGCTCTTGGCGATTCGCTCGGCCGTCGCCATAAACCAGGCCTTGGCTTCATCCGAGGGTGCTATGTCGGCAAGTGTTTCGGAAAACAGCGCCAGCCATTCCGGAAAGAGATCGGGCGCGATGCCTTCGACGCCGAGATGTGCCTGCACCGGCTTACCGCCATAGGCGCCGTTCTTGAAAGCGACCGACGACCAGAAGCGTTTCATCTTCTCCATATGGTCCGGCCAGCGGCCGGCAAGACGTCCGTCAAAAACGGGACCAAGTCTGGGATGGGCTTGAATGCGGCCGTAGAAAGTATCGACAAGCCTGTCGATGAAGGCTGCATCGATGCCCATGCCGGCCATCTCGGCTTCGGCCTTCTCACGAATGCCGGCCAGGTGAGCGGCGCGGCCCTGTATGTCATTATTCACGTGATGCTCCTGCCGCCGCGCAGCATTCGGCGCAGATACGGCGTTGTCGATCCCTATCTATGCATTTTCATGGCGCAACCAAGGCGTCATGCCGCCGTTGCGGCAATCTGTCAAAGTCGCGGTGGTTGGCCTGGCATGATCCTGCCTTAAAAGCGCATCGCAACTGTCGGGACAAGCCTTAGCCCTTGACCCGCGTGATTGTCCACTTTAGCTTAGAATAATTCTAAACATGGAGATTCTTAATGTTGCTCGGGTTTTTCCGCTCGCCAAAACGTTCCTTTGCCTCTTTGACCGAACAGGAAATTCTCGCAATTGCCATCGCCTCGGAAGAGGACGATGCGCGCATCTATCTCGCCTACGCCGATATTCTAAGAGCCAGTTATCCGGACTCCGCCAAGGTGTTCGAGGACATGGCCGAGGTCGAAGACACGCATCGCAAGACGCTGATCGACATGCACCGCAAGCGTTTCGGCGAGCGCATCCCGCTGATCCGGCGCGAACATGTCAGTGGTTTCTACGAACGCAAGCCGGATTGGCTGCGCAAGAACCTCTCGCTCGAAGCCATTCGTGCCGAAGCCGAGGGCATGGAGCAGCAGGCCTATAATTTTTACGTCGAGGCGGGCAAGCGGGTTGCCGACGCCTCGACGCGCCAGCTTCTCGGCGATCTGGCACTGGCCGAACAGGGACATGAAGACATCGCCCGTATGCTCGGCGACAAACACACGCCACAGTCGGTGAAGGAGGAAGAGGACGCGGATGCCCACCGCAAATTCGTCCTGACCTATGTGCAGCCGGGCCTTGCCGGCTTGATGGACGGCTCCGTCTCGACGCTTGCGCCGATCTTCGCCGCCGCCTTCGCGACGCAGCAGACATGGCAGACCTTCCTCGTCGGCCTCTCGGCTTCCGTCGGCGCCGGCATTTCCATGGGCTTCACCGAAGCCGCGCATGACGACGGTAAGATTTCCGGCCGCGGTTCGCCGGTCAAGCGCGGCCTTGCCTGCGGCGTCATGACGGCGCTCGGCGGATTGGGGCACGCGCTTCCCTATCTCATTCCCCATTTCTGGACGGCCACCATCACCGCCGCTATCATCGTCTTCTTCGAGCTTTGGGCGATCGCCTTCATTCAGAACAAATATATGGAGACGCCATTTCTCCGCGCCGCCTTCCAGGTCGTCGTCGGCGGCTCATTGGTGTTGGCCGCCGGCATATTGATTGGAAATGGGTGAGACGCGTTCGGCGAAGCCGACAAAACGATGCAGTGGATCGTTTCCGGCATCGAACATCCTTTTTGGCAAGCTCGGGATGCAGAGCAAGGGCCCGGTGGTACGGCATAGGCGGTGACCTATCCCTGCAGAAGTGTGAGGACAAGCCACACATCACGAAATGTTAAAATTCGGAACGCTCTCTGGGGCCATCTGTTACCAGCACGAGGCCGCTCTTGGCCTCGACTGGAAACCTAAGGAGATAATCCAATGGCAAACCAAGGTGGAAGCCACGAACAGCACGTCAAGGCTGGGCAGCAGAGCCATAAAAACATGGACGACAAGACCCGCAATGCCTCGTCTTCCGGCTCACGCGAACAGCAATCGAGCGGTACGCGTGGTGGTACCCACGAGCAGCATGTGAAGGCCGGTCAGCAAAGCCATAAAAATCACTAATCAATGGCGATCGAATTTGTCCATGCCTAACGGCAGGGACCGTTCTGAGCAGTTTCGGAAAAGCAGAAGGCCGGCAGATCCGCCGGCCTTCTGTATGGATTCTGTTCTTCTATTGCTGCTTACTTGACTGCACCGACCAGGACGTCGTTGCCGTTTTCGATGGTGACCCAGCGGCCGGCATTGTAGCTCGCCTGACGCTTCAGATAGGAATAGGGGGTCTTGTACCAGACCTTCACCTCGTCATCGAGATTATCGAGAATGTAGTCGCCCTGCTGGGTACGCAACGTCAGCACGGCATGGCCCTCGCCATCGGGCTTGCGCACGACCGTCATCAGAAGATTGGCGGCGGAAATGCCCTTCTGCATCAGAAGCTTGCGCTTCAGGAGCGCGAAATCTTCGCAATCACCGGCCGTCTTAGGATATTCCCAATATTCTTCCTGGCCATAGACTTCCATGTCTGTGGCGGGCGTGATGGTCTTGTTGACGCGCAGGTTGATCTGGGTGACCAGCGCCCAGGTGTTGGCATTCATATCGACAGGACCGGTATTGCGCGTCGGACCGCATTCGTCGGTGTGGCGCTCACAAAATTCATAATGCCCGATGGGCTGCGACGTGACGCCGCCGATGGTCATCGATGCTGTGTTCTGGGGGGCCGGCATGGCCGACGACGACATCGCAACAATAGCTGCGAAGGCAACGAATACGCCCTTAATACGCACGCCCACTTTCCTTGTATCGCCCTTGCATTTGTTAACAAATTGTTAATGTAAGGGGGCGCGCCAAGTCAATCGTTACTTAAGTGTTAACAGCGGAACCAGCCTTTATGGTTAATTTCAGCACAATCAAAAGGCTAGTTGTCATAATTCAATGCCTCTTATGATCATCTGATCGCATGCGAACCCTACCCGCGGCGGGGCCGCCAACAGGGTTTTCCTAGAGGCTATCTCAATGTTTTTATGGATGATTATGGAGCGCCAGCATCTCTGCCGCTGTCAATATGCGCTCGATATCCTGCGGTCGGGAAAGCCTATGGTCGCCATCACGCACAAGTGTTAACACGACATCATCGGCCGGCAAATGTTCGACCAATTTTAACGAATGCGCAAAGGGCACATCCTCATCCTGCATGCCCTGCAGGATATGAACCGGGCAGCCGGTTTCAATGATGCCGGTCAGGACGCGGTTGGCGCGGCCGTCCTCGATAAGGGCGCGGGTGAAAATATTCGGCTCGGGACTATATTCCGAGGGCTCCTCGAAATAGCCGCGTTCGGCAAGCGATTTCCGTTCGGTGTCGGAAAGATTGGGCTCGATCAGGTCGATGGTGAAGTCCGGGGCAGGAGCGATCAGCACCAGGCCCTGGATGGCGGGCGTCTTCTTGCGCTTGCGCAGTTCCTGGATGAGCCTCAGCGCGATCCAGCCGCCCATGGACGAGCCGACGAGGACGATGCGCTTCGGCTTGGCATAGTCGATAACGGCGAGCGCCTCTTCCAGCCAGCGCGAGATCGTGCCCTCGGTGAAGACGCCGCCGGATTGGCCGTGGCCCGAATAGTCGAAGCGGATGCAGCCGAGGCCTAATCGTTCGGCCAGTACATCGAGCTCCAGCGCCTTGGTGCCGCTCATATCGGAACGATAGCCGGAGAGCCACACGAACGTCGCGCCCTTTGCACCTTTCCTGGCCGCGCGCAATTGCACAGCTATCTGCCGTTGATCGCCGACGTTGCCCACGGAAACGAAGGTCGGTTCAAGATTGGCTAAGGCTTCGGACATCGGAAACTCCCGGAATTTTGTGCTCTATAAAGCAGATTCGCACGCGCGTAACCGCAAAAATCCTTCCGATTTCTGAAGAAGCTCACGCGCTATTTTGCGATGTTGCTGTGTCCTTTGCGCATCTTACGGCTGCGCGGCACAGTAATGGTGCACGGGAGATGATTTTTTCCTGACATCATGCTATTGACTTCACCGCAGCTTTTACGACATTTCCGTCAGTTGCGCCGACGGGAGCGAGAGGCTGCAGCAAATCCGAAACAATTCGTGGAGAGTACGACCATTCGCAGACCCTTTAAAGCCGACGCGCCCGTAAAGGACGGGCCGCGTTCCAACAGGGAAATTCGCATTCCCAAAGTTCAGCTCATCACGGCTGACGGCCAGAATATGGGCATCGTCCCGACCGACCAGGCATTGAGAATGGCAGAGGAGGCCGGTCTCGATCTGGTGGAGATTTCCCCCAATGCTGAACCGCCTGTGTGCAAGATCCTCGATCTGGGCAAGCTGAAATATGCCAACCAGAAGAAGGCGGCCGAGGCGCGCAAGAAGCAGAAGGTCGTCGAAGTCAAAGAAATCAAGATGCGTCCCAACATCGACACCCACGACTATGAGGTGAAGATGAAGGCGATCGGCCGTTTCTTCGAGGAAGGCGACAAGGTGAAGGTGACCTTGAAGTTCCGCGGCCGTGAAATGGCCCACCAGGAACTCGGCATGAAGCTTCTCCAGCAGGTCAAGGAAGATACGCTCGAGATCGCCAAGGTCGAAGCCGAGCCCAAGCTCGAAGGCCGTCAGATGATGATGGTGCTTGCGCCGAAGTGAGGCGCGAGCAGAAGTAAGAGGCCGGAGCCGTCCCAAGGGGCGGCTTTTTCCTTTTGTGGCGCCGGCCGAAAGGCTTGGCAACGAACCAGCTGCGGCTATCGCGTGGGTGTATGATCCGTCGCCAAGCCTGCACGGAGCTTTGTATTATTCTACAAAATCCTGGGGTTTGACATCTTCGGCGCCGTGCTTGACGCGTAGGATGACGATCCGGTCGTGATAAGAGCGATAATAAATACAGCGACCGCGGTAGGGAAAGCCACGCAAACCCTCCACGAGATGGTCTCGAGGCGAGCCGGTGAAGTCGACTTCGGCGATCCATGCAATTTTCGTCGTCAGATCGGCCAGAAATTCCTGGGCATAGTGTGGACTGCTTGCGGCGATATAGCGCCGGATGCTTCTAAGATCTTCCAAAGCCGAAGGTGCGATAATCAGCCGTTTCGACTTGCCGGCCTCAGCCGTCATTCATAACATCCTTTAGCAGGGCGGCGCTATCAGAATACTCCCTGCCAAGGCCCGCCTTAATTTCAGCGTCGGCGATGCTTATGTCTTGGCGTAGCGCTTGCATCTTCAGTTCATGGTCGGCAAGCATACGGATTCCTGCGCGAACGGCCTCGGTTTCCGTACCGAAACGTCCGTTCTTGACGAGGTCCGCGAGGATACCGTCATAGGTATCCCCGAGGGAAAATGTCTTCGCACGCGCCATGGCAATAGGCTCCTTCGCCTTAGATTATGGTAAAAACTAATATTATTGCAATATATTTTACGGCCCGTTCGATCCAAAAAATCACCGCTGATTGAACGCTTCGTTTCGGAAACTTTTATCCGCTAATGCTGCCGACATCGCTTTGATGAAAATCCCGTGACGGCCCGTTGCACTTACGGGCGACTGCGGTTATAAGCGCGCGTCCGAACTGACCGGCAGGGCATGCCGTGGCAGTTCAGAATGCTGGCGGAGCGGTTCATCACCGTTTCAGCCGTTCAACAACAAACGCTCCGGCACCTTGTTGCAGCCCGGCTTGGCCGGATCTGTGGGAAGGGCTTTTAGCAAAGCACGCCAGGAAGCATCGAAGGAGTAGCAAAATGCCCAAGATGAAGACGAAGTCGTCTGCCAAGAAGCGGTTCAAAATCACCGCGTCCGGCAAGGTCAAGGCAGCCGCTGCTGGCAAGCGCCACGGCATGATCAAGCGTACCAACAAGTTCATTCGCGACGCCCGCGGCACCATGGTTCTCGCAGAACCGGATGGCCGTAAGATTGTCAAGAACTACTTGCCGAACGGTCTCTAAGACTATTCGTAACGCTATAGACTAAGGAGATCATGACATGGCACGCGTAAAAAGAGGCGTTACCGCCCACGCCAAGCACAAGAAGGTTCTGAAGCAGGCCAAGGGCTTCTACGGCCGCCGCAAGAACACCATCCGTACCGCCAAGGCGGCCGTCGACCGTTCCAAGCAGTATGCTTACCGCGACCGCAAGGTCAACAAGCGCAATTTCCGCGCCCTCTGGATCCAGCGCATCAACGCTGCCGTCCGCGAATTCGGCCTGACCTATGGCCGCTTCATCGACGGTCTGAACAAGGCTGGTATCGAAGTCGACCGCAAGGTTCTCTCCGACATGGCGATCCATGAGCCGGAAGCCTTCGGTGCGCTCGTCGCAGCCTCCAAGAAGGCCCTGGAATACCTCAAGGACGCCGGCACGAAGAACGAATTCGAAGCTGTTGTGAGCTAACACAGCTTCGCACGTAGTTCGTGTATTCATTGCAAACCCGCGTCGGCAAACCGGCGCGGGTTTTGCGTTCCGCCGCAGGCGCAATCGAGCCTATTGGCCTGGTCAAAGCGTGTGCCGCCGCAGGCGATGGCCGAACTTCGGCACATGACCCGCATTCTCAGCGGGTTTTTGTCATTTGCCCGGTTGATTGGCCGCGTGCACATGGGTAGTGATCTGCAGCGCTTCATCGTTGCCACCAGCTATCCGATGGATGTGTTCACCAATTATTCTGCGGATAGCGGCGCGGTGAGCCCGCCCTCCGCAAGGCAGGACAAGATGACGGAACTCGATACTCTTGAAACCCAACTCATGGCCGACGTGGCCGCTGCCACGGACGAGCAGGCAATCGAAGCCGTCAGGGTGTCCGCTCTCGGCAAGAAGGGCTCGGTTTCGGAACTGTTGAAGACGCTGGGCTCGATGTCGCCGGAAGAGCGGCAGACGCGGGGTGCGGCGATCAATGCGCTGAAGAATTCGGTGACCGACGCCATCAACGCCCGCAAGGGGGCGCTGCGCGATGCCGCGATCGAGGCCAAGCTGAAGGCAGAGACGCTGGATGTCAGCCTGCCGGTGCGCTCCTCGCCGGCCGAGCGCGGCCGCATCCATCCGATCAGCCAGATCGTCGACGAGATCACCGCCATCTTCGGCGACATGGGCTTCTCGATCGCCGAAGGGCCCGATGTCGAGACCGATTATTATAACTTCACGGCGCTGAACTTCCCGGAAGGGCACCCCGCCCGCGAAATGCACGACACCTTCTTCTTCCAGCCGGACGAGAAGGGTGAGCGCAAGGTGCTGCGCACGCACACCTCGCCGGTGCAGATCCGCACGATGGAAGCCTCGAGCCCGCCCATCCGCATCATCATTCCCGGAAAGACCTATCGCCAGGACAGCGACGCCACGCACTCGCCGATGTTCCATCAGGTCGAAGGCCTTGTCATCGACAAGACGGCGAATGTCGCCAATATCCGCTGGGTGCTCGAAGAGTTCTGCAAGACCTTCTTCGAGGTCGACAATGTGACGATGCGTTTCCGCCCGTCCTTCTTCCCCTTTACCGAGCCGTCATTCGAGGTCGATATCCAGTGCGACCGCTCCGGCCCGATCGTCAAGTTCGGTGAGGGCACCGACTGGATGGAAATCCTCGGCTGCGGCATGGTGCATCCGAACGTGCTGCGCTACGGCGGTCTCGATCCGGACGAATATCAGGGCTTTGCCTGGGGGATGGGCCTCGACCGCATCGCCATGCTGAAATACGGCATGCCCGACCTGCGCGACTTCTTCAACGCCGACGTCCGCTGGATGAACCACTACGGCTTCCGCCCGCTCGACATGCCGACGCTGTTCGGCGGTTTGAGCGTGTAACGGACGCTAAGTTTGCCGTGGCAGAAGGGTCGTTATGAGCGGTGAATACATTCCATTGATCGTGACTGTCTTAGGACTGGTTGGTGCCGCAATCACCTACACGTATCAGCGGAATGTCGACCGGAAGACCACTCTGATGGAGCTGCGGCGAAAAGCTTACCGCGACTATTTAAGAGCTTTTCTCTTGATGACTGGCACGCCTGAACGTGATGAGGAAATACAAAACAGTCTTCTCGCAGCAGAGTTCGAACTGTTGGTGGTCGGCTCGGATCAAGTTGTGAAGTGCGTTGGTGCTTTGTCCCAATATTATGCGGAGACCAATCATGATCGCTTCAACAGAAGTGGCTCCAAAGTGCGGAGTTTGGTGGCTGAGGTATGTCGAGCGATGAGGCAAGATTGCTTTGAAGGAACCGACCTGAGCATCGATGAAATCCAGGCCATCGTGCCTATTGTCTGATTTGGAAGAGATCGACCGATGAAATTCACACTCTCCTGGCTGAAAGAGCATCTGGATACCGACGCCACGCTCGATGAGATTTGCGCTCGCCTGACGATGATCGGGCTGGAGGTCGAAGATGTCGACGACAAGGCGGCGTTCAAGCCCTTCGTCATCGCCAAGGTGCTGTCAGCCGAAAAGCATCCGCAGGCTGACCGGCTGAAGGTGCTGATGGTCGACAACGGCTCCGGCAAGCCGGTTCAGGTCGTTTGCGGCGCACCGAATGCGCGTGCTGGCCTCGTTGGCGCCTTCGCGGCTCCCGGCACCTATGTTCCCGGCATTGACGTGACGCTTATGGTCGGCAATATCCGCGGCGTCGAAAGCCACGGCATGATGTGCTCGGAAAAGGAGCTGGAAATCTCCGACAGCCATGACGGCATCATCGATCTGCCGGAAGATGCGCCCGTCGGCACCAGCTTCGCCGCCTATGCCGGCCTCGATGATCCTATGATCGAGATCAACCTGACGCCAAACCGCCCGGATTGCACCGGCGTCTATGGCATCGCCCGCGATCTAGCTGCTTCCGGCCTCGGCACGCTGAAGCCGCGCCTGACGCCAACCTTCGCTGTCGACGGCGATACGCCGACCGAGCTGAAGATCGAGCTTGACGATGCGCGTCTTTGCCCCGGCTTCGCCCTGCGCTTGGTGCGCGGCGTCAAGAACGGCCCGAGCCCGAAATGGATGCAGCAGCGGCTGCTCGCCATCGGCCTCCGCCCGATCAGCGCGCTGGTCGACATCACCAACTACATGACTTTCGATCAAGGCCGGCCGATGCACGTCTTCGATGCGGCCAAGGTCAAGGGCAACCTTGTTGTCCGCCGCGCCAGGGAAGGCGAAACCGTGCTGGCGCTGGACGAGCGCGAATACAAGCTCAACCCCAGCAACGTCGTCATCTCCGACGATAACGGCGTCGAGTCGATCGGCGGCATCATGGGCGGCGAGCATTCCGGCTGCGATGAGAACACGGTCGACGTGCTGATCGAATCGGCGCTTTGGGATCCGATGAACATCGCCAAGACCGGCCGCAGCCTCGGCATCATCTCCGATGCCCGTTACCGTTTCGAGCGCGGCGTCGATCCGGAATATATGGCTCCCGGTCTGGAGCGGACGACCGAGCTGGTGCTTGCCTGCTGCGGCGGTACCGCTGCGAAGGCGAGGGTCGTGGGCTACAAGGGTTATGACGCGAAGATCGTCGATTTCCCCTTCTCCGAGGTCAAGCGTCTGACCGGCCTTGACGTTTCCATGGAAGAGGGCAGGTCGATCCTGACGAAGCTCGGCTTTTCGGTTTCCGGCTCCGGTGAGCGGGTTTCGGTTGCCGTGCCCTCATGGCGGCCGGATGTCGATGGCAAGGCCGATCTCGTGGAAGAGATCATGCGCATCCACGGCGTCGACAACATCAAGCCGGCGCCGCTCACAAGCCACAACGCCGTCAACGGCAAGATCTTGACGACGCTGCAGATCCGCACCCGCACCGCCAAGCGCGCGCTTGCATCGCGCGGCATGCTGGAAGCCGTCACCTGGTCGTTCATCTCGGAAGACCAGGCCAAGCTTTTCGGCGGCGGTTCCAACGCGCTGAAGCTTGCCAATCCGATCGCCGCCGACATGTCGGACATGCGCCCCTCGCTCTTGCCGGGCCTGCTGTCGGCCGCGCAGCGCAATGCCGACAAGGGTTACGGCGATGTCGCGATCTTCGAAGTTTCCGGCACCTATGAAAACGACAGGCCGGAAGGCCAGCGGCGCGTCGCCGGCGGCATCCGCCGCGGCACCGCCTCACTCACCGGTGCCGGCCGTATGTGGTCGAATGCCGCCAAGGGCGGCGGCAAGCCGGTCGATGTCTTCGATGCCAAGGCCGACGCGCTTGCCGTCATCGAAGCCTGCGGCCTGCCGATGGGCAATATCCAGATCGAACAGGGTGGCCCCGCCTGGTATCATCCGGGCCGTTCCGGCACGATCAAGATGGGCCCGAAAGTCGTCCTCGGCTATTTCGGCGAATTCCATCCGAAGACACTGGAAGCGCTCGATGTCACCGGCGCGCTCGCCGGCTTCGAGGTCTATATCGACGCCATGCCGGAGCCGAAGAAGAAGACCACGCGCACCAAACCGCCCTTGGAGCTCTCGTCTTTCCAGGCAGTCAAGCGCGATTACGCCTTCGTGGTCGATAAGACGGTGGAAGCCGGCGCCATCATCCGCGCCGCCGTTGGCGCCGACCGCAAGCTGATCACCGCCGTCAATGTCTTCGATATTTTCGAGGGCGCGTCGCTGGGTGACGGCAAGAAGTCCATCGCCATCGAAGTGCAGATCCAGCCGGCCGAACGCACGCTGACCGACGAGGATTTCGAGGCGCTGACCCAGAAGATCGTCGCCAATGTGACGAAGACGACGGGCGGAGTTTTGCGGGGGTAATGAGATTGTCCTTCTCCCCTCGGGAGAAGGTGCCCAAAGGGCGGATGAGGGGGCGAGGACCTTCAGCACCGAGCGTTCTGAGCGGAAGCGAAGAACAACCCTTACGGTGCAGCGCCGCCCCCTCAACCCGCGCGTGCCGCGCGTACCTTCTCCCCGCTGGGGCGAAGGTTTCGATCTACCTATGCAAATGATAGACTTTGTTGACGATGGTCCATCGTCCGTCGATCTTCAGCAGTGACAGATAGTCGGAGAAGCGCATGCCGGCGAATTCGTCGACGACTTTGACGCTCGCAGCATCGCCCTCGATATCGATCAGCTCGATCTCCATCAGCGGCACCGTGTCAGGTGGTGCACTGCCTTCTTCGACGATCGCGGTAATGTATTCGTCGCGCGTCATCCACTCCACCGCGCCCTGATAATTGCCTATGATCGCGACCCGTGGATGCAGCGCTTTGCGCAAAGCCGGCTCATTCGCGAATGCCATGCCATCGACATAGAGGTGAACAACTGCGCGGATTGCTTGCTCTTCCGACATCTCGCCGTTCCTCGCTTGAGTGCCTGTTAATATAGCATAAACGCCCAGACAGGCAAAAACGCCGACACGCTCACAATATTTATCAGGCCCTATTCCACGAAAACCCGTACGCTCGCGGCCCGGCCGGCGGCATCGATGACGGTCAGCGTCGAATAGCCCGCGCCATCCGGAATCCATTGGTTGGTGCGGCGACGCGAGAGGTCGGGCAGCGGCTTGCCGTTGGCGAGCCAGCGGAACGGCGCCCGGCCGCCCTGCAGCTTCAGCGCCAATGGCATTAGCGGGCTGGCGCCGCTGCTTGCGCCAAGGTCGACGCGCGCGCCCTCGGGCGGGTAGACGATCTGCGGCGCCGGTTCGCGGGTCGAGGCCGACAGCAGGCCGGCGGCGGTAACCGAAAAGCGTCGCTGGCTGATCGGCAGTTCGGTGGCGGAAATGCGCACCGCGCCCATGGGAGGCGGCGGAAACGGCGCGATGGCGACGCCAGACTTGGCAAATCCTTCGAACAGGATGGGCGCGGCCGAGACATAGCCAGCCAGTCCCGGCACCGCGCCATTGTCCGGCCGGCCCACCCAGACGCCAAGCACATGCGCGCCGTCATAGCCGACGGACCAGGCATCGCGGTTGCCGTAGCTGGTGCCGGTCTTGTAGGCGATGCCGAGCTGCTTGCTGCCGGCCGGCGCGATGATGTCGGAGAGAATGTCGGTGATGTTCCAGACGGCCACCGGCTCCATCAGCGGCTCGCCTTCGATCGGCCCCGGCTGATCCTGGATACCGTCGCCGATCCGCATCGGCTTGCCGCGGTTGGCAAGGCCGGCATAGAGCTGCACCAGATCCTTCAGCGTGATGCCGACGCCGCCGAGACCGATGGCAAGGCCGGGCGCTTCATTGGGCGGCAAGACAGGCTTCACCTCGGCGCGACGGAAGCGCACGAGCAGCCGCGTCGGTCCGACCGCATCGAGCAGGCGCACGGCCGGTACATTGAGCGACAGTTGCAGCGCCTCGCGCACGCTGACATCGCCCTGGTAGGTCATGTCGAAATTGTGCGGACGATAGCCGTAGAAATCGGCGGGGCGATCTTCGATGATGGTTTCTTGAGCGACATATCCCTCCTCGAAGGCAAGGCCGTAGATGAAGGGCTTCAACGTCGAACCGGGCGAGCGCAGGACGCGGGTCATGTCGATCCAGCCGGAGCGGCTGGAATCGAAATAATTGGCCGAGCCGACTTCGCCAACGATCTCGCCGGTATGCGCATCCGCCATCACCATGGCGACCGAGACTTTCGGTCCCAAGCGCTTCGATGCCTCATCGGCCACGGTTTCCAGGCCCTGCTGAATATTCCGGCGCAGCGTCGTGTGGTGCTGGATGATACTGGGTTCCTTGCGCAGTGCAGCTTCTGCGAGATGCGCGGCATAGGCTGGCAATTGCCGCCGCTTGGCCGGGACGGGAACGAGTGCGGCCCGTTCCGCCTCGCCATCGCCGACGGCAGCCGAAACGGCGGCCCGGTCGAGCACGCGGCGGCGGGCCGCCTCGGCGCTCGCAAGATTGCGGTCGGGCCGGCGCTTTTCCGGGAGTTGCGGCAGAGCGACAAG
This sequence comes from Rhizobium sp. CB3090, assembly GCF_029714285.1. Lineage (NCBI taxonomy): Bacteria > Pseudomonadati > Pseudomonadota > Alphaproteobacteria > Hyphomicrobiales > Rhizobiaceae > Rhizobium > Rhizobium sp. CB3090. The sequence continues at coordinate 3,809,087 of NZ_CP121662.1, forward strand.
CAAGGCCGCCTGCGCGACTGTCAAATGCCGCGGCTCCTTGCCGAAATAGGCGAGGCTTGCGGCCCGCACACCCTCCAGATTGCCGCCATAGGGCGCATGCGTCAGATAAAGATCGAGAATCTGTTCCTTGCTGAGCCGCCGCTCGATCTGGATGGCGCGGACGATCTGCAGCAGCTTCGCGGTCACCGACCGTTCGCTACGCGGCTCGATCAGCCGTGCCACCTGCATTGACAGCGTCGAGCCGCCGGAGACGATGCGGCCATGGCTGACGAGCTGCAGAAAGGCGCGGCCGAGCGCCACCGGATCGACGCCGCGATGGTCGTAAAAGCGCCGGTCCTCATAGGCGACCAGCATGCGCAGGAATTGCGGATCGACATCGGCGACATCGGTTTTCAGCCGCCAGCGCCCCTCCGGCGTGGCGAAGGCGCGAAGCAGCTCGCCATTGGCATCCAGCACTTCAGGCGAAACGACGCCGGCCTTGTCGAGCGGCGGCGGAAAGGCGCGGTCGGCGGTGTCAAGGCCGAAGGCGAGCGCCGCCACCGAAAGGGCGCTCACCCCGATACCGATCGCAATTTTCCACCGCGTCTTCATTGCCTTCTCTTACTGCTGCGCTGCCAGCACCTCCATGCGGCCCATGGCCGTGCGGGCCGAGAATTGCGGACGGTACATGTCCTCGACGCTTGCGGCCGGATGATCGTAAGTGCCAGGCGTAACGGCGCGCACGACATAGGCGAAGCTGAGATCGCGGTCGGACGATTGGTCGAAGGCGGCGACGAAGCGGTCGTTGCGGAACTCGACGTGGGCCGGCTGCACATCGCTCAGCCAGTCGAAGTTCGAAAGCTGCGCGCTGTTGACGATGCTTGGATTGTCGATCTCGAAGCCGGCCGGTAACAGGTCAGTGACGAGAACACGCGACGGCCAGTCGTTGGTTTCCGTGATATGCAGCACGACGACGTAACGTTCGTTCTGCTGTGCCTGGCTGACATTCGCCTCCTCGCCGTCGAGCGTGTAGTATTTGCGTTCGATGGTGAAGCCGTCGCCGCCGGCCGGCAGCGGCGTTACCGGGGCCGCGACGGTGGTCACGGAGGCTGACAGCGGCTGGCGGGTGGTGTTGGTGACGGTCAGCGGATGGCCCATCAGGGCGTCGCCGGTCATCTGGGCCATGTAAGCGCCGCTATGCGCAGCGCCGTTGACATCGAGCGTCAGGCCGTCATCGCCGTTCTGCAGGGCGCGGGCGGCGAGCAGCATCCAAGTCTGTTCCTGGGTGCTGGTATAGGTCTTGGTCTGCCATTCCTTGGCAACGACACCAGCCAGTTCCGGAATGATCGGCGGCACGGGGCGGCTTTCGGCGGCAAGCGCCAGCACGGCCGCGCCGTCGCGCAGCGACGAACCGTAGTCGGAGCGGGCGAAGCTGACCTTCGTCACCGCCGCCTTTTGCGACATCTGCAGCGCATCGATGAAGATATTGCGCGAGCGCTGCGCGTCGCCATAAAGCGCCAGAGCCGCCGCCAGATGCGCCTTGGAGAGCGGCGTCGGGAAGTCGTTCAGCATGGTGTCGGCGTAGTAGCGCAGATCGCTGATCGAAGCCTTCTTGTTGCGGGCGAGCACGTAGAGCGCATAGGCGATCTCGTTGCCCTGATCCTTGACGTTGGTGTTGATGCTCAGCGAATTCTGCAAGTTCTCCAGCGCCTGCACCATAGCCTGATCCGGCACCGTGTATTTCTGCTCGCGGGCACGGGTCAGGAAGTCGGTGACATAGGCATCGAGCCAGAGATCGCCGGAACCGGGAGCCCAGAGGCCGAAGCTGCCGGTCGACGACTGATAGGACGTTTCGCGATAGATCGCGTCCTGAATGCGCTTATGAATTTCAGCGTCGTCAGCAAGACCGTTCTTGATCGCCATCTCGCTGAAATAGAGCAGCGGCAGCGAGCTGCTGGCCGTCTGCTCGGCGCAGCCATAGGGATAGTGGCTGAGGCTCATCAGCAAAGCCGGCACATCAAAGGCGCTGGAGCGGCTGACATTGACGCTGACGGAAGCGCCCGGCAGCACGCTGTCGGCGAGCAGATCGGCATTGACCGTCAGGCTCTTGCCGGGTGCGAGCGTAATCAGCCGCCGTTCGGTCACCGGTAATTGTGCCGGCCGGACCGGTATGTCGACCGATTGGTCGAGCGACATTCCCGAAGCATTGGACAGATTGATCGCGACCGTGCCGGCACCCGGTTGTCCGCCGGTCAGAGGCAAGGTGATATCGTATTTGCCGCCTTGTTTCAGGTTGATCGTCTGCTGCGCGGCACTGGCATCGACGGTCACGGCCGAGTTGCCGGTCACTGCCAGCTTATAATCGCCGGCAGGCGCGTCGGTATTGGCGATATCGAGCCGGAGATTGGCCTTATCCCCCGGAGCGAGAAATTTCGGCAGGCTGGCGGTGACCACGACCGGGTCGCGGATGATCACGTCCTGCGTGGCATGGCCGATGCCGGCCTTTGACCAGGCAACCGCCATCAGGCGCGCCGTGCCGTTGAACTGCGGAATGTCGAAGCTGACATTGGCCTTGCCGCTGGCGTCGAGCTTGATCGGACCGGAAAAGAAGGCGATCAGCTTTTCCGTCGGCGGGCTCGCCTGCAGGGCCGCCTGTCCGCCGTCGCCGCCGGTGCGCAGCCGCCCGGTGGCGCCGAGCGAGCCGTCGATCAGGCGGCCGTAGAGGTCGCGGATTTCGAGGCCGAGCTGGCGCTGGCCGTAATACCAATCGTCCGGAACCGGCGGCTGGTAGCGCGTCAGGTTGAGAATGCCGACATCGACGGCGGCGACGGTGACGTAGGCATCCTCGTTGGCGCCTGCGCCCGCCACCTGCACGCCGATATTCAGCGGCTGGCGCGGCAAGGTCTTCTGCGGCGCATCGAGCTTGACCTGCAGCTTGCGTTCGCCGGGATCGACGGTCGCCCATTTGATGCCGATCGCGCGCATCGGCATGCGGCTTTCCTGCGCGTCGCCGGGACGGAAGAGGGTGGCGGTCACATAGGTGCCCGCCCCCCAATCGGCGGTGACGGGAATGTCGACTTCGCCGCCGGTCGTGCCGATGTCGGCATTGGTCACCGAGATCAGCGTTTCGGAGCCGGCCGTCACCATCAACTGGCCGGCATAACGAGAGGTTACCTTCAGCTTGGCCGTATCGCCGACATGGTAGTTGTCCTTGTCGAGCGCGATCTCCAGCGCATCCGGCGTTTGCGTCGAGGTGGAAGCGACATACCAGCCGGCGTCGAATTCGACACTGGATTGCGGGCCGTTCGTATCGGCGGTCTCCACCTCCAGCCGGTAGCGGCCCCAGGTGACCGGCACGGAAATTTCCGCGCCATCCGTCGTGGCATTGACCGTGCCGGTGGCGACCTGTTTTGTCGAGGCGACGGCTTCGTACTTCCAGCTACTGCCGTCGCGATACCATTGGTAGTCGCGCTCGACGGCGAGCAGCTTCCAGGTCAGGCCCTGCATGGCCTGCTTCTGGCCGTTCTGGTCGACGGCGATGACGTGGAAATTGCCGATCGAATTTTCGCCGAGATCGCCGTCGAATTCCGGCTTGATGCCGATCCGCGGCCCATCAGCCTTGACCGGCAGCGTCAGCGAGCGCTCGACAGCACGGCCGCCGGCCTCCTGCATGCGGACGGTGATGTTGGCGTTGAGGAGCTGCGTGGTTGAGGGCGTATCAGCGATGGTAACGTCGAAGGTCGTCTTGCCGTCTTCGTCCAGCGCCTGCAGGTCTTCCAGCGGCACTTGCGAGCTCTCGGCCTTGTTGTCGCTGCTGCTGTCGCTATCGCTGTTATCCTGTCCGGCGGCCTCGTCGGCAAGGCCGAATTCGTAGCCCTTATAGTCGTCGCTCTCGCGCGTCGGCTTTAGCGTTACTTCGCCTTCGAGGCTGAGGCCCGCGGCCGGCGCGCCATAGAGATAGCGCCCTTCGATATTGACGGGCGTCGGCTGGCCGACTTCGATCGCCTTGGCGTCGCTCTTCATGTCGAACTCGAAGCGATCCGGCACGAAATCGTCAACGAGGAAGGTCTGCGAGCCGATGGAGGCGCCCTTCGGGTCGGTATAGATGTTCATCGTCCAGGTGCCGCGCATCGAGGTCTGTTGCAGCGGCAGGTCGACATTGTAGCCGCCGAGCTTGCCGCCGTCGGTCACGATGCGACGGTCCTCGACGCCATCGGGGCGCAGGAAGACGAAGGTGAGCGGCAGGTTCTCGATCGCCATGGAGCTGACGTCGCGGGCAAGAGCGGAGGCATGCACTGTCTCGCCAGCGCGGTAGATGCCGCGTTCGGTCCAGGTGAGCAGATCGATCGCGCCCGGCGCCGTGCGGCCGGTGACGCCGCGGTCGGAGAGATCGAATCCGGCGCGGGTCATGTCGAGGAAGACGTAATCCTGATCGCCGTTCTGCGCTGTGATGACGGCCGGCGTCATGCCAGCAGTGCCGCGCATCAGGCCGGCGCTGAAGGTGGCGCGGCCATTCGCATCGGTCTTCGCTGTGCCGAGGATTTCATTGTTCTTGGCGAGCAGTTGCAGCTCGACGCCGGCGATCGGCTTGGCACTGGCGAGGGAGCGGGTGAAGACGTTCAAGCCGTCCGTGCCGGCATAGGTCGTAACGCCGATATCGGAGACGACGAACCATTGCGTTGCCTGCGGATCCCATTCCTGGCCGGCGTTCGGTGCGACCGCGGTCAGGACATAGACGCCGGGCTTGCGCTTCGGCAGGGCCTCGTCGATGGGGAAGCTCGTCACGACATCCTTGTTGAGATCCTGCTGGATATCGATCGAGCCCTGCCAGACCAACTCGCCGCTGGTGTCCTGAATGGTCTGGGCGCTATAGCTGTCCATCTGCGTCAGGAACTGCGAATTGTTGAGCAGTTGCGCGATATTGCGGTCGCCGATGCGGTAGAGCTTCAAGTTGGCGGTGGTGGCGTTGACCGAAACCAGCGGAATGCCGCGACGCGCTGTCGACGGCAGCACGAAATTGTCGCCGGTGAAGCGGATCGAGGCGGTGCGGTCCTTGACGTAGACCTCGATGTCCACCTGGGCGGCAAGATCTTCATCGACGGAGGAAGGCAGGCCGCGGCGCAGCGAAATCTTATAACGCTGACCGAAATCGAGGCCTTCGACGCAGATCTGGTTGTCCTTGGCATCGACGCCCTTCGGAGCGGCGCCATTGACGGTGACGAAAGGCGTATAGTCGACGCCGCTCTTCACCAGCTTTTCGGAGAATTGCAGGCAGGCGCGGGGCGAAGCGTTGTCGTTGTCAAGCGTGTTGCCGGTGACGCGGAAGCCCTGGCGGGCTCTCAGATCCTCATAGGCGGCCTGAACCGTCGGCGAGCCGGCCAGGGCGAGGCTTGCCTTGTAGGCGCTGAGCGCCTGACGATAATTCTGCGCGTTCTGCAGAGAGCTGGCGAGCACGGCGAGCGCGTCGGCGCGGCTCCGCGTCGTGCGGGAAAGCTGATAGCCGTTGAGGGCAGCATAGGCCGCCTGGGTGGCGACGGTCGTGTCGTTCGTTATGGTGTTGGCGGCCCGCGCCATCTCGACCCAAAGCGCGCCATTGTCAGGCGCCAGCGATAGCGCACCCTGGAAGGCGTTCAATGCGTTGTTGACGTTACCGGAGGTCAGCTCGATGCGGCCGAGCGCCGTCAGGCTTTCGACGCCCTGTCCTTTCAATTCGTTGGCAAGCATGAGCCTGCTCTTCGCATCGCGCGCGGCCTGTACGAAATTGTCGGAAAGGAAGGGAAGAGCGGGTGCGGCGCCGATATCCGGCTCGTTGGCGGCCGCAGTTTCGACAATCTTGCCCGCAACAGCGCCGGGGAAGCTGTTGAGCTGGTTGAAATCGGACTTCAGGAAGCACCATTTCACCTTGGGATTATAGGTGAAGGCCTTGCAGGACTTGTCGCCGATGCAGGATGTCGAGCATTGATCCAGCGTGACATTCTGCTCGGTGCGCAGATCGAAGCCGAAGTAATCGCCGTCCGGCGTGGTGACCACCTGCCGCTTGGCATCGGCGGCGCTCGCGGGTGTCAAAGCGACGAAGGTGGCTATAAGAAAAGCGGAAAGTCCGATAAACGCGCGCTTAGACATAAGTCCCCCCAACGCTGCCCGTTTCGATTGGCCGCACTCTTCAAACTTCGGGCTAATTTGTCAACCGAGCGTGGAGACGTAAATGCGCGATTTCGACTATACCGATCTGTTCGGCTGCCGCTTAGAGGCCATGCTTTCGCAGCTTTCGTAAAGGTGCCAACGAAAAAGCATCGACACCAGCGAGGGAACGCCGGTGCCTATGTTGCGTGCGAGAAGCTGACGATGCTCCTACAGGTTCGTCATGGCTAGCGAGGCATCCGAATAGCGCTTGCCGGCCACCAGATCGGGCGGGATGACATCGCTCAATTCCTGCAGTTCGCTGGCCGAGAGCGTGATATCGGCGGCGGCGGAGTTCTGTTCCAGATGGTGCAGCTTGCGGGCGCCGGGGATCGGTACGATGTCGTCGCCCTGGTGCAGCACCCAGGCGAGTGCGAGCTGTGCTGCGGTGACGCCCTTGTCCTTGGCGAGGACTTCGAGCTTGGCGACGAGGGCGGCGTTGGCGTCGAAGTTTTCACCCTGGAAACGCGGCACGTTGCGGCGGAAGTCATCGGCTGCGAGGTCGCCCACGTTGCGGATCGCACCGGTCAGGAAGCCGCGACCGAGTGGGCTATACGGCACAAAGCCGATGCCGAGTTCACGGCAGGCAGCAAGCACCTCTTCCTCCGGATCGCGGCTCCACAGTGAGTACTCGCTTTGCACGGCGGCAATCGGATGCACAGCATGGGCGCGGCGGATGGTGGCGGCACCGGCTTCCGAAAGCCCGAGCGCACGCACCTTGCCCTCCTTCACCAGCTCCGCCATCGCGCCGACTGTATCCTCGATCGGAACGTTCGGATCGACGCGGTGCTGGTAGAAGAGGTCGATGACATCGGTGCCGAGCCGCTTCAGCGAGGCTTCGGCCACCTCTTTCACATGTTCCGGCCGGCTATCGACGCCGATCATCGCTGCCGGACCTGACTTTTCCGGATCGAGCTTGAAGCCGAACTTCGTCGCAATGACGACGCGGTCGCGGACGGGCTTCAGCGCACGGCCGACCAGCACCTCGTTGGTGAAGGGGCCGTATGTTTCGGCCGTATCGAAAAAGGTTACGCCGAGATCGACGGCTCTATACAGCGTTTTGATGGATTCATTGTCATCGGTTGCGCCATAGGCGAAGCTCATTCCCATGCAGCCGAGGCCGACAGCGGAGACGGAGAGTTCCTTGCCGAGTTTGCGGGTTTTCATAGTCGTGTCCTTCTGAGCTTAATTCTGGTCCGCGGCGACATTCTCGCCAGCCGCGTGACGAGAGAGAAATTATGTCTGCCGATAGCGAATGAAAATGCATGCAAATGCAAATGGGCTGTTCTATTATTTAGATCAATGAACAGAACTCAGCTCTCCCAATTGGCAGTCCTCGCCGCCGTTGCCGCCCATCGGAGCTTCCGTGCCGCCGGCAAGGAATTATCGATCGCGCCCTCTGCCGTCAGTCATGCGGTCTCCAGCCTCGAGGAAAGCCTCGGCGTGCGGCTGCTTGCCCGCACCACCCGAAGCGTTTCGCCGACGGAGGAGGGCAAGCTGCTGCTGGAACGTCTGGCGCCAGCGCTGCAGGAGATCGACATTGCATTGGAGGATACGCTTGCCGCCCGTGGGCGCCCGGCCGGCAATCTCCGCATCACCGCACCGCGTTTTGTCACCGACCTGCTGCTTGCCCCGCGCCTCGGCGATTTCCTGAATACCTATCCCGATATCACGCTGGAGATCGCCAATGAGGACGGCTTTATCGATATCGTCCGGGAGGGCTTCGACGCCGGTATCCGGCTGGAAGAGAGCCTGGAGGCGGATATGATCGCGGTGAAGATATCGCCCGACATCCGCACGGTCATCGCCGGATCCCCGGCCTATTTCGAGAAACATCCGAAACCTTTGCATCCGCGCGATCTTGTGCATCACCGCTGCATCAAGCGACGTTTCACCAATGGCGCGATCTATCGCTGGGAATTCGAGAAGGACGGCCGCGAGCTTGTTGTCGCCGTTGATGGCCCGCTGATCGTCGGGGAAGATCAACTCGCGGTTCTGGCAGCGCTGAATGGGGCAGGGCTCGCCTATCTATTCGATATGCGCGTTCAGCAGAAACTCGCCGAAGGCCAGTTGATCCGCGTGCTTGAAGACTGGTGCCCGTCTTATCCTGGCCCCTATGTTTATTACCCCAGCCGCCGCCAGATGCGCCCGGCACTCAGGGCCTTCATCGATTTCTTCAAATATTCAGGGCAGTAAGAGCAGCGGGAAAGCCCGCCGCTCTTGCTATGAGCCAATCAGGCTGCCGCTTTCTGATTGGCTGCGGTCATAGCCAGCTTCGAGAGGACCTTGTCGGTATTTCCCTCTTCCTGCAGCGTCTGGTCGAGCAGCTTGACCACCTGTTGTTGGCCGAGCGTGTTCGCCCAGGTGCGCAGCGTGCCGTAGCGGGCGATCTCATAATGCTCGACGGCCTGCGCAGCGGAAATCAGCCCGGCATCGAGAGCAGGCGTTCCCTTGAATTCATCGATGATCTCCTCGCCTTCGGCGATGATCCCTTGGATGGCTTCACAGGTCTTGCCTTGCGCGCGTTTGCCAATCAGTTCGAACACTTGCTGCAGACGTTCAACATGCCCCTCGGTTTCCTGCAGATGCTTTTCGAAGCCGGCTTTGAGATCCGGCGATTGCGCCGCACGTGCCATCTTGGGCAGCGCCCGAACGATTTGCCGTTCGGCATAGTAGATGTCCTTCAGCGTATCGTAGAACAGGTCTTCCAACGTCTTGTCCTTGGGCATTGTTTCTCTCCGTGTTTTTAGAGCCTGATTTTTCTGAGATGCCGCCTGACGGCGACCCCTACAGAAGCCAGCGCAATCCTAATTGTTCCCGATGCTGACAAAATTCGGAGCGGCCATGTGCGATAAAGCGTGGGCACTGGCCGCGCGAGCAGAGAGAAGGGTAGGAACGATGAAGAAGCCGGGATCGATGAAAGGGTTGGAGGAGCTCGGCCGTGTCAGGTTGTCGAAAAATTTCTTCTTCCGTGATTTCCTGCATTCGGAGATCGCCGACTTCCATCGCATTCCGAATATCCCCGACGATCCCGATCTGGCGATCGAGTCCGGCAGCCGGCTTTGCCAAGAGCTACTGGAACCTCTGGAGGCGACCTTCGGCCGGCTGCATATCCGCTCCGGTTACCGCGCGCCTGCCGTCAACGCTTTCGGTAACAGGAACGGCTTGAATTGCTCGACCAATGCGCACACCGCCGCGCATCACATATGGGATATGCGCGATCTCGATGGCTGCATGGGCGCGGCAGTCTGCATCGTCGTGCCATGGCTGATCGACAATTGCCGCGAGGAGGGCGATTGGCAGAAGCTTGCCTGGTGGATCCACGATCATCTGCCCTACGCATCGCTCTGCTTCTTCCCGAAATTATGGGCTTTCAACATCCAGTGGCACGAGCGGCCGCAACGGACGATCCAGAGTTTTGCCCAGCCTCGTGGCATGCTGACCAAGCGCGACATGGCAAATTGGCAGGGCGATCATTCGCCCCTCTACGAAGGTTTTCCGAGACTCAAAAACTGATGCGGTAGCGGATGTGCCCGTCGCTCTCGACATAGCTGTCATAGAGCTTGCGGGCAGTGGCGTTGCTCTCTTCCGTATGCCAATAGAGCCGAGCCCAGCCGTTCTTTTTGCAGAGTGCGACGAGGTCGTCCAGCAGCGCCCGGCCGACACCGCGGCCACGCGCACTTTCGTCGACGAAGAGGTCTTCCAGATAACAATCCGGTGCGCGGACCCAGGTGCCTTCATGGGTCAGGCAGAGCGTGAACCCCTTGACCTCTCCATCGACTTCGGCGACGCGCATGAAGATAGCGGACGCCGGATCAAAGACGCGGCGCCATGTCTTGTCGGTGATATCGGGCGCGATGCCGACGCCATAGAAGGCGAGATAGTCGGCCCAGAGCTTGCGCCAGCGGGTTTCGTCTTCGGGCTTGGCATCGCGGATTACGACAGTCATCGGTTCAATCCTGCTTATTTTATTCGCCGGCTTTGTCGAGCAAGCTCATGGCTTCGTCGGAAAGCGAAAGCTTCGCCGAATTGATCAACGCATCGAGCTGGCTGAGGCTGGTGGCGCTGGCGATCGGCGCAGTGACGCCGCGTTTGCGCAGCAGCCAGGCAAGCGCGACGTCGGCCGGCGTCGACTTGGTCTCCGCGGCAACCGTATCGAGGGCGGCGAGAATTCGGAAGCCCTTGTCGTTGAGGTAAGTAGCGACACGGTTTTCGCGCGCCCGGCCTTCGGTATCGGCCTTGCTGCGGTATTTGCCGGTGAGGAAGCCGGCCGCAAGGCTGAAATAGGTGATGACGCCAATCTCCTCTTTCACGCAGAGGTCCGCGAGCGGACCTTCGAAGCCGTCGCGGGCATAGAGATTATATTCCGGCTGCAGCACATCGTAACGCGGCAGGCCGGACTTGGCAGCGGCATCGAAGGAGGCCTGCAACTGCTCGGCATTGAGGTTGGAGCAGCCGGCATGGCGGATCTTGCCCTGCTCCTTCAGCTTGGCATAGGCGCTGAGCGTCTCTTCATACGGGGTTTCCGGATCAGGCCAGTGCGAGAGATAGAGATCGATATAGTCGGTCTGCAGCCGCTTCAGCGAATCCTCGACCGCCTGCAGGATGTAGTTCGCCTTCAGTCCCTTCTTGCCGGGACCCATTTCCGAGCCGACCTTGGTAATGATGATCGCCTTGTCACGGGCAACGCGGCCCTGTTTCAGCCACTTGCCGATGATCTCCTCTGAATCGCCGCCCTTATTGCCGGGAACCCAGCTTGAATAGACGTCGGCGGTATCGATCGCGTTGAAGCCGGCGTCGAAGAAGGCGTCGAGCAGAGTGTAGGAAGTCTTCTCATCTGCTGTCCAGCCGAAAACATTGCCGCCGAAGACGATCGGTGCGGTGAAAAGATCGGGTCGTCCAAGCTTGCGCATTTCCATGATGGCTCTCCAAATTATTTGAGCAAAACCGGCGCTGAAAAGGCCGGAACGGGAGGGGACGTTGGTGCAAGTTATCGTCCTACCATTGGAAATGCTACTAACGATTATTTTATTCAGCGGCCGATCGTCGGTAGTGGCTGGGCGGCAGCTCATTATATTTCGACCAGACGCGCCGCATATGCCGCGGCGAGGCGAAACCGGATTTTTCCGCCACGCGCTCCATATCCAGTCGCGAATTGGCAAGCACATCGCGGGCGAGCGTCACGCGCATCAGATTGACATAGGCGGTTACCGACAAGCCGGCATGCTCCTGAAACAGCCGGGAAATATGCCGCGTGCTCATCGCGCCGATGCCGGCAAGCTCCGCGAGCGACCAGCCGTGGGCGGGATCGGCCATGATCGCATCCTGGACGCGGTGAATGGCGGGATGCACATGATTGCGGCCGCTGAGCCAGGGTGAAAGCTGCGGATCGGCGCCGGTGCGGCGCATGTAGACGACCATGTGGCGCGCGATCGTCAGCGCTGTCACGGGAGAAGTGAGCTTGGAGACGATGTGCAGCATCAGGTCCGTGCCGGTGGAGATGCCTGCGCTGGAATAGCGCTCACGGTCCTCGACATAGAGCCGGTTGTCGAGTACCCGCGCAGTCGGTGCGTGGTGCTGGACCTCATCGAGACAGGCGGCATGCGTCGTGCAGGCATAGCCTTCGAGCAGCCCGGCGCGGGCGGCAAGCACAGCGCCGGAGCAGATGGTGATGAGGGTGACGCCCGGCCGGATCGCCGTCTTGAGCCAGGTGGCGAGCAGCCTGTTCTCCTCCTCGATGTCGCCGGCATCGGGCGGCGGCGTGACGCTGCCGGAGACGACGACCAGGGCGCCTTCGGGAATAAAGTCAGGCAAGGGCAGGAGATCGGCCACCGTCAGGCCGATCGAGGTCGTCTGCGTCGGCCGGGCGGCAATGAAACGGTAATCGAACAGGATATCCTCCTGTTCGATATTGGCGCGGCGCAGAACCTCCACCGGCCCGGCCACATCCATCAGCAGCGTATAGGGCGGCAGGAGGACATAGACGGGAATGGTCCGGAGGTGTCGGCCGGTTTGGTTCATGCAGCACTCCTGATCGTCACGGATGCAAGCGCATCTTCCACCGTGGCGATGCGGGCGAAACGGCCTGATAGCACCAGCTCGGTACGCTTCTTGATATCGTCGGCGCTGAAAACCGTACCTGACGCATGCGTCATCGGGAAAGTTAGCGTTGCCTCGGTGACGTAATCGACATCGTAGCCGAGGTCGGAGGCATGGCGCGTCGTCGTTTCGCAGCATTGCTCGGTACGGATGCCGGAAACGATCAGCTTGCGGATGCCGTTTTCCACCAGCCAGACGTCAAGACCGGACCCTACGAGCGCGGAATGGCGGGATTTGTGGAACACGGCATCAGCCTCCAGCGTGATCTCGTCGAGCTTGCGGACATATCCGCTCGCGAGGCTGAAATGCTCGTCGCCGTCGACATGAAAAATCTGGATCACTGGAATGCCGCGGGCCTTGGCGCCATCGATCAAAGCCTGCAGCCGGTCCACGAACTCCGGCAGCTCGTCCGCTTGCCAGTAGGGGCGCTGGCGAAAGGATTCCTGAACGTCGATAACCAGCAAAGCAGTGTCGACATGGGACATTTTCGTATCTCCTGTGATTGAAGGATAACCGAAGCTAGATCCATAATACCAGCGGCAAAAGCCACAAGCCGGACAAAATGAGGACAAATCCAGCCATAGATATCCTTCCCACGATGGCGAGTTTCTGGCTTGGGGTTGCGCGATGGCATTGCGCCTTGGGTAAGGGCCGAATAAAGTTGCCTCCGGTTTCATCGCGAGCGAGATGATCCATTATTTCGTCCCACCTATCACTTTCATAAGGTCCTATCCGAAAGCCGCTCCGCGCTCTCCGCCTTGCGGTTGTTTGCTTGGGAATCTTGCTCCAGGAGGAAAAGTCATGCTGCGTTTCGGAATCTTATCGACGGCCAAGATCGGCCGCGAACTGGTCGTGCCGGCTATTCAGGATGCTGAAAATTGTGTGGTGACGGCGATCGCCAGCCGCGATCTGGCGCGCGCCCGCGACATGGCCGATCGCTTCTCCGTGCCGCATGCTTTCGGCTCCTACGAGGAGATGCTCGCTTCGGACAAGATCGATGCCGTCTATATTCCGCTGCCGACCTCGCAGCACGTCCAATGGACGATCAAGGCCGCCGATGCCGGCAAGCATGTGCTCTGCGAAAAGCCAATTGCCCTGAAGGCCGATGAGATCGACAGCCTGATCGCTGCCCGCGACCGCAACAAGGTGCTGGTGACGGAAGCCTATATGGTTACCTACACGCCGGTCTGGCAGAAAGTCCGCTCGCTGCTGGCAGCCGGCGCCATCGGCCGGTTGCGCCATGTTCAGGGCGCCTTCACCTATTTTAACCGCGATGCCGGCAACATGCGCAACATCCCGGAACTCGGCGGCGGCGGCCTGCCCGATATCGGCGTCTATCCGACGATCAGCACCCGCTTCGTCACCGGTCGCGAACCCCTGCGTATCCAGGCGGTCACCGAGCGCGACCCTGAATTCGGCACGGACATCTATTCCAGCGTCAAGGCTGATTTCGGCGATTTCGAACTGACCTTCTATATCGCAACGCAGATGGCCGCCCGCCAGGTCATGGTCTTTCACGGCACGGACGGTTTCATCGAGGTGAAATCCCCCTTCAATGCCGATCGCTATGGCGCTGAAGAGCTGGAACTGACCAATCGCGGCCACTCGGAATCGCAGATATTCCGTTTCCCTGACAGCCGTCAGTACAAACGCGAGGCGGAAGCTTTCGCCTCGGCGGCATTGGGCAAAGGCACGGAAGTCGTGACGCTCGAAAGTTCGAAGCTCAATCAGAAGGTCATCGACGCCATCTATCGCGCCAGCGAGAAGGACGGCTGGGAGCCTGTCTGAGCCGGCCTACAGCATGATCCCAAAAAGTGTGCAGCGGTTTTTGGATAAGATCATGCAAAATCAAAGAGCTAGAGCGTGACGACGATTCGGAGAAGAGTCGTCACGCTCTAGGGATTTTGCCGGTGGCGGAAGACGAAGCGCGAATAGCCGAAGAAGCTGAACGTAGTCGCTGCCGCCGATGCCAGGATCAGCGCTAGGATCGGTTGAAGGGTCGGCATGGAGACAAGCAGCGAGCTGAACAGGGCATAGTTCAGCAGCGCCGAAGTCAGGCCGACCGAACCATAGCGAAAACCTTCGGCGGCCAGCGAGCGATTGGAACGGCCGAAGGTAAAATTACGGTTGAGAAACCAGGTGGCGAGCAGCGCGCTCGGTATGGAAAGGGCCCGACCGACGAATGGGCCGAAGGGCGTGAACCAGAGCAGCAAGTGCAGCACGCCCGCATCGACCACGAAGCCTATGCCGCCGGCGATCAGGAAGCGCAGAAGCTTCTTCATGCAGCCTTGGCCTTTTTCCTCCGGCTCGCCGGCTTTTCGTGCTCGGTGATATAGACCGTTCGCTCATCCCCAATCTGCCGGGATGCCGGTTTGGCCAAGCTCATATAGTGGATGCGAAGCTGTTCGGCGCGGGCTCGTGCGACAGAATCGAGGATCAGCCCGGCCGTGAACAGCATGAAGGAAATCATCATCAGCGCCATGGACAGCACCCAGGTGGGCATGCGGGCGACCAGGCCGGTTTCGAAATATTCGAAAAAGACCGGGATCATGAAGCCGATACTCGTCTCCATGAAAATGGCTCCCAAAATGCCGAAGAACGCGAAGGGCCGCGTTTCCTTCATCAGCATCGCGAACATCCAGAGAATCTTCCAGCCGTCGCGGAAAGTCGAAAGCTTGGAATGCGAACCCTCCGGCCGCCGGCCGTAATCGAGTTCCAATTCGCTGACGGGCAGCTTCAGCCGCGAGGCATGCACCGACATTTCCGTCTCGATCTCGAAACCGCCGGATACGGCCGGAAAGCTTTTAACGAAGCGCCGGGAGAAAGCGCGATAGCCGGAGAAAATATCGGTGAAGTCGGTGCCGAAGATCGTACGGTAAAGCCAGTTGAAGATCCGATTGCCGAAGGCATGACCCTGCCGGCCGGCATCGTCATGCACGCCGCGGCGGGTGCCCACCACCATATCGGAACCTTCGGTCAGAAGCGTGCGGATCAGTTCCTCCGCATCCTCGGGCGTATAGGTGCCGTCGCCGTCGGCCATGATGTAGATGTCTGCGTCGATATCGGCAAACATGCGGCGCACCACATGCCCCTTGCCCTGGCGGCGCTCGCGCACGACGGTCGCGCCCGCAAGCATGGCCTGCAGCGCCGTCCCGTCGGTGGAGTTGTTGTCGTAGACGTAGATACCGGCCTTCGGCAGCGCCTCGCGAAAGCCGCGCACGACCTGGCCGATGGTTGCGGCCTCGTTGTAGCAGGGCAGGAGAACGGCGATGTTCAGGTTCTCACTCCACATGGTTTCTGGCCAATTCTTACGCATGACGTTCACTTGAGGCCTCAACGGATAATTTGGATGAGAACTTATCCCGCTGCGCGTTAATAAGACCCTATGGCTGCGGGTGAAAAATGGCAGGTTGCGATCTCCGCGGGAACATTATCGTGATATCGGCTGCGGCGTGGCCTTGCTTTACGCTTTCTTGATCGCCAGCCATTAGCGTGACGCCCTTGCATGTCCTTCAAACACGGGGTTTCATCGAAATGGTGCAGGCGGTGGGAATATCGCGCGGATCGGCATTGGCAGCCACGCAGACAGCGCCTTCGCACTGGTCGCGGCTGTGGCTCGTCGCGCTGATCTACAGCGTCGTCATCATCGCCGCCCTGTTGATCCTCAATCGTCACGCCATGGACTATGTCGGCCCCGACAATGACGACATGATGCGTCTCGTCGAAGTGCGCGATTTTCTTGGAGGCCAAGGCTGGTTCGACATGGTGCAATACCGCCTCGGCCTCAATGGCGGCACGCTGATGCACTGGTCGCGCTTCATCGACTTGCCGATCGCCTCACTGATTGCATTCTTTCGGTTGTTTCTGGCGCCGGAGAGCGCGGAAGCGGCGGCGCTTACCGTTTGGCCTCTCATGCTCGTGCTGCCGCTGATGTTCTCCATGGGCCTTGCCGGACGCCGCATCGCCGGCACGGAAGGCATGCATTTCTCGCTCGGCCTGACGGCGCTCTTCATTTTGGTGTCGAGCCGTTTCAAGCCGGGTTCCATCGATCATGATAATGTGCAGCTCGGGCTTGTCGCGCTCACCGTCGCCATGTTGGCCGACGAGAGCTACAGGCCGCGCAATTTCGTCATTGCGGCCATTGCCCTTGCCATTGCCCTTGGCATCGGAGCGGAGACGACGCCGTTCGTCGCCGTCGCCTGCATGGCGGTCGCTGGGCTTTGGGCTTGGGATGGCGAGGTTTTCGCGCCTGCTGCCCGCGCTTTCGCCCTGACGCTGACGATCGCCGTTAGTGCCGCATTCTTCGCGCTGGTCCCGCCGCATCTCTATTCCGCCGTCACCTGCGACAATCTCTCGCTGGGCTTCTATAGCATCACCAGCATCGGCGGCGCCGGCCTGTTGCTGTCGGCGCTGTTCGCCAGCCGTCTGCCGCGCCCATGGCGTCTGGCGGTGCTGGTGGCCAATGGCGCCGTCGTCTTCGCCACGACACTGGCGATCGCGCCGCAATGCCTGCGCAATCCGCTTGCCGATCTCGACCCGTTGCTGGTGCAACTGTGGTTGAACAGCGTCTCCGAAGCGCAGTCGATCCTCGCTTTGTCCCACCATCAGCCGGAAACGCTTGGTGCCTTCTATGCCACCGGCTTCATGGCGATCGTCATTTGCATCTTCCGCATGATGCGCGGCGAGCGCGCCCGGTTGCATTTCGTTCTTCTGGCTCTGGTGGGCGTCAATTGGATCATCGCGCTGGTACAGGTGCGCGGCGCCGAGTTTTCCAATCTGCTCGCCATTCCGCCGCTCGCCCTGCTGCTGGCCGAACTTCGCCGCATCTCCGCCGCTGATACGGAGGATGTGGGCGCAGCCTTCTTCTACGTCGCCGCGACGCTGCTCTCGGCGCCCGCCGTCTGGGCTGTCGGCGGCGCGCTTGCCAACAACGGCGTCGCGAACAGTTTCTCAGCTCCGGTCGCCAAGGCGGAAGAGACGGGGCAATGCATCTCAAAGGACGCACTGGCACCGCTCGCCGGTCTTACTCCCGGCGTCGTTTCCGCACCGTCGAACATGGGTTCGCCCATCCTGCGCTTCACGCCGCATCGCGTGCTCTCCGGTCCCTATCATCGTGATCAGGGTGGTATGCTGACCGAGTTGCACATCGGCCTTGCAGAACCGAAAGAGGCGGAAGCCTTCCTGCGTGGCGCCCATGTCACGTTGCTTGCCTTTTGCGCCAGCGATCCGCAGGTGGAGGAGGTTTCCAAGCTGAAGCCGGATGGGCTTTATGCTCAACTCAGCCAGGGGCACGTGCCCGCCTATCTTCAGCCGATCCCAACGGCAGCGAAGTCGGACGTGCAGTTCTTCCGGTTTATGCCGGCGGATTGACGGTGCGTGTGTCTGATTAACGGATCCTATGGAAGAACAGTCGTCAGCAAGTGAATCGTCGAGCCTCTTTCGCGAGGTGAGTGGGCGCTTCTTTCGTTCGGTCCTTATCGAACGCCTCGATCATATCCTCGATCCTCCGCATGAGGCGAGCGCTGGCCGCTATCACCGGCTCGGGCAGCCCGCCCTCTACATGAGCGCTTCGCCGGAATGGGCGATCATGGCGATTTCAGGCTATATGCGCGAAGACGGTCGGCGACGTGTTGTTGTGCCGCTGTTGGTCCGCAACGCATTGGTGCTCGATCAGCATGACCAGCAGGCCTGTGAACGGCTCGGCATCGATCGGAATGCCTCGAATCTACCGTGGCGCCCTGCATTGGCGGCCGGCGAGGAGCCACCCTCATGGCGCACGGCCGATGCTGCCAGAGCAGCCGGTGCCGATGGCATTATCGATCGATCAAGATTGATCCCTGGTGGCTGGCATCTCAATCTGTTTCGCTGGAACGCGCTCGGCGGCCCGTCCGTCGTGGTGAACGGTGATCCGGTTGGGCGTTGTCAGAAGATGGCCCGAAGTGGGGCTTGTAACCAAAGCTTTGTGCCACGGACTGTCAGGCCCGGCGCTGCTCCAGCACGTCGAGCGTGACGAGATAACCGATGAAGCCGAGGTTGTATCCGCCGAGCGCTATGAACAATGTCGTCAGAGGCGGCGGAACCGCGGAGGCGGCAACGGCTGCCATGAAGGCAATGCTGACCAGGGCTGCACCCAGAATCGAGCCGATCGCCGAACGCTGCAGGCCGGCCGCAATTCCGATGATCATGGCGGTTACGAATATCATCGCTCCACCTCCTCTTTACCAAAAACAAGTTTGCACAGAATTGCATGCAGATGGCTAAGAAAGGCTTTGTGGATAGGGTTAACGCATGATGAAGCTCATTGTGCCGTGCGTCCTATTGAACGCGCAAAGGGCGCAGCAGCATTTTAAATCTGCGCATAATCCTTTCCTCAAATCGAT
This sequence comes from Rhizobium sp. CB3090, assembly GCF_029714285.1. Classification (NCBI taxonomy): domain Bacteria; kingdom Pseudomonadati; phylum Pseudomonadota; class Alphaproteobacteria; order Hyphomicrobiales; family Rhizobiaceae; genus Rhizobium; species Rhizobium sp. CB3090. Next base: position 3,827,725 of record NZ_CP121662.1, read on the forward strand.
TCCGACTTAAGGATTATGCGGCTCCGCATTTGCGGCGACTTCGGATAAAAAGACCGTATGAGCAGCTTCTTTGAGAGTGATTCGCCGACGAATCTCGCCGAATATTCCGTCTCGGAATTATCCGGATCGATCAAGCGTACCGTCGAGAGCGCCTTCGATCAGGTACGGGTGCGCGGCGAAATTTCCGGTTACCGCGGGCCGCACTCCTCCGGTCACGCCTATTTTTCACTGAAGGATGATCGGGCCCGCATCGACGCGGTGATCTGGAAAGGCACATTCTCCAAGCTGAGATTCCGCCCCGAAGAGGGAATGGAAGTCATCGCCACGGGCAAGGTGACGACCTTCCCCGGCTCCTCGAAATACCAGATCGTCATCGAAACGCTGGAGCCGGCGGGCGCCGGCGCGCTGATGGCTCTGTTGGAGGAACGCAAGCGCAAGCTCGGCGCCGAGGGTCTGTTCGACGCCGATCGCAAACGCCGGCTTCCCTTTTTGCCCAAGGTCATCGGTGTCGTCACCTCGCCGACCGGCGCGGTCATCCGCGATATCCTGCACCGCATCTCCGATCGGTTTCCTGTGCATGTCCTGGTGTGGCCGGTGAAGGTGCAGGGTGACGGCTCGGGCGATGAGGTGGCGAATGCCATCCGCGGCTTCAACGAGTTTGCGCCCGGAGGCCCCGTTCCCCGTCCTGACGTGCTGATCGTCGCCCGTGGCGGCGGCAGCCTGGAGGATCTCTGGAGCTTCAACGACGAAGCGGTCGTTCGTGCCGCCGCGGCGAGCGAGATTCCCTTGATCTCCGCCGTCGGTCACGAGACCGACTGGACGTTGATCGACTATGCCGCCGATATTCGTGCCCCGACGCCGACCGGAGCCGCGGAAATGGCCGTGCCGGTCAAGGCTGAACTCGAGGCGCAGCTCGCAAGTCTGGCCGCCCGTCTGCAGGGGTGTGTCGGCCGGCAAATGGATCAACGCCGACAGGCGGTGCGCGCGCTGCTTCGGGCGCTGCCCTCGCTCGATCAGCTCCTGGCCCTGCCGCGCCGCCGCTTCGATGAGGCCGCCGCAGGTTTGGGTCGCGGGCTGGAGCTGAATACGCTCAACAAGCGCCGCGCCTTCGAACGCACCGCCTCGCATCTGCGGCCCGACGTGCTGTCGAACCGTATTGTCGAGCGCCGGCAGATGTTGGGCGAGCGGATGAGCCGCACTGAGCGCACCGTCGAGCGGATGATCGATCGCGCCCGCGCCCGTATCGGCCGGGCCGACGCCGTTTTCGCCACGCTGCCGTCGCGGCTGGCGGCGCAGACCGGTCGCGCCCGCGATCTACTAGGCAATCTTTCTCGCCACGCTGACACCGCGATACGCCATCAGCTCGTGCGGGCGCGTGGTGAGTTGATTGCTCAGGAGCGAATCCTGCAATCGCTGTCCTACAAAAACGTCTTGAAGCGCGGCTACGCCGTCGTGCGTGACGAAGCCGACCGCCCGGTTTCGCTGGCAGCAGCGCTCGCCGCAGGCGCTGCGATTTCGATCGAATTTGCCGATGGCCGCGTTGGTGCCGTTACCGGAGACAGCCCTGCCGCCGCTTTGCCGACCGTGCCGCCGGCAGACCCGCCGCCACAGAAGAAGCGGACGGCGAAACCGGCCGATGCCGCCGATCCGCCGAAGCAGGGAAGCCTGTTCTGATGCGCATCCTCCTCGTGCTCGCCCATCCGCTGGAGGATAGCTTTGCCGCTGCGGTGACGAAAACGGCAAAGGAGACGCTTGTCGCCGGCGGGCATCAGGTGGATGTACTCGATCTCTACCGTGAGGACTTCGACCCGCGCCTATCCGAAGCCGAACGGCGCGGCTATTTCGATCAGCCCTACGATACATCCGCCGTCGGGACTATCGTCGCCCGGCTGCGGGCAGCCGACGGGCTGATGCTGGTCTTTCCGCAATGGTGGTTCAATTTTCCGGCCATCCTCAAGGGCTTCTTCGATCGGGTCTTCGCTCCCGGCATCGCTTTTCGCCATGATCCAACCGGCGGCCGCATCGTGCCGCAGTTGAGCAATATCCGCCTGTTCTGGGCTCTGACGACGACCGGTTCTCCGTGGTGGGTCGTGCATCTCTATATGGGCAATCCGGTGCGTCGGCTCTTGAAACGCGGCATCGCCGCCTTCTGCGCAAAACGGCTCGATTTCCGCATGTTGACCCTGCATGACATGGATCGGATCGGCGAAGACAAGCGTCTTGCACATCTCGCCCGCGTCAAGAATGCGCTGGCCGCGCTGCCGCTTTGACCTAACTAATCCCCGAGTACCCAATCCGCAATCAATTCGGCTGATATGCGGTTTTGGCGGCGGTATGTTATTATAACGCCATGTTTTTTCGAGGAGGGCCATACGATGAGATTGGCCTCTTACAACGTCGAAAACCTCTTCGATCGCGCCAAGGCGATGAATCTCGATAGCTGGGAGGAAGGTCGTCCGATCCTGGAAAAGTTCGCCGCTCTTGAAGGCCTGCTCGGCCAGGCGAGCTACAGCGACGCCGATCGGCGAAGGATGACGGACCTGATCGTCGCACTTGGGCTGGAGAGAAGCGATACCGGTCCTTTTGTCGTTCTGCGGCGCAATCGCGGTGCACTGTTGACGCGACCGAAGACCGGCGGTGTCGTCGTTACTGCCGATGGCCGCGCCGACTGGGTCGGCTCGCTGGAGTTGCGCGAAGAGCCGGTGGACGAAGAGGCGATGCGCAACACGGCCCGCGTCATGAACGATGTCAATGCCGATGTGCTGGGCATTATCGAAGTCGAAAGCCGGCCGGCGCTGTCCTCTTTCAATTCTTTGATCGTGCCGGCGGTCGGCGGCGATCCTTTCGCACATGTCATGGTGATCGACGGCAATGACGAGCGCGGTATCGATGTCGGTCTTATGACGCGGAAAGATTTCCCGATCGGTTTCATGCGCAGCCATGTCGATGATCGCATGCCGGATGGTTCGCTGATCTTTTCACGGGATTGCGCCGAATACCGGGTGACGACGCCCGCCGGCACGACGCTCGTCGTTCTGGTCAATCATTTCAAAAGCAAAGGTTACGGTGGCGTACAAGCGTCCGATGCCCGGCGCAGGATTCAGGCGAAGCGGGCACGGGAAATTTACGAGGCGCTGCTGACTGAAGGTGTCGACTACATTGCCTTGATCGGCGACCTCAACGACTATCCCGACAGCCAGCCGCTGAAGCCGCTGACCACCAGCACTCTGAAGGATGCCTTTACCCATCCCGACTTCGATGATGGCGGCTATCCCGGCACCTATGGCCTCTGCAACACCACCGGCAAGATCGACTATCTCTTTCTGTCGCCGATGCTCTTCGACAGGGTTCAAGGGGGCGGCGTTTTCCGCAGGGGCCTCTGGCCGGGTTCACGCCCTAGGCGCTGGGACGTCTATCCGGAGCTGACGGCGGAGAAGCAGGGCGCATCGGACCACGCCGCAATATGGGTGGATCTGGATATTTGAAGATACCCCCGATCTATCGAAACGAAGATATCTATAACCCTAAGCCCACTCGCCCCCGCGCATGACCGGCGTGCGCGAGCCGTCGAGCTTGATGCCATCGATATCGACTTTGTCGGAGCCGATCATCCAGTCGATGTGAATGAGGCTCGAATTGCCGCCCTGGGCCTTGATCTGTTCCTGGCTCAACGTCGCGCCATCAATGAAGCATTTGGAATAGCATTGGCCGAGCGCGATGTGGCAGGACGCGTTTTCGTCGAACAGCGTGTTGTAGAACAGGATGCCGCTGGCCGAGATCGGCGAGGAATGCGGCACCAGCGCCACTTCGCCGAGGCGCCGCGCGCCTTCGTCGGTATCCAGCACCTTGTTCAGCACTTCCTCGCCGCGCGACGCTTTCGCCTCGACGATGCGGCCGCCTTCGAAACGAACCCGGATATTGTCGATCAGCGTGCCCTGATGCGAGAGCGGCTTGGTCGAGGAGACATGGCCTTCGACACGCAGCGCATGCGGCGTGGTGAACACCTCCTCGGTCGGGATGTTCGGGTTGCAGGTGACCCCGTTCTTGGCGACCGAGGCGCCGCCATGCCATTCGTGGCCGTCGGCAAGGCCGATCTTCACATCGGTACCCGGACCTTGGAAGTGCAAGGCGGCAAAGCGCTGACCGTTCATCCAGGCCGAACGCTTGTGCAGATTGGCATTGTGCTCGGCCCAGGCGCCGATCGGATCCGGCACGTCGACGCGCGAGGCGGCGAAGATCGCCTTGGCAAGTTTGGCGACGGCGATCGCTTCCGGATCGTCCGGGAAGACCAGCTTCGCCCAGGAGGGATTGGGATAAGAGACGATATTCCAGTTGATATCGAAATTGGAGATCTTTTCCAGAGCCGGCTTGTAGGCAGCGGAGTTGGCGCGGTTGGCGCGCGCGACCTTGGCCGGGTCCTGGCCGGAGAGCAGCATCGGATTGTCGCCGGAGATGGCGAGCCGCGCGGCATTGTTGGCATAGGCCTTGGCCATGCCTTCGTAGAGCCAGTTCGCGGCACGGTCGAAACTGTCGTCATGACCGTATTCGTAGCGGGCAAGCGTGGTTTCTTCGTCGGAGTAGAACGTGCTGACGAGACCGGCGCCGGCTTTGTAGGCCTCGCGGGTGATCAACCGTACCAGCGGCATCGAAACGACCGGGGCGGTGATGACCAGATCCTGGCCCTTCTGCAGTTGCAGCCCGACCTTCACGGCCACTTCGGCAAGCTTCTCCAGCTTGGCGGGATCGACGGGATGATGGTTGGGAGAGGCAAACGTCATGGCAAAACCTGCGTGTTGAGGATCGGAACAACGGTCCCAGACTTAGACCCGTTTGCGCCGGAAATGAAGGCTGTTTTGATTTTTAGCCACCATCAAGCAATCAGCGGCGCGGCCTTCGCCTTCAAAACCTTAAGCGCATCCTGCGGGTTAAGGCGCACTTGCAGGCCGCGTTGACCACCGTTGATATAGACATAGGCTTCCGTCGTCGCCTGCGCCTCGATCGCCGCCGGCACTGTCTTCTTCTGGCCGAAAGGGCTGATGCCGCCGACATGATACCCCGTCAGCCGCTCGGCATCCGCGGGCTTCATCATAGCCGCCGACTTGCCGCCGAACGCGGCGGCGAGCTTCTTCATGCTGACGTCATGGTCTGATGGAACGACTACGCAAACCGGCTTGCCGTCCACCTCAGCCATTAGTGTCTTCAAGACCCGGTGCGGCTCCTCGCCCAACGCTTCCGCCGCCTGCATGCCGACACGCTCGGCATTCGGATCGTAGTCATAGGCATGGACGGTGAAGGCAATCTTGGCCTGGGTCAGCATCTGCGTGGCACGGGTGGTTTTGGACATGGCGCAGCCCTTATGCATCCACCTCGAACGCACCCGCATAGATCTCCGGCTTGAAGCCGATCAGCAATTTGCCGTCTGCTTCCAGCACGGGGCGCTTGATCATCGAAGGTTGGGCCAACATCAAAGTGATGGCTTTGTCTTTGGTGAGATCGGTACGGTCTTCTTCGGGGAGCGCCTTGAAAGTGGTGCCGGCGCGGTTGAGTACGGTTTCCCAGCCGGCTTGCGTGGTCCAGCGCTCCAGATGGTCGCGGTCGATGCCGACGGCCTTGTAATCGTGGAAATCATAGGCGATGCCGTGGCTTTCCAGCCAGGTTCGCGCCTTCTTCATCGTGTCGCAATTCTTGATGCCGTAAATGGTGATCGTCATGCCGAATCCGTTCCTTGCTGTGCGCCATCGCATAACACGCAAGGGGAGATGAGCGAAAGCCGCGGGAGGGGCACGACGGTTCGGGCGGCTGTCAGGGTGCCTCAGTCTTCCAGCGTTCCCGGCTTGCGGGCAGCCGCGCTCGGTCTGTCGCAACCGATTTTCATCATGTCGCCGCGGCGGCGCACGAGCCGGTCGGAAACGCGGGTAACGATGAGGCCGGCTTGCGGGGCGCGGACATCGATGGTTCCATCCGGCATGCCGGGCGCGGTAATGATCGTCGCCAGCAACTCCCCTTCGGTGACATGTTCACCGATATTGCGATGGAAGAGCACGGTGCCAGCCTGCGGTGCACGGATCATCTCGACATTGTCGAGCGGCACGGCAGGCCCCGTAAAGCCGGACAGGCTCACACAATCGTCACGCACTGCGCCACGGGCAGCGAGGAAGCGCCAGAGCCCTTCGGCATCCCTCTTCGCCATCTCCGGATAGACATCGCGCGTGCCGCGCAGTTCGACGGTAACCGACAGTTTACCCGGCAAATGCGCCTTCTTCTCGCCAGGCACTTCATATTTCCAGGCGAAGCTGACGGCTTCCTCGAAGGCAGAGCTTTCACCATCCGATAGCAGCACGGCGTCCATGTCGAGCGCCGCCGCCAGATCGGCGGCCTCCGGCCAGAAGGCTTCGTCGATATAGGCATATTGCAGGGATTCATCATCGCAATGCAGGTCGATCACCAGATCGGCCCCGAGCGCCATGTGGATGAGCTGCCGCTTCAGCCGGTCCGCGGCCGGATAGCGCTCCAGATTCTCGATCAGCAGATGTCGGTCGCGCGCCGAGATCAGCGGAAAGTCGCGGTTGAAATTGGTGCGTGTGCCCAGATCGAAGCGGCCCTGCATTTCGCCGAAATGCGACTGTGCCGCGCCGATCGGATTGGCGTGCGGCACGATGATGATATCGCTCAGAAGCGCGCCTTCAGTCTCCGCCTGCCTGAGCCGCTCACAGAGGAAATGCGCCAGCGCCGTGCCCGGCAGCTCGCCGGCATGCAGCGCCGCCTGGATATAGATCTTCGGCGCATCCGGCTTGCTGCCGGTAAAATGCAACACGGGCAACCGCCACGCGATCCCAGGCGTATCGCCGTCGATAGTGATGTGCGTGACGTCCATGTGCTTCTCTCCTGCTTGCCATGCCTGATACCAAGTCGTGGCCGCCGCGCGCAATATTTATGGGAAGGCGGCGCGCGGATGGATCAGAACTTGTTTCACCGCCTTCCGAAAGGCAAGGGCTCCGGTTGCAGGACGAGCGGGGCTTCGCCGTGCTCGGCCAGAGGGAAGCATCTTTGCCACGAACCAAGGGCAAGGTGACGACTGCGCCACCTTGCTTTTGGTTCATCACATCGTCAAAACCACGCTTGCCGTCGTTCGCCCCGCCTCCAGGTCGGCATGTGCCCTGGCCGCATCCTTCAGCGCATATTCCGCACCGATCGGATTGATCAGGCCGGCCTGTAATTCCGCCATCAGTGCCTCCGCACCCTTCCGGTAGAGATCGGGATCGTTGGCATAGGTCAGCACACTCGGGCGAGCGAGACCGATGGCGCGGGGCGCGGTCAGTTCCTCGATCCGGATCGGAGGAATGGGGCCGGCGGCCTGGCCGAGGCTCGCGACCATGCCAAAGGGGCGGACAGTGGCGAGTGTCTGCGACAACATCGCGCCGCCGATGCCGTCGATAGCGAAATGCACGCCGCGGCGGTCGGCGATGCGGCGCGTCTCTTCCACCCAATCCTCGGAAGTATGCAGAAGAACGGCATCGGCGCCGGCTTCATAGCCAAATTCGGCCTTGGCTTCGGAACCGACCGTGGCGATGACATTGGCGCCGAGCCGCTTAGCCCAGCGCGTCACGATCTGCCCGACACCGCCGGCTGCCGCATGCACCAGAACCCATTCGCCGGGTTGCAGCGGGTGGACCTTATGGAGCAGCATATGGGCGGTGAGCCCGCGCAACATCGTACTGCCGGCGAGCTGTTCGCTGACATCGTCGGGCAGCCGCACCAGCCGCGAGGCCGGTAGAGTCCGCACTTCGGCATAACTGCCGAGCGGATGACCGGCGTAGGCGACGCGATCGCCCACCGACAGAGCCTCGACGCCGGGGCCGATTGCCTCCACGATGCCGGCACCCTCAAATCCGAGAACGGTCTGGCCGGGCGGCAGGGGATAGAGCCCGGAACGAAAATAGATATCGACGAAATTGACGCCGGAAATACTTTGGCGGATGCGGGCCTGGCCGGGTCCCGGCTCGGCGATGGCAAGATCGACGAGCTGCATTGTTTCGGGGCTGCCGGGGCCGGTTATGGCGATGGCTAGGGGCATTGATGGTCTCCTTTCAGACGCATTTCTTGACCACAAAGGCGCGTCTGAATAAATTCGGTATGAACTCACTGCATCTGTGCAATAATGCACAGATGATCGATTGGCAGGACCTTCTTCACTTCGCCTCTCTGGCGCGCACCGGCTCGCTCTCGGCGGCCGCGCGCGAGCTTGGCGTCGACCATGCCACGGTCGGTCGGCGGATCGCCGCGCTCGAACGCACGCTTGACCTGCGGCTCATCGACCGCAGGCCACGCACCTCGCCGCTGACGGCCGACGGTCGGGCGATTGCCGAGCTGGTGGCGGGTATCGAGGACAATGTCGAGGCGATCAGGCGTTATTCGAAAAGTGCAGGTGCGGGGCTTTCCGCCGCCGTCACGATCAGCGCGCCGCCTTCTATCGCGGCCCACCTCATCGCCCCGAAAGCGGCTGCCTTTCGCGCCGACCATCCCGATATCACGCTGACGATCGCCGGTGTCACCCGCCGCGCAGCCCTTGATCATGGAGAGGCCGATATTGCCGTTCGCATGTCGCGCCCCGAGGAAAGCGATCTTCTCGTGCGGCGCATCGGCGTCATGCGCTTCGGACTCTATGCCATCCCCGACGTCGCGGCGATGCCGGAGGATAGGTGGGTCTTTATCGGCTACGACGCGGCGCTCGATCATCTGACGCAGCAAACCTGGCTGCGCAGCCTGCTAGCGGGCCGTCCCATCGTTTTCCGTGCCGGCGACGTCTTCGGTCAGTTGCAAGCCGCACTCGCCGGTCTTGGCATCGTCGCGCTCCCTGCCTTCCTCGGGGACAGCGAGGCCGCCCTGAGGCGTTTGCCGACGGAGATTCCTTCACCCACGCGCGATCTCTGGCTTGTTACCTATCCCGATCTCCGCCGTTCGCCGGCCATTCGCGCGGTGATGGATTTTGTCAGCGAGACGATCGGCAGAAGTTGTCCGCTGAGGGGGGCTGACGGGGCCGCCTGAACCAACGGTTCGCAACGCTTACTTTCCTGTTGCAGCCTGTCAGTGAAACTCTACACCTAGCCAGATTGGCGATTCCTGTGGTCGGTGATCGATGACGAAACTAAGCGGCTGGCCCGCGGTAAACAAAGCCGATGTGATCGCGGGCATATCGATTGCAGGCCTGATGCTGCCGGAAGCAGTTGCCTATGCGGGCATCGCAGGTTTGCCGCCGCATAGGGCGATCCTCGCCGGCATCGCCGGCTGCCTGGTCTACGCTATTTTCGGGCGCAGCCGCTTTGCCATCGTTTCGCCGACCTCCTCGTCCGCCGCCATTCTTGCCGCGACACTGGCGGTCGTTCCGGGAGATGCTACCGTCAAGGCCGGCCTCGCGACCATCGCCGTCGCGCTCGCCGGCATTCTCTTCGTCATCGCCGCCGCCTTGCGCCTCGGCGGCATCACCGGCTTCATTTCGCGCCCGGTGTTGCGGGGCTTTGCGCTGGGGCTGGCGATTACCATCATCCTGCATCAGTTGCCGATTCTCGTCGGCGTCTCCGTGCAAGGCTCCAATATCTTCAGCTATGCCGGTGCGCTGCTGAGGGCGATCCCGCGATGGAACCTTGCAAGCGTCGCTGTAGGTATCGCGGCATTGACCGCGCTGCTGCTGCTCAAGCGCCTCCCGGGCGTTCCCGGTGCTTTCCTCGTGCTCGCCGCTGGTATCCTCGCCTCTTCCGTCTTTGGCCTTGGCGGCCATGGTGTCGAACTTGTCGGGACGATCGAGGTCCTGCCGCAATGGCCTTCGCTGCCTGACGCCGGTTGGACGGCTTATTCGCGGCTGGTGCAGTTCACCGTGCCGCTGGTGCTCATACTCTTCGCCGAATCCTGGGGAACGATGCGGGCCTTGGCGCTGCGCTATGGCGATCCTCTGGAAGTCAATCGCGAACTGGGTGCGTTGGGCTTTTCCAATATCGCCAGCGCCATCGTCCAGGGCATGCCCGTCGGCGCCGGCTTTTCCGCAGGTTTTGCCAGCGAGGCGGCGGGTGCGAAGACGCGCGCCACCGCTGTTTTTGCTGCTATTGGCCTTGCCATCCTCATCGCCTGCGCCCGGCCGCTGGTGGCGCGGCTGCCGGAGCCGGTGCTAGCCGCCGTGGTGATTGCCGCCCTCACGCATGCGCTCGATCCCGGTCCGATCCTTCGCCTGTGGCGGCTCCATCGCGATTTCTATGTCGCGCTCGGCGCTGCCGCCGGCGTGCTGTTCTTCGGCGTTCTCAACGGCATGCTGCTGGCGATCGCACTCTCGCTCGCTGCGATGATGCGCCGGTTGGCATCTCCCTATGTAGCCCGTCTCGGGCGATTGGGGAGCAGCCATAATTTCGTCGACCTCAGTCGCCATCCGCAGGCGATGGAGACACCCGGCATCGCCATCTGGCGCCCCGGCGAGCCACTGTTTTTCGGCAATGCCGATATGATCCTTGGCGAGATCCTGACGCGCAGCCGCGCGGAAACGGGGCTGAAGGCCGTGGTGCTCAGTCTGGAGGAAAGCTTCGACCTCGACAGTTCCGCACTCGACGCCCTGATGGAATTCGATAGCGCCATGCGCACCGCCGGCATCCGCGTGCAATTCGCGCGTGCCCATGATCAAGCCCGTGACCTCATGGCCGCCGCCGGAATGACCGATCTCGACAAGCGCTGCAGTTTCAGTGTCGACGATGCTGCCATGGCTGTTAGTTCGGTGGCATAAACCGGCAGATGTCAGCCGAATGCGTGAGTAGCTAGTTCAGCGGCCAAAAGCCAAGATGCTTGTGCTCGCCTTCGCCCTGCAAGCTATGGACCAGGACAAAATCTCGAACGGTCCAGGTGACGGGTTTGTCAAGGATAACCTCGGGAATGAAATAGCCCCGATACAGCAACGTCATGTGCGGCTCGAATTTCTCTCTGCCATCACTTGCAAATCCGATGTGCCGCATGGCGTCATCCAGTTCTCGATGCAGCGCCTTCAGCTCCGCATTTCCCTCCTTGCACCACAAGACAAGTGGCCGGTTGTCACCGCTGCCAAAGCTGACGGCTCGATCGAAGACCACCTGGAACGATGTTTTGCTGACGGTCGATGCGGCTTGCATCGCCGCAAACGCAACCTCATGCGGTGGCTCGGGCGCGCCGATATAGGAACCCAACGGGTAGAGCGTGATATGAAACAGATCCGGCCGTCTCGGCTTTGCCGAAAAGCCGTATTGCCGACGGAGATGCCCTGCCAGTTCAGCACTTGAAAAGGCAACGTCCCGATCAGGCAGGATAGCAAAATAAAGCGCATCGGCATGTGTCGGACCGGCTTCGGATTTCCTTGCCCGCGATCCTCCGCCAAGATTGAGCGAAAGCTGTCCGTTGTTCTTCATGAGATCGCTTCAAAGCCAAGTCGCTTTGCCTCGTCCTGTTCTTGCCGACCAACCGCAATCCTACGGTTGCATAGCCTCGAAATCAAGAACAAAAAGAGAACATACTTGAGCGGCGACAATTGGCTGGAAGATCCAGATAAACCATCGCATCGCTAATTTAGGAAAACATCGAATAAAACTGCCCTTCGATTGTTCACCTCAAGTCAGGGTGTTTTGCGCCCGCTCTCAACAAGGGAATGATCTCACATGTTGATAAAAGCCATCTTGTCCGCTGCGTTTTTTACCCTCGTCGGCATCAGTGTTTCGGCTTGCTCCACTACAGGGCAGGGTAATTCCGCCAGCGGCAGCGGCGGTATGACGCATTCCTCTCCGGCCGGCGGCAGTATGTCGGGCGGCGGTATGGGCGGCGGATATTGATAAGCTCCCAAGCTGGATGGGGGAGGCGGTGCGGCTGATGTCATAGCAGCATCGGCACCGCTTCCCTCTACCGGGAAATGTTGGCAAGGATTGTCCTGCGCAAGAATCGGGTTGAATTTGACGGCCCGAGGCACGATTTTCATGGCAAGTGGAAACACGGAGACTCTGCCATGAGTGAGACGATGCACTATCTGATCTTCGAAACCGCAGGCGGTTTCTGTGGGATTGCGTGGAACGATATCGGCATAACGCGCTTCCAACTGCCGACAAAAAGCGCTGAAGCGACCGAGCGGCTTATGCTCCGCCGTCTGCCAAATGCAGGGCCCGGCGCAGCGACGCCCGAAGTGGCCGAGGCGGTTGCCGCCGTGAAGCGCTATTTCGCAGGCGAACAGATCGACTTCTCCGGCGTCAAACTGGATCTCAGCGAACAAGACGATTTTTTCAAACAGATCTACGCGGCCGCGCGGCAGGTCGGTTGGGGGAACACCACCACCTATGGAGCGCTCGCCAAACAGCTCGGCGCCGGTCCGGAAGCTGCGCGCGACGTCGGCCAGGCCATGGCCAAGAACCCCGTAGCGCTGATCATCCCCTGCCACCGCGTCTTGGCCGCCGGTGGCAAGATAGGCGGCTTCTCCGCACCTGGCGGTTCGAGCGCCAAGGCTCGCATGCTGGAGCTGGAAGGCGTCCAGCTCGCGCCGCCGAAGCCCGTGCAGCAATCCTTGGGTTTTTGAACGGAAGCCGAGGATAATCCGCAGGCGAAGGACAGATGCGGATTAGTCCTTGTGATTTATTTCGTCGTGTTCCAGCCGCTGATCGTCGTCGCTATCGCCGCGCCAACCAGTGGTGTTGTCGAGACGACCAGCGCTTCCCGCGCGCCGGTAAGAAAGGCGTTCATCTTCCCACGAGCGATCCAAACAAAGCCACTGCCTTGACCAACTGCCGAGGGGTCTGACTTCCGGCGTTTTGCGGTCATCGCCTCGATTTATGAAACGAACTCCCGATTGCTTGCGTTCATCCTGCGCAAAGGAGGAGACGCCATGGAAGAAATCACAAATACCAGAGTCTTGTTCATCGCCGGCTTCGGCCCGATTGTCCGCGAGGCGGCGGCAAGCCGACAGCTATATGCTCAGACATTCGGTATTCCCTTCAAGGAGGAGAAAGGTGGTTACCTCCACACGGAGGCGCTGAATGGAGCAAAGAGTTTTGCCCTCTGGCCGCTCTCTGAGGCCGCTCAGACCTGTTACGGGAAAGACTCATGGCCCAGCGATGTCCCTGTCCCGCAAGCCTGGATTGAGTTTGACGTTGGCAATGTCGAAAAGGCCACGGCGGAACTTGAATCACGAGGCTATCGAATGCTGGTCAAGAACAAGAGAGAACCGTGGGGTCAGACTGTAAGTCGCTTCATTGGCCCCGAAGGATTGTTGGTCGGGATCACCTTTACCCCATGGATGCGAGAAGAGACGTAAAAAGCCAAGCCGCGTGCGCATTCTGATGATGCCACATCGGGACGGTGAGGCCGGCAATCCTGCGGGGCGCCTCAGTCCGGCGACCGTTCTAAGCGGCTTGCGGCGGACCGGAGGCTAGACTTTGGCACACAATGCTTCCGCAAATTCTCTGACGATGCCTTGACTAATGCATGCCGCGCAAAAGTGTGCGGCGGTTTTGCGAAAACGACATGCAAAAACAAGGAGCTAAAGCGTCGGAGCGAATCTGAAAGATCGCGACGAGCTTTAGGCGCCCCGTAATGCTGTCCCCCTGCCATAATGTGGTCATCCCCACGGGTGACGGCTTCCAATCAGGCAGGACATGAACGAGGTGCCGGTTGCCATGTCATCCTCGATCAGGAATTCGGGCAGATTAGCGACGCAAAGATCTATGATGCGGCCGTATCACCGGTGAGGGAACGCACGGCCTCCGGCTGAGGACGCACCAGCAGATAAAAGGCGACGAAGTGCGTGATCGTCAGCACGGGCACATAGATAATCGGGATCCAGTATGTGGCGCCCAACTCCCCCGCGAGTGCAGGAAGGTCAAGCTGGTTGCCGTGATAATAGTCGATGAGGATATCCGCTGTCCCCACGAGGTTGAAGGCAACAACGAATAGCCAAAAAAGCGGGCGCATTCTCACCGTCAGAAGCGCGAGCATGGCCAGCAGCCCCACTGCAAAGTCACCGTAGGCGGCAAATGTCGCGAAGCCAGCGGGCAGATTGGGCCCGACGACGCCGGGAACAATGAAGACGAGCCCGAAGAAGCGGAAACTGTGCAACGTGGCAATGGCGCGTTGTGCTTCGACGCTGTCCATCGATTTAAGCCTCGGCCAGACATATGCGCTGAAGCACAGCAGCCATGGGATGTAGCCGAGAACGAGATGTATCTGGAATACGGTTGCCGGAGACATTTGATTTCCTATCAAGATGGGTTCAAGCGGCCTCGAACACCGCAGTCAGGATGCCGAGCCGGCCTTCCATGAGACTTCGCCCTAGGTTAGCGGTAAGCTGCGCAAAATCCGGCCCCATCACCAGGCCGAGATTTGGCGAGGGCGGTGGCCCCGACTCGCGCAACTCGGCGATCCAGGCCCTGGCGGCTTCGATGCTGTCTTGCCATACGAGCGTGCGGAAACCGGCGGATTCGATCGCCTCGCGCGTCGCGGCGGCCGTTAAGAGAAAGCTTGTTGCCGGCGTTCGCGCCCAGGGTACCGGGTAGTGCGGCTCCCCGCTGTTCAACACGATGTCATAGATGGCAAACCTGCCGCCTGACTTCACCACACGCCGGATCTCGCGGTAGAGCCGCGCCCGGTCGGCGATGTTCATCGCCACATGCAGCAGCAACACGACATCGAAACTGTCGCTTTCAAAGGGAAGCTCCAGCGCACTGGCGGTCTGGAACGACACCTGTCCGGTTTGCCCAGTGCGCTCGGTCAGGTAGTGTGCGGCATTCACGAATGGCTCGCTGAGGTCGATGCCCGCCACGCGGCAGCCATGGGCGGCAGCCAGGAAGCGCGCCGGCCCGCCGACCCCTGAACCGACATCGAGAACCGACATATCTGCGGAAATCTCCGCCAGCTCGCCAAGTTCGGCGGTCGCCGCGAGCCCTCGGGTGTGAAACTGGTCGAGAGCACCCAGTTGCCGGGGCGTGAGGCGCTGGTCCTCCGGCCCGAGGATTGCGAGCGCCGCCTTCAGCCGCTCGGTCAGGCCGATCGCATGATAGTGGTCGCGCACGCCATCAAGATTATCCGTCATCATAGGGTTCCTCCAAAGCTTCGGCTTTTGTCGTGGGTCGGAATCGGGTAACTCCCTCTTGCAAGCCAGATGTACGACCGCTTTCGCCTCGCGACTATTCGCTATAATGTTGACGGGCCATGAAGCAGAATTTCACAGTCAGACGGAGCGCGCTCGATGGTGTGGAGGCATTCCTGAGCGTTGCCGAGCACCGCAGTTTTCGCAGGGCGGCCGCGGAACTGGGGGTGACTCCATCGGCGATCAGCCAGGTGGTGCGCGCCCTTGAGGCACGCGTCGGCGCGGCGCTCTTTCTTCGCACAACGCGCAGTGTCGGCCTGACCGAAGCGGGCGAACGGTTCCTGTCGCGTGCTAAGCCCGCCTTCGAAGAGCTCGTCGCCGCAAGCGAGGTCGCCGCTCAGCTCGGCGAGCGGCCGGCCGGATTGTTGCGCCTTGCCGTGCCGCGTTCGGTTGTACCGATCCTGCTGGAGCCGCTCATCGCGTCTTTCTGCGAGGCCTATCCCGCAATCGAGGTGGAGATCGCGGTCAGCGAGAAGCTGGTCGATCTCGCGGCCGAAGGTTTCGATGCCGGTGTCCGGATGGGCGAGTTCATCGACGCCGACATGATCGCGGTGCGGCTGACGCCACCATTTCCGTTTGTGGTCGTTGGCAGTCCCGATTATCTGTCTCGTCACAAGCGGCCGGAGCGCATCGACGATCTGCGTGACCACGCCTGCCTGCGCATGCGCCGCTCGAACGGCTCGGTCGCGCCCTGGTCCTTTGTCGACGGCGGCAAGACGATCGAAGCAATCGTCTCAGGGCCACTCATCGCGCATGATTATCCCACGGTGCTCGGGGCTTCCATCCAGGGTGCGGGACTTGCGCAGGTGCCCGGTCCGCTCGCCGAAGCGGCTGTTGCCGACGGGCGATTGCAAGCGCTGCTCACCCCGTTCGCCGTCACAACGCCTGGGGTTTTTCTGTACCATCCGGGTAGGCGTCAGGTCCTGCCCAAGCTCCGCGCGTTCATCGAGCATGTCAGATACCGGAGCACCGACGTTCCGCGCGGCAACGCAACTCGACGAGGGTTGCGCGAGCGCCCGGATGCCAATCACTCCTGATGAATGCCGGAAGTTTCCGCCATTCGTCATCGTCCGGTCCTGGGATTCCGCCGGCGGATTATTGCTGCAAATCAGCCATCTCGTAAAACGGTCGGATTTCGATCTCGCTCGGTCCCGGCATGGGATTGGGGCAGCGCTTTACCCAGGCGACCGCCTCATCCATGTCCTTGACCTCCCAGATCCAGAAGCCGGCGACCAGTTCGCGGGGGCCGGCGAAGGGCCCGTCGATGATCGTACGGCCGGGACCATCGAAGGCAACGCGCTTGCCCTCGGAGGAGGGTTTCAGGCCGTCGGCCGTGATCAAGATGCCGGCATCGCGAAGCTCGTCGTTAAATCTGCCCATGGCCTCCATCATCTCCATCTCCCAGGTCGTGTGGGAAAACCCCTTTTCACTCTCCTCGGTAGCCTTCACGAGAACCATCACACGCATCGTCTGTCTCCCTTGTTCGAGCCGGGCCTCATCGGCCTGATAACGGAATGACGAACGGGTTTTTCGGAAACCGACACCGTCCTGCAAATTTTGACGCCAGACGCATTCTCTGCGCTGAAAATAGGCTCAACGATTGGAATTCAGCGTGCAGTGCGGCCTTTCTCTCTGCAAGCGGAAATGCCACCTTTGTCTCCCAAGCGATGCTCAGGTTGTGAACCGCCGATGCTCAAAAATTTTTTCCTGCGCCCTGTCAAAATCCCGCCAGTTCAAACGTCGTTGTCGCAGCCGGCCCTGAGGCTGCGCGTATCGAGAGAAAGGAATGCATCATGCAATATATGCTGTTGGTCTATTGGAACGAAGCCGAGCACAAGAATGCAAGCAAGGAACAGAAAGCCGAGACGTTCGCGGCTTACGCCGCCTACACAGAAGTGTTGAAAAAGGCCGAAGCCTTCGTGGCGGGCAGCGGATTGCAGGATTCCTCGACGGCAACCGTGGTGCGCGCGTCGGATGACAAGCCCACCGTTCTCAACGGCCCCTATATCGAAAGCAAGGAGCAATTGGCCGGCTACTACATCATCGAGGCGGCAGATCTCGATAGCGCCATCGCCTGGGCGGCGCGTTGTCCCGGCGCTCAACGGGATATCGTGGAGATTCGTCCTCTTATGGTCTATTGAACTGCCATGTCACAAGGAGACGACCAGTCTGCCATCAAAGCGGCCGAAGCGGTAGCGCGCCGAAGCTATGGCAAACTGGTCGCGATCCTCGCGGCGCGCACGCGCAATCTCGCGGGTGCCGAAGACGCTTTGTCGGAGGCCTTTGCTTCCGCTCTGGCGGATTGGCCGGTCAAGGGCGCGCCGCTAAACCCCGAAGCCTGGTTGCTTGCCGTTGCGCGGCGCAAGATGATCGACGCGATCAGGCGCAGGCGGGTAAGCACTTCCGCCTCCGAGCATCTAAAGCTCATGGCGGAAGAGCTGGAGGCAACGGCGAGCCTGGCGCCAGAGATTCCAGACGAGCGTCTAGCCTTGATGTTTGCTTGCGCGCATCCGGCGATAGAGCCCGGAATCAGAGCACCGCTGATCCTGCAGACGATCCTTGGCTTTGATGCACAGACAATCGGCTCGGCCTTCCTGGTCTCGCCGGCGGCAATGGGTCAAAGGCTGGCGCGGGCGAAGAACAAGATTCGAAACGCTAAAATTCCCTTGTGCGTGCCCGATCGGGGAGACATGCGCGCACGGCTGGGAGCAGTGCTGGAGGCGGTCTATGCTGCGTATACGGAAGGCTGGAGCGATCCGGCCGGCGCCGATGCAAGCCTGCGCAACCTGGCTGAAGAGGCCATCTGGCTCGGCCGGCTGATTGTCGCGCTCTTGCCGGAGCAGGCCGAAGCGCTCGGCCTTCTTGCGCTGATGCTCTATTCCCATGCGCGGCGTGGCGCACGACGCAGCTCGGCCGGCGAATTCGTGCCGCTGGCCGATCAAGCTCCCGCTCTATGGGACGAAGGCCTGATCGACGAAGCCGAAGGTCTGCTTATTCGCGCCAGTGGGTTCGATGCCTTCGGCCGCTATCAATTGGAAGCGGCAATCCAATCGGCCCATGTCGTGCGCCGCCGCACAGGGGCGACAGATTGGGTGGCGATCGAGCGTCTCTACGATGGCCTTTGCGCAATCACCGGCTCTCCGGTGGCGGCAATCAATCGCGCGATTGCTGTCGCGCAGACGCGTGGGCCTGCCGCAGGGCTCGCGGCGCTGCCGATGCTGGCCCCCGGCAGCCGGCTTGTCGAGTATCAACCCTATTGGGCGGCGCGCGCCGAACTTCACGCGAGGCTGGGGGAAATGGCGGCGGCTCGCGAAGCCTATGACCAAGCCATTGCCTTGGAAATAGACCCTGCTGTCCGCCGCTTCTTGCAAAGGCGGCAGAGGGAAAGCGTGATGCCGCAGCGCTAAGCTCAGTGTCCTCGGACGACCAACATCCTGTCCTGGATGCAAGGTGTCGCCGTTGCCTTTCACTCGCACTCGATTATTTCGATATGTTATTATTTGGACCGTGGAACTAATGACCTACGAGACTGTTCAGCTATAACTTTGATGCAACGCTGACGTGCCCGGCAGGTTGGGTAGGCAGCGCTCTTTGAGGAGTCTCTCGTCATGAATATTTCGTCCGGATTTCGTTCAGTCGCGGTTGCCGTCATCGCTGCCGCGGGAATTAGCTTTGCCAGCGCTGCGCATGCCGACAGCGGTACGATCCGCTTCGCCGTCTACAAGGCCGCCTTCTTCGTCGGCGGCTCCGGAGGCGAGGGCACGCTGACCTTCCATGGCCGCCGCTATCCCATCACAATCGGCGGCATTTCGGGCGGCCTCGCCTTCGGGGCCTCCAAGACCTATTTCAGTGGGACAGTCCGCCACATTCGCCGCGCTCGTGATGTGGCCGGAGTGTATGGCGCAGCGGGCGGTGGCGGTGCGGTCGGCAGAGGGGCCCAGATGATTGTCATGACCAATGACAAGGGCGCCCAGCTCGAACTCACAGGCCGGCAGGTTGGCTTGCAAGTCAACGCCGATATCAGCGGCTTGAGCATCTCGATGAGGTAAGTAACTAACTCTCTACTCTCCGAGACCGAGACCGCCGGCGAATACGACCTCATCTGGTCTCGCTGACCGACCAAAGACGCCCCATCACCGAGCGGGGCGTCTCCCCTGCTAATCCGTGTCAGCTTGCCGGATTTCGCGCCATGACGATCCACGCCGCGCCGTCGATCATCACCGACCGCTCGCCGGGAAGGCCCGCGAAGGCGGCACGAACCGCGACCGAGGCGTGGGCGCGGATGCCGTCGGGCTGATCAGCGAGTGCACGCGACAGCGGGCCGCCCTCGAACGCCATCTTCACCGCGTCATCGATCGCCGCGTCCCGCGTCCCGCGTCCCGCCCCCGCCGAACGGGATGGAAGCATCGAAGGGCGCGATAGCAATATCGGTGAAGCCGGCCGCTGTCAGGACGCGTGCCACGCGCGCCCGGTCGCCGAACGAGAATGGGCCGGGCGCTTCGGGATCGGGCGGCGCGGTCGGCGGGACGATGCCCTTGATTGCGCCCATCGGCAGGCGCATCCAATCGTTCTCGGCCATACCACGCCAGCAGACGAAAGCGACCCGCCCGCTCGGCCGGAGCGCGCGTCGCATATGCGCGAACGCCCCTGTCGGATCGTCGAAGAACATCACCCCGAAACGCGAGAACAGGATGTCGAACGCGCCCTCGGGAAGCTCGGCGCTGCTGGCGTCGGCCACCCGGAACAGGGCCGGCGTACCCTGTGGCGCACGCGCGCGCGCTCGGCCGATCAGCGGTTCGGATATGTCCACGCCTAGCACTTGGCCCCCCGCGCCGACGAGAGCGGCCAGAGCCAGACTCGACGCGCCCGCGCCGCAGCCAACGTCCAGCACGCGCTCACCCGTCGCGGGCGCGGCGGCTTCGATCGTGGCCTGGCCGAACACCGCCAGCATGGCGTCGAGCCGAGCCTGGTTGGCGACCCAGTACTCTCCGCTTTGGCCATTCCAGTCGGCGACCTGATCGGCATCGTGCTGTGCCATGCTATCTCCTTGTTCTGATTTCGTCCTTAACTAGCTATCCTTTGATCGAGGCAGGGGGGAGCCGAACCGATGCCAAGGCGCGTATCGTCTCGAGCAAACCGTCTCCACCAGCGATAAGGCTCCAGACCTGCGTGTCATCGTCTCACACGTCGAGATCGGTGCCGCCTAGCGCCGGACGTCGAAGGACAACTGCGCCCGCAGCAACCGGAGAGGGGATCTGTGCTCTCAAGTCAGCATCGACTGCTGGGCGAAGATACCCGCCATCGCGCCCTGGGATGATGCTAGGGTGACCGAGGGCATGCCGGGGTTGGCGAGGTCGCCGGCGGCGTAGATACCGGGCATGCTGGTCTCGCGGCGCTCGTCGACCTTGAGGGCGATGCCGCCGGGCGTATCGACCGTGGCGAGGCCAAGTGATTCATGCAGGCTTGCGGACGGCTTGTTGCGCGGATGAGCGAACAGAATGTCGACTTCGACATTGGGGCCGGTATCGAGCTTGACGGTGGCGTTATGGCTCCCGTGATGGGCGATCCCGGTGATCCGCCCATCGATGACAGGTGTGTTGCGGCGCGCCAGATCGGCCCGGATATCGGGCGGAATGTCGTGGCCATCGGCGAAGAGCGTCAACCGGTCCAGTCGGGGAACAGCCTGGCCTGATTGTGCGACTGCCGGCCGGACCAGACGAGGCCCCAATGCTGGCCGGCGACTTCAAAGCCGTCGCAATAGGGCAAGGCACGATGGCCGTGCCCCAGCTTTCGGCAAAACCTGGAACATCCGGCATCTGGTCGGCGACGCCATAGCTCAGGATCAGGCGGCGCGCCCCAAGGCTTTCGCCATCGGCAGTGAGGACGGCGAAATCGTCGATGGCGCCGGAGATGCTGTCGGCCCGCGCATTGACCAACCTGATCGTGGGATAGCGCGCCAGCTGCTGCCGCGCCTCGGCCAGGATGTCCAGCGCTCCGCAGTGTCGAAGCCATGGTCATGGCTGACAAAACGAATCAAAAGTCGTTAAGCAAGCTCCATTACGAAGCCGGCCCTGCCCATGTCATCGCCCAAATCGAGGCCCTGTTGCGTCAGTTGCACGCGAAGGCGGCTCTGAACGTGCCGGATCCTCTCCGGTCCGCCCGTTTGTTTGCCGCGCTTTTCAAAGGATCCGATCTCCTGATTATCGCACGCTTCGATGAGGCGAGAGCAGAGGACGACAACGAAATCGAATCCTATTGCCGGTCGGCCGTCGCCATGTTCATCGCCGCGCACGGTGGCAACGACCACGCGGGCAGATAGCCTAAACGAGGCCGCGAAGGAGGGCGGCGAGCAACCAATAACACCCGCCTTTTTGGGCAGCAGCATTCAAGCGCCGCCCAAGTGGATGAAACAGGCACGGCAGCGAAAATTGGCGCTTAGACTGCGCGATCACTGCCGTTCCCCACTCACTCCCACTCGATCGTGCCGGGCGGCTTCGACGTCACGTCGTAGACCACGCGGTTGATGCCGCGGACTTCGTTGATGATGCGGGTCGCGGCGCGGCCGAGGAATTCCATGTCGTAGTGATAGAAATCCGCGGTCATGCCGTCGACGGATGTGACGGCGCGCAGCGCGCAGACGAATTCGTAGGTGCGGCCGTCGCCCATGACGCCGACGGTCTGGACCGGCAGCAGCACGGCAAAGGCCTGCCAGATGGCGTCGTAGAGGCCGGCCTTGCGGATTTCGTCGAGATAGATGGCATCGGCTTCGCGTAGGATCTCCAGCTTCTCGCGGGTGATGCCGCCGGGGCAGCGAATGGCAAGACCGGGGCCGGGGAAGGGGTGGCGGCCGATGAAGCTGTCGGGCAGGCCGAGCTCCTTGCCGAGTACGCGCACTTCGTCCTTGAAGAGTTCGCGCAGCGGCTCGACGAGCTGCATCTTCATGCGCTCCGGCAAACCGCCGACATTGTGGTGCGACTTGATGGTGACCGACGGGCCGCCGGTGAAGGAGACGCTTTCGATCACATCGGGATAAAGCGTGCCCTGGCCGAGGAAATCGGCGCCGCCGAGCTTCTTGGCCTCTTCCTCGAAGGTCTCGATGAAGAGCCGGCCGATGATCTTGCGCTTGGTCTCGGGGTCGCTGACGCCTTCGAGCTCGCCGATGAAGCGGTCGGAGGCATCGACATGCAGAAGATGCAGATTGTAGTGCTCGCGGAACATGGCGACGACATTGGCCGCCTCGTCCTTGCGCATCAGGCCATGGTCGACGAGGATGCAGGTGAGCTGATCGCCAACCGCCTCGTGGATCAGCAGCGCAGCGACGGAGGAGTCGACGCCACCAGACAGGGCGCAGATCACGCGCTTGTCGCCGACTTGCTCGCGGATCGCCTGCACCGCCTTGGCGCGATAGGCCGACATCGACCAGTCGCCCTTGATCCCCGCGATATTGTGAATGAAGTTACTGATGAGCTTGGCACCATCGGGCGTATGCACTACTTCCGGATGGAACTGCACGCCGTAATATTTGCGCTTCTCGTCGGCGATGAAGGCGAATGGCGCGTTCGATGAGGTGGCGACCACTTCAAAGCCCTCGGGCAGCGCGGTAACGCGGTCACCATGGCTCATCCACACCTGATGGCGCGAACCCTGCGACCAAAGGCCTTCGAAGAGGGCGCAATCCTTATCGACGTCCAGGAAGGCGCGGCCGAATTCGCGGTGATGGCCGCTTTCCACTTTGCCGCCGAGCTGCATGCACATGGTCTGCTGGCCGTAGCAGATGCCGAACACCGGCAGGCCGCTGTCGAAGATGATCTGCGGCGCCCGTGGCGAGCCTTCATCCACGGTCGAGGCCGGGCTGCCGGACAGGATCACGGCTTTTGGCTGCAGCCGCTTGAAACCGGCTTCGGCGGATTGAAAGGGGACGATCTCGCAATAGACGCCCGCTTCGCGCACACGCCGCGCGATGAGCTGCGTTACCTGGCTACCAAAATCGACGATGAGAACGGTGTCTGGATGTGCTGTCTGGGTCATGGCGAGCCTTTAATGAAAAGCGCTTTCCCTGGCAATCCGGCAAATCAAGCCGGAGCCGATTTTATTGTCCCCATTGTATCAGCCGACGCGTCGCTCAGAACCAGAAAACGCCGTCTTCCAGCGCCGTGAACAACCCATCGACGGCATAGGAGAGTTTGCGGTCGATGACGTGCAGATATTCGCTCCAGCCGGAAATATGCTGCAGCTCGACCAGGCCATCGGAAATGCCGCGCAGTCCGATCAGCGGCCGGTCGTAGATCTGGCAGACACGCAGTACGGAGAAGGTTTCCATATCCACCATGTCGGCGGCGATGCGGCCATAGGCATCGGCGCCCGAGATGACATTGCCGCCGGTCGAAAGGCTCGCTTCCGGGATGGCGGGAATGCGCAGCGGCAGCTCGATCGTAGCCGGCTGATCGAGGAACGGCGTGCGGCCTTTCTCAAAGCCGAGCGGTGAAGCGTCCATGTCGCGATAGGAAACCGAGGTGACCTGGTAGACCTCGGTTTGCTCCAGCTTGGAGGAGCCGGCCGAACCCAGCGAGACCACCATGTCCGGCAGATCGTCCTGCGCTTCGAGCTGAGAGAGCGCCCGCGTCATGACGATGGCCGCTTCGACCGGGCCGACGCCGGTCATCAGCGGATCGATGCGGGAGCGCAGGAACGGGCCGTATTCCGCCTCCGCCGCCATGACGAATAGGATCGATTTTCCCGATACGCGCTTCAGTTCGAATTTCATCCGGTAATTCCCTCTCGGCCTCGGATGACCATCATCGTCCCGGTCATGGAGGCAATCAGCTTGGCAGGCCCGTCGCTTATGGCATAGGCCCGTCCATCGGCGACGATAATGGTGCTGCCGGGCTTGGTAACATCGCCCCGAAATAGAAAGCGCTCGCCGCGTCCCGGCGACATCAGGTTGATCTTGAATTCGATCGTGAGAATCGATGCATCGGGATCGATGACGCTGTAGGCGGCAAAGCCGCAGGCCGAATCCAGTGCGGCGGCGATGATGCCGGCGTGCAGGATGCCGTGTTGCTGGGTCAGCTTGACGTCGAAGGGCAGCTCGATCTCGACCGTGCCATGCTCGACGCGCGTCAACTCCGCACCGATGGTCGCCATCGCCGCCTGACGCTCGAAACTCGTCCGAATACGCGTCCGAAAGTCGCCGCTACTGCTTTCCCCAGTCATCCTCTTCCCTTTCGCGGCTGCGAAATTGGCATGGCGGGAGAGTTTGGACAAGGGCATTACGGTGGAATTCGCCTTTCCCCTGATGGTGGGCATCCCCTATGTTCATCAGCACATTAGAAATGGAACCGAGATGACGACGATCTTGCAATCGACGAAAGCCTACGAGACCTGGATGCGCACGCAATTGGGCGCCGATCTCGTCGAGACCGATCTCCAAAAGAAGCACAAGAAGATGAAGAGCGGCGGTTTCGTCTTCCTGCGCGCCACCTATTGGCGCTGGGCCGAGACCATCTTCGACATCTGCCCCGATCTTGCGAGCGCGCCGCAAGTGCTGGCAATCGGCGATACGCATCTGGAGAATTTCGGCACCTGGCGCGACGAGGAGGGACGGCTGGTCTGGGGTGCCAACGATTTCGACGATGCGGCGGTCATGCCCTATGCGCTGGATCTCGTGCGCCTCGCGACAAGCGCGATCCTTGCGCGAGGCGCCACCGCTCCGACGCCACGCGCCATCGCAGAAGCCATCCTTGGCGGTTATCGCCGCGGGCTGAAGGCGCCGTCACCGGTCATTCTGGAGCGTGATTACAAGTGGCTGCGCAACGATGTCATCCTTTCGAATGCCGAGCGCAAGGAATTCTGGGACAAATATCGCGATCTGCCGCCTCCGGCCAAGCCTGTACCCGCGCCTTATCTTGACGCGCTGCGTCGATCGCTGCCGGATGAAAGGGTTCCTTTCATCGCCAAGCCGCGCACCGCTGGCACCGGCAGCCTCGGCCGCCCCCGGTTTATCGCTGATGTCGAATGGCGCGGCGGGCCGGTTCTCCGCGAGGTCAAGGCACTCGCTCAATCCGCCTGGTCGCTCCGACACAATCCATCCGATTCGACGATCCGCACGGGCATCATCGCCTCCGGCCGCGCCCGCTCTCCCGATCCGCGCTATCAGGTGATCGACAAGCTGCTGGTCCGTCGCCTTTCGCCGAACAGCCGTAAAATCGAAGTCGAGGGCGATGCGCAAATCCTTCTGTCGCCGGATATGCTCGACCTGATGGGCTTCGAGATCGCCAACTGCCATGCCGATGACGTTTCCCGGCTTCACGGAATTCTGGACGATCTCGACAAGCGGGAAGTGGATTGGCTCAGGAATTCCGCCAAGGCAGCCGCGGCTGCGATCAGTATCGAGCAGGCGGAATTCGCCAGAAGGTGGTAAGGTAAACGGGATCTTCTTCATCCGCCCTCGTGGTTCGAGACGACCCTGCGGGCCTCCTCACCATGAGGGCTATTCTTTTGCACAAGTCGCGGTGAATGGGCTTTTGTGCCGACGCGATATTCTCTCCGCCTCATCCTGAGGAGCGGAGCGCCCTGAGCTTGTCGAAGGGCGCGCAGCCTCGAAGGACGAGGACGGCCCGGTAAACACGTCACCCCCGCAACGCAGTAGGCCGTCCGATCCGCACGATATGTTGGTCCCATGCGACATCGCTGTGCTGCTTCAGAAATTCCCCATCATAGGACGATACCGCAAACCCGTGCTCGGCCGGCGCGATGCCCGCCGCATCCGGCACGCTCTCGACCTTCAACACCGCACCGGTCTTCGCATCTAAAGTCACCGACGTACCTTGGACCGGCGAGGTGACGCCGACAAGGTTGTCCGTGCGGTTGACGGCGATGGCGCCGACGTAGTTGCCGAGGGCGCGGGTGGTGTCGTCGGGCAGGGAGATGAAGGTCAGGTCTTCTCCCTCGGAGAAATGGCCGACGAGCGGCGGCAGGTCGTTGCGATGGCCCTCATATTGGCAGGCAAACCAGATCCGGCCTTGCGCATCGATATCGACATGGCGGGTGGAAACCTCAGCATATTGGGGCGGCAGGGCGTGTTTTTCGATCAGCCGGCCGCTTGCCGCATCGATCAGCGTCAGCGACGGCTCCATGTGATCGAGGTTGAGCTTGGTGCGGCCGAAATCCGGATGGGTCTCGATGCCGCCATTGGCGACGATCAATAGTCTCCCGTCGTCGGAAACCGTCATGTCGTGCGGGCCGGTGCCATAGGTTTCGTATTCGCCGATACGCGCGAAGCGATTGCGGGCGTCGTATATGCCGATGATGCCCCGGCTGTCGTCGAAATCATTCTCGCTGGCGTAAAGCAGCTTTCCATCTGGGGAAAACGTGCCATGGCCGTAGAAATGCCGGCCCTCGCGCGCGGTGATGACGATAGGCTCGCCCTTGTTCCAGGGATCGAAGATCATCGCATAGGTTCCGGGGCGGCGGGCGAAGGCGACGGTCTTGCCGGTCGCCTTCGAAAAGGCCATGCCGTGGGCGCGGGCGGGCAGTGCCACCTGATCGAGGATCTGGCCGCGTTCGGTCACCGTCGCGACGGCAAAGGAACCGTCTGATGTGCGGATGCCGGAAGCATAGACCGCGTCAGCCCGCTCCAGCGCCATCAGCGCACCCGGCTTCAAGGCGGCCAGAAAGGTAAGTCCGGCCGCTTTCACGAAGGCCCTGCGGTCGATCAGCGCGCTCCGCATGCCATCAATCCCCGTCAGCGAAGGAGAACCCGGCGGAAAGGCCGATCGCGCCGCCATAATCGTCGCTGAAGGCGGTGGTGAGGTCGCGCGTGACATTCAGCAGCTTGTCGATCTTGGCGCGCTCGGCATCGTTGTCAAGCGCCGCTTCGATATCGGGATTGACCGTCGGCGCAGTCAGGGTCAGTTCTTTCAGTAGACCATCGATCTTGTCGGCGATGTTGCGCTTGTCGGCAGGCATAAGATCGGCCATGCCGGCTTTTTCCCAGAGCGTTTTCAGCCCATCGAGATTGCCCGACAGCGAGGCCCAGGTGTTACCGGAACGCCAGTAGATCGCCATTTTCGGCCGTGCCGTAGCAGGGTCGCCCTTGTAAAAGGTCTCGAGCCGCTGATCCCTGACATTTCCGGCGCCATGCACGAGAATGCCAAGCAGCGCCGTCACGGCTTCCTTATTGTCCATGAAGTCGTCGCTGCTCTTGCCGGGATTTTTCCAGGACTTCTGCACGCCGTTCGGATCATCCCATTCGTCGGCTATTTCCTTCGCCGTGTTTTCAATATTGCCGGCGACGGCCGCACCATAGCGGCAGCGAAACCCTTGCTTTTCGGTGCTGAGGACGCTGGAGCCGTTACCATAGAGCACATATTCCAGCGCCGTCAGGCTCATCAAAGCCACGCTCTTGCCGGCGACTGCTTCGACCGTGGTGTCCTGCTCGTCGCCCTTGGCGATCAGTGCCTGCACTTGCCGAAGACCGACACCCTTGCGGTCGGGATAGAAGAGGATGTGTTCGAAGCGGTTCTTTTCGAGGATCGGTCCGGTCTGCACGATCTCGATGCGCGACCAGCTTTTGACCGTGTCGCCGAAAGCGGATTGCGCGTTTGTGAGGCTTGCGGCGGAAGGATCGGCGCAGAGCGCCTTCATCGCCTCGGTCAGCTTTGAGGCGCTCTCCTGCATGGCACGGTAGCCGGGCCGGATGACGTCATCTACGGCCCGCTGCAACACCGCCGGCACGGCTGCTTCGTTCAGCCCGGCTCCATTGGCCGTCGCGTCCTGAGCATTGGCGGGCAGCGCCGCAAGGCTGAGGAGAAGGCCGGCCGCGAAAGGTTTCCAATGGCGCATCAGAGGGACTCCAGAAAATCGATGAGCGCTTGCCTGTCGTTCTGCGGCAGGTTTGCGAATGTATTGCGGGCCTTTTCCGCCTCTCCTCCATGCCAGAGGATGGCTTCGGTGAGCGTGCGGGCACGGCCATCATGCAGGTAGGCTTGCTGGCCGCTGACCGTTTGCGTGAGGCCTATACCCCAGAGTGGCGGTGTGCGCCAATCGCGTCCGGATGCCACACCGACCGGCTGGCCATCGGAAAGCCCGTCGCCCATGTCGTGCAGCAGGAAATCGGAATAGGGCCAGATGAGTTGGAAAGCCTGCGCCGTGGCCATGCCGTCGCTGCCTTTGAGATCGTCGCGGGTGACGAATTTCGGCGTGTGACAGGCAGCACAGCCGGACTGATAGAAAAGTTCCTTGCCGTGCAGCACGTCGGGAAAGCTTGCTTTGCGGCGCGCCGGCACGGCGAGGTTTTCGGAATAGAAGGTGACGAGATCAAGGATCGGTCCCGGTGCTTCCGTATCGCCGAGACGCTTCTGCACGCCGGTTGGCATGGAAAGACAATGCGCCTCCTTCGCCGTGCAGTCGCCGTGGGCATTCGGCTGGTCGGGCGTGGAAATGCCGATATCATTGAGGAAGGCGTCCGCCACCTGATCGCGCACGCTGGCATTCTGCGCCTTCCAGCCGAAGCGGCCGAGCGCGAGCTGGCCAGTGCGGTGGTCGCGGACCACGGCCGCGCGGCCGCGAATGCCGTCGCCATCTTTGTCGTCCGGATCGGCATGCGCGAGGATATCGGCATCCGGAATGGCTTCTATCAGGCCGAGACCGATCATCGAAGGTGCGACGCGCGGCGAGATCGTCGTTGTCTCGCCAAGCGGACCGTAGGCGAGGCCGGTCACGGCATAATGCGGCTTGCGCAGTGAAACGGTTTCGCTGCCAGCCAGCGTCACCGTTTCCTCAGTATAGGTGACGGCCACCCTACCCTCTGCGGCGAGGCCAGGCACGGCGAGATCCTGCAACTGCGCGCCATAGGTCGAATCCGGAAAATTGAGCGCCTTGAAATCCTTCAGGGCCTGTTCCTCTTCCGGCGTGATCGCCGGCCGGGCCAGCCGCAGCACCATCGAGGTGGCAGGAGCTCCCGCCGTCTCCGGCGGATGACCGCGGCCATCCCTGATGTGGCAGCTCTGACAGGAGCGGGCGTTGAACAACGGTCCCAGCCCGTCGGTTGCCTGCGTGGAAGAGGGCGAGGAGACCCAGAGCTGGCGGAACAGCGCATTGCCGAGGTGGAAATTCTCCTGACAATCCAGGCTCAGATTAGCGGAAGGCTGTGAAAAGATGTTGCGGCCGACGGGAGCGATCGACGTCGTCGCGCCGCTCTCCATCGCCTCATAGGGCTCGGCCTTGGAAAAATCCGCAGTCGGGCGGGTCACGTCCTGAACTTTCTTCAGGGTGTCGGCTGTGAGATCGGTGCGGACGGTCGGGAAATTCAGAACATCGGCTGCTGCCAGCGTAACGGCAAAAACCAGAAAGCCCGCTGCGAGAGCGGGCAAGATTGTGCTGACAACCGGAATGCGGATCATCTGGATCAGGGCGGCAGCATCATCGGATGCCGCCGCCCTCCTTTGTTACTTCTTGAAGACGGCGTTAGGATTATCCAGGCTATCAGAGCCTTCAAGCTTGATCGTGCCGAGATCGAGGTCGGCGACGACGCGCTGGATGCTCTTCGTCTGATCGAGCAGGCCGTCGATCGCCTTCTGGACGGTGGCGTTGCCGGCCGTATTGCCTTCGGCGATCATCTGGTCGTATTTCTCGACCGTCTCGCCGCGATGAACCATGGCTTTCATGGCATCGAGCGTCGCGTTCAGCTTGCCTTCCATCTCCTTGTCCAGCGCCTTGTCCTTGGCGGCGACAAGATCGTGCAGCGACGGACCTTTCATCTTGGTGCCGTCGACGCGGGTGTAATTGCCGTTATAGGCGGCGGCGATGCCGATGGCGGCATTGTTGTGGGAGTTATAAGTATTGTCGGAGAAGCAGTCGTGCTCCTGCTCGGGATCGTGCAGCAGCAGGCCGAGCTTCATACGCTCGCCGGCGAGTTCGCCATAGGAGAGCGAGCCCATGCCTGTCAGGATGGCGGCGAGACCGGCCTTCGGATCGGCTTCGATGTGTTTCGTGGCTTCGCCATCCGGCGCCCAGTCATTGGCCATTTCCTGCATGGCAGAGACCAGCAGTGTCGAGGCCGATTTCAGATATTCGCCGCGGCGGTCGCAATTGCCGTGCGTGCAATTCTTCAGGTCGTAGTCGGTGGCGGGGCGTTCGCCGGCGCCCGGTCCGGTGCCGTGCAGATCTTGGCCCCAGAGCAGGAATTCGATGGCATGGTAGCCGGTCGCGACATTGGCTTCGACGCCGCCGGCTTGCTGTAGCGTGCCGGAGAGGAATTCCGGCGTCAGATGCGAAGCGTCGACATCCTTGCCGTTGATCTTGATCGTCTTGTTGGCGATGACATTGGCGACATAAAGCGAATTCTCATCGCTCTCGGTGCCATAGGAGGCATCGACATAGTCGATAAGACCTTCGTCCAGCGGCCAGGAATTCACCGCGCCTTCCCAATCGTCGACGATCGGATTGCCGAAGCGGTAGACTTCCGTCTGCTCGTAGGGAACGCGCGCCTTGATCCAGGCAGCCTGGGCCGCCTTCAGCGTCTTGTCGCTGGGATTGGCAAGCAACGCGTCGATCGCCTTGTCCAGTGCCTGCGCCGTGGTCAGCGCGTCCTGATACTTGGCATGGCCCACTTCGGCGTAATGCTTGATGATGGTAGCCGGCTCGGGCGCGGCCGCAAGCGCCGGAAGGGTGGACATGGCGGTCGAGGCGACGGCCAGCGCCAGGGCGGCGCCAAAATTGATTTTCAGTTTCATAATCCTCTCCTGTGACAACGGGGGCGTCGTCGGAAACTTGTAAAATTGTCTCATGTATTAAAAACAAACTGGTGTCAAACACTCTAGTTTGGAATGATTTTAAAGCGGGAAATTATCGGTTCCAGCATCGGCAAAGGCGTAGAGTTGCTGGAAAAAGCAGCAAATGCCGCATCGTCTCATTTCGCCGATGCAGCAATATCCGTCACGGGCGGGGAGTGAGCCTGCCTATCCCTTCCGCTGCAGCCGGCAGAAGAAAAAGCCATCGGTATCGGTTGATGCCGGGGTCAGCGTGATGGTTTTGCCGTCCGATGAGCGCGGCTTCGGCGCGTCGCTGCCGAACAGCTTCTCCCAGGAGCTCAGCGCTTCGACCACGTCGAAGTCCGGATTGTTGGCGGCAAAGCGGTTGACCTGCGTTTCGTTTTCCTCCGGCAGGACCGAGCAGGTGACATAGAGCAGCGCGCCGCCGGGGCGGACGAACTCGCAGGCTTGGGCCAGCGCTTCCTGCTGCTGACTTGTGCGCTCGTCGAGGTTCTTCTGTGTCAGCCGCCATTTCGTATCGGGGCGGCGGCGCCAAGTACCGGTGCCGGTGCAGGGCGCATCGACCAGCACCTTGTCGAATTTGCCGCGCAGCGGAAGCAGGCCGTTTCGTTCGTCATGAACCTGGACATTGCGCGTGCCGGCGCGCTTCAGGCGCTCGATGATCGGGGCCAGCCGCCGTCGATCGGAATCATAGGCATGGACCTGACCCTTATTGTGCATCGCGGCCGACATGGCGAGCGTCTTCCCGCCGCCGCCGGCGCAATAGTCGAGCACCTGATCGCCTTCTTCAGGCAGAACGAGATCGGCAACGATCTGCGATCCTTCGTCCTGCACCTCGAACCAGCCTTTCTGGAAGGAAAGTTCGGCGGTGACATTCGGCAGGCGCGATGCGCCTTCGCCGGCGGGAATGCGGATGCCGTAACGGGCGATCTTCGAGGCATGGGCTCCAGCGCGTTCCAGCGCCTTCACCGCCTTGTCGCGGCTGGCTTTCAGCGCATTGGCGCGCAGATCGAGTGTCGGCCGCTCAGCCAATGCCTGCGCTTCCGCAAGCCAGCTATCGCCGAATGCCTGTTGGAAGGAATGTTCGACCCATTCAGGAATATCGCCCTGGATGTGGCGAGGCGCGTCCTCGATCTTGCGGGCGGCAAAGGCTGCCAGCGCCTCGGCGCTTGGTGGTTCGGGGGCGAATTTGTCGCCGTCGAGTTCTGCGGCCAGCATTTCGGGCGTCAAGCCCCATTGGCGAAAGAGGACGGCATGGGCAAGCGCTGAGGGGCTGTCGTCGCCCATCAGCCAGGCATGGGACAGCCGCATGCGCAGGGCGTCGTAGACGATATTGCCGATTGCGGCACGGTCGCCGGAGCCGGCGAAGCGATGGGCCAGTCCCCAATCCTTCAGGGCATCGGCCACCGGTCGCTTGCGCGCTTCGATATCGGCAAGAACTTCGATGGCCCCCTGCAGCCGGCCGCCCAGACGCATTCACTATTCTCCTGCTTGCGCATGGCTCCGAAATCACCTGGATTGCCGGAAAGGCTCATGCGCCCACCAAAGTGTCACTGACACCTCATCAATCCGCACGAAATAGGCACGTGGCGGCAGATTATTGAGACGTCTCAACCGCGTGGTAACCGCGATTGACGGAGAGAGCAAGCGTCAGGCCGAAATGCCGGGATCGTTGCCGGCAAATCCGCCGGTTACTTCGAGGCGACGACGTCGTAACAAACGCTCGCTGTGCCGGAGGCAACCATGCCGATATCCTGCGCTGCAGCACGGGAAAGATCGAGCACGCGCCCGCGGATGAAAGGTCCACGATCGTTGATGCGAACGACGACGCTGCGGCCATTGTGGCGGTTGGTCACCCTCAGACGTGTACCGAAAGCAAGCGAGCGGTGGGCGGCAGTAAAATTGCCTGAACTCATACGTTCCCCGGAAGCAGTCTTGGAGCGTCCCCCGTACCATGATGCACCCCCGCACCCCGATGCTGCAAATGCATCCGTCGAGAGGATAGCAAAAGCGGCGGATATAGTTGCGATGATCGCAATTGAACGATTGATTTTCTTCAAACCGATTTTCCCTCAAACAATTGAACTTGCGCCTGGTGAGCGGCGGGGGCTTAAATCGGGCGAAAAATGGCAAAAAAGTGCCTGCTAATATCACGGAATGTTACGAGATGTAACATTCGTGATTTATGACAACTTATATTATTAATAGCTAAAATTAAGATTCGATGGAAAAAACCTAATGGAATCAGTTAAAAACCGAACGAATTTTCCTAAATCGATGTTGCAATGCAGAAGATCACGAAATTTGAAAAAATAATTTTCCGACTTCGCCTTATTTGCTGCCGCATTTGTGCAATTTCAGAGACCATTAACCATAAATGTGGAGCAAATTGAACTCACCAATATGGATTAGTAGGAATTTTCGTGCGATTTTTTGAAGGAGCGATCGCGAGTTCGCTTAGCCGCGCCAGCGCCCCGAGGACCACAATTGCGCGAGCGACATACGGTAGTCCGGATAGCGGAATGGGAAGCCAAGCGCGCGCAGTTTTGCGTTCGAAACACGCTTGTTCTCGCCATAGAACGAACGCGCCATCGGCGTCAGCTCCGCCGTTTCGAAAGCCTGTTCCGGCGGCGGCTCGATGCCCATCAGACGGGCTGCCTCGACGATGACATCCTGCGGCGGGCCGGGTTCGTTATCGGTGACATTATAGATGCCGCCCAGCTTGCGCTCGGAGAGGAATTTGGCGCAGGCGCCGATATCCTCGACGCGGATGCGGTTGAACACCTGGTTGGCCTTGATCAGCCGCCGCGCCGTTCCCTTTTCCAGATTGCAGAAGGTGTTGCGGCCCGGACCATAGATGCCGGCAAGCCGGAGCACGGCAACCGGAATGCCGAGCCTGATACCGACACGGTTCCAGCCATCCTCCGCTTCGACGCGTTCGACCGAGCGCTCGGAAACCGGATGCAGCGGTGTCTCCTCGCTGACCCATGCGCCTTTGTGATCGCCATAGACGCCGACGGTGGAAAGATAGCCAATCCATTCGAGCTTCGGCATGAGTGCCCGGATATTCATATGCGCTAGCCGCAAGAGCGGATCACCCGCCTTGCCGGGCGCGATCGACTGGATGAGATGCGTGGCGGATTTCATGGTCTCGCTCAATGTCGGATCGAGTGTCTCGCCGTCGAAGATGAAGGCTTCGATGCCCTCCTGGCCAAGAGAACCGATCTTGTCGGGCGAACGGGTCGTGCCGGTGATCCGAATGCCAGGGCCGGCGAAGGCCTTGGCGATAGCCGTTCCCGAATAGCCGCAGCCGAAAATCATCACATGCATCACGCAACTCCCGCCATTGTCCATTCCGCGCGCACATCGGCGTCCGGTTCGTCACTTCTTTCTGCCGCAAAACTGCGGAACTCGCCAGCCGTCATCAACCGCGACAAGGCCCAGACGGCCATGCCGCGGACCACAGCCGAGGGATCGTCTGCCAGGCCGCGGCATGCCGGGATCAAGCCGCGCTCCCCGGAATTGCCGGCGGCGATCAGCACATTGCGAATGAAGCGATCACGGCCGATGCGTTTGACCGGCGAGCCGCTGAAGAAGGTGCGAAAGGCGGGATCGTTGAGACCGAGCAGAAAAGCGATCGACGGTTCCTTGAGATCTTCGCGAGCGATCAGCTTCATCTCGGCGGCGGCGCTGGCGAATTTGTTCCAGGGGCAGGCGGCGAGACAGTCGTCGCAGCCATAGATGCGATTGCCGATCAACGGCCGAAACTGCGGATCGATCGGTCCCTTATACTCGATGGTCAGATAGGAAATGCAGCGGCGGGCATCGAGCTGATAGGGGGCCGGAAAAGCTGCCGTCGGGCAGGCGTCGAGACAGGCGCGGCAGGAGCCGCAATGATCGATCTCGGCCTGATCCGGTTCGAGATCGGCCGTGGTGAACATCGAGCCGAGGAACAGCCAGGAACCGTGCGTTCGGCTGACGAGATTGGTGTGCTTGCCCTGCCAGCCAAGGCCCGCTGCCGCCGCCAGCGGCTTTTCCATGACCGGCGCCGTATCGACGAAGACCTTGACGTCTTCCTGCGATCGCGCCGCGAAACGGGTGGCGATCTCCTTCAGCCGGCCTTTAATGATATCGTGATAATCGCGATTGCGAGCATAGACGGAAATGGCCGCTCTGTCAGGCTTCTCCAGAATGCCGCGCGGGTCTTCCTCCGGGCCATAGTTGAGGCCGAAGACGGCGATGGAGCGGACATCACCCCAGAGCACGTTGGGATCGCCGCGGCGTTCGCGCGTCTCTTCCATCCACGCCATGGTGCCGTGATAGCCTTGGTCCAGGAATTGATTGAGCCTGGCCCCGGCTTCGGAAATGGCGCCTGGCCGGGTGATACGGCAGAGATCGAAACCCTGCGCCCGCGCTTCATCGCGAAGAAAAGCGGTCAGTGTGCGCCGTCGCTTGTTTTCTCTTTCTATGGCACGATCTTCGGGCATATTGAGCCCTCGTCAGAAATCCAGATCGGCGTAGTGCGATACAGGCGTGATGCCGCGCACGCGTTCCGCCAGGATCGGCCGGAAAGATGGGCGCGATTTCAGCCGTTGATACCACTCCTTGGCGACCGGCGATTCCATCCAGTCGATCTCGCCGAGATAATCGAGAACGGAAATCGAAGCGGCCGCGGCGAGATCCGCATAGCTCAGCCGTTCGCCGGCAAGCCATTGGCGGGAACCCGCGAGCCAGGAGAGATATTTCATGTGCTGGCGAATGTTGCCCCGAGCCATGCGCATCACCTTGGAGTCGGGAGCGCCGCCGCCCTGGTCGGCAGTCATCTGCAGCTTGTATACTCGTTCGCGTACCAAAGGCCGCGTTACGTCCTGTTCCATCTTCTGCATGAACCATTCCGTCAGCCGGCGGATTTCGGCGCGCTGAAACGGGTCTTCCGCCAGAAGCCGGCGGTCCCGCTTCAGGACGCCGTGCGTCTCGTCGAGATATTCGGAGATCACGGTTGCGCCGCAGAGCGCCCGCATGCTGTCATCGACATAGACCGGCAGGGTGCCGGCCGGATTGAGCGCCAGAAAATCGCGCCGCTTTTCCCACGTCTGTTCCTCGATCAACTCCGTCTGATAGCCGTATTCGGTCAGAATCAGACGGACGAACCGTGATGGAGATGACATGGAATGATGATACAGCGTCGGCATTGATACTCGGGCTTTTGCAGTTGATGCTTATAGGAGTCTCGGGCTCACCATCTTGCGGCCCTAGTCATACGTCATCGGTTGAAGCTATAGGAGGTTGGCCTAGCTATTACAAGCGAATCGGGCCACCCCGCCCTTTGACAAAGGACACAATATGGCTGAACAAATTGTTATCGCGTTGTTTTTGGGCCTCGTGGAAGGCCTGACGGAGTTCATTCCGGTATCCTCCACGGGACATTTGATATTGATCGGACATTTCCTCGGTTTTGATGAGGCCGCCACTTTCGACGTTCTGATCCAGCTCGGTGCAATTCTCGCCATCTTGCTTGTCTATTTCAATCGTCTCGTTCAAATCGCAAAGGCGCTGCCGGTCAGCGTCAAGGCACGCCATTTCGTGCTCGCCGTCCTTTTTGGCTTCCTGCCGGCCGCCGTCATCGGTGCGATCGCGCATGATTTCATCAAGACGGTGCTGTTCGATTCGCCGAAGGTCATCTGCATCTCGCTGATCCTCGGCGGCATCGTTCTGCTGGTCATCGACAGGATCCCCTTCAAGCCCAAATATACCAGCGCCTATGAGTACTCCTGGCCGATGGCGATCAAGATCGGCTTCTTCCAGTGTCTGGCAATGATCCCTGGAACCTCGCGCTCCGGCTCCACCATCGTTGGTGCCCTGCTTCTCGGCGCCGACAAGCGCTCGGCCGCGGAATTCTCTTTCTTCCTTGCCATGCCGACCATGGCCGGCGCCTTCGCGCTGGATCTGTGGAAAAGCCGTCACGACCTCAGCATGGACCAGGGCCTGCTGATCGTCATCGGCTTCTTCACTGCTTTCATTTCTGCGCTGTTCGTGGTCCGGGCACTGCTCGATTTCGTCTCGCGCCGCGGCTACGCCCCCTTCGCTTGGTGGCGCATTGCCATCGGCGTTCTCGGCCTGATCGGGCTTTATACCGTCGGCTGAGGCGGGTCGCCTCGGTTAAAATTTTGAGGAAAATGAGGCCGGCGAAAACCGGCCTTTTTCATGCTCGATCAGTTCGAGGATGAGGGTTCGATGGAACCTGTCGTGCAAGGATCGACGCCGTAGGCCGGCGTGCATTCACCCTTGACCGAGGTGATGCTGCCGCGGGCCACGAACGAACCAGCGAGGATCACCAGTGCCGCGCACGCAAACAAAAGCGCGATAGACTTACCCATCGAAGAATGCCTTTCCGCAGAAGTGAAACGCGTCGCAAATTGGTCCATTGCCGGACCCGACGACGCGCGGTTGTGTTAGTCAGTGAAGTGTCCAATAGCAATAAATGTTCATGCTAAATTTGACGTTAATGCTACTATTTTCAGTGTGCGTCTTTTGGGCAACGCCAGGCTGTGAATGAAGGCGGTGAGGGAGGCCACCCGATACCGCAAACGCAGCCATACGAAACAAAACGCCGCCTGGAAGAACCAGGCGGCGCTTCGTTTCTTCGAATCGCTAAAGCGTCACGCGGCCTTGCCGGAGCCGGTGAACTGACCCTGCGGGCGATAGCGCACCAGATAGGACGGCAGCACGGAGATAAGCAAGGTCGGATTTAGGCCAATGCCCTTCAGCGTCCGGCCTTCCGCCTCGGCTTCCTTCGAGACGACATTGTCGTGCTTCAGCAGGCGAACCTGGTCGGGCGTGATCGGCGGTGTGATGAACGGCACAGCCGAAGCGATGCCGCCGATGAAGGAGGCAAGGCCGAACGGTAGAGAAACCAGCGACTTCTTCCGGTTGATGACGGCAAGCGTCGTCTCGAGACATTCGCGGAAAGAAAGCACCTCAGGACCGCCGAGCTCGTAGATCGTGCCGGCCTTCAGCTTGCCGTCGACGCTGCGGGCGACCGCCTCGGCAACATCCTCGACATAGACCGGCTGGAACTTCGTCTGGCCGCCGCCAACCAGCGGCAGGAACGGCGCGGTGCGCGACATATCGGCGAATTTGTTGAAGAAGCTGTCTTCCGGACCGAAGACGATCGACGGCCGCAGGATGACGGCATCCGGCTTGATCGAGAGGATGGCGGCTTCGGCGCGAGCCTTGGTGCGGGCATAGGCGGAAGCCGAATTGGCGTTGGCGCCGATGGCGGAAATATGCGTCAGCGAAGCGCCGACGCCGCGAGCTGCTTCCGCGATGGCCTTGGCGCCGAATTCCTGCACCGCGTCGAATTTATTGCGGCCGCTTTCGGCGAGAATGCCGACGCAATTGACCACATGCTGCGCGCCTTCGACGGAGCGATCGATCGAGTTGCGATAACGCAGGTTCGCCTGGACGATCGAAATCTGACCGAGATTGCCGAGCGGCTGCAGAAAACCGGCGAGATCGGGACGGCGCACCGCGACGCGGATACGGTAGCCGCGCTTGGCAAGCACGCGGACGATATGCCGCCCGATGAAGCCCGATCCCCCGAACACGGTAACGAGCGGCGGAAGGTTGGACAGGGTCATGGCAGGCTCCTCGAAAGGCTTAGATAGGGCTGATGTGGCTTCGTCTTAACCGATCCGAGGGCCGAGGTGAAGTGCTATCGCGCCGCATGTTCTGGCTGCCATTTAAAAGCTTTAAACGCCTTCGACGACGACCATTTCGGCATCAGCCACTTCATGACGAATCTTGGCGGCGATCTGGTATTCCGGGGAATTATAGCAATCGACGGCATGCTGCAGCGACGGGAATTCGATGATGACGTTGCGGCCGCGCGCTTGGCCCTCCAGTGGCGTAAAAGCGCCGCCGCGGGCGAGGAAAACCGCGCCGTATTTTTCGAAAGCCGGCTTGGCGGCGGCAACATAATCCTTGTAACGCTCGGTATCGCGAACATCCACGCGTGCGATCCAATATCCCTTTGCCATGTCCGATCTCCCTGTTTCCTGAAAATCTAGAGCGCAGCGTCCATCTCTGCGAGGATGGCGCGGGCGGCTTCCTTCGGATCGGCCGCCTTGACGATCGGCCGCGCGACGACGAGATGGCTCGATCCCGCCTTGATGGCCTCAGTCGGCGTCATCACACGCTTCTGGTCGCCCTTCTCGCTGCCGGCCGGGCGGATGCCGGGGGTCACCAGCGCCATGTCCGGGCCGATGATCTTGCGCACGGCGGCGGATTCCTCGGCCGAGCATACGATGCCGCCCATGCCGGCGAGGAGCGCCTGTTCGGCGCGGCGCAGCACCAGTGTATGCGGGTCGTATTCGTATCCGGCGGCGATCAGATCCTGCTCATCCATGGAGGTCAGCACGGTGACGCCGAGCAGGCAGAGATCGGAACCCTTGGCTGCGGCGACAGCGGCCCGCATCGCCTTCGGATAGGCATGCAGCGTCAGCATCGACATGCCCATCTTGACGATGTTCTCGACGCCGGAAGCGACCGTGTTGTCGATATCGAGCAGCTTCATGTCGAGGAAGATCTTCTTGCCGTCAGCGGCAAGGTCGCGGGCGAATTCCAGCCCGCCGGCAAAAACCAGTTGATAGCCGATCTTGTAATGGAGGATATCGTCGCCGAGGGTGTTGACGACCTTTTCGGCCTCCTGAAGGTTTGGAACATCCAGTCCAACGATCAAGCGGTCGCGTGCGGTCATCTCAACTCCACCCCTGCCAATCTTCTATAGGCGTCCAGTCGCATGAGACGGCGCGCTTCGCAAGGTCGAAACAGAAAAGATTACCGCCGCCGGGCGGCTGATCGCCCTGACGCGCGATCGGTTTGCCTTCAAGGCGGCATTTCAGCAGCGTGCCAACGCCGCCATGACCGACAAAGGCGATGGGCACGTTCGGGTCATGCCGCGACAGAACTGCTTCCACCTCGGAGACGATCCGTACCTGCGCATCTATCGCACGCTCCCAGCCCTTAAAGCTCTCATGTGGATGGGCAAAGAACCAGTCCGCCGCCTTCTCGAATTCCGGCGGGGTCAGGAAGCCCGTGGCGCTGCGGTCGTTCTCGTGCATGGCTTCGATGATCTCGACCGCAGCAGCGCTCGCCGTCGCCAGGATTTCGGCAGTCTCGATCGCCTTGCGCTCGCCGCTGGAAACGATGAGACCGAGCTCGCTCGCCCATAGGCGCGTCGCCGCTATCTGCGCCCGTGCCGCGCCAATATCGGAGAGCCCCCAATCCGGAACGGGAACGGCGGGATCGATGCGCACCTGCGGGTGCGTAATATAGAGAGCGAACATGATCTAGCTCAGCCGCGCCGATAGACCCAGAGCTGGGCCGGCGGGATGTTGCGAACAATGAAGTCGAAGTGCTGGATATGGTAGCGATCCGGCCGGGCGATGATCGGCGAGACCGGTCCGTAGGAGATCTGCACCACGGGACGGCCGGGCGGGATGCGGTCCAGTAGGCTTTCGAGGAGAGCGACGCGCGCCTTCATGGGAAAATTCAGCAGCGGAATACCCGAGACGAT
Organism: Rhizobium sp. CB3090; assembly: GCF_029714285.1. Classification (NCBI taxonomy): domain Bacteria; kingdom Pseudomonadati; phylum Pseudomonadota; class Alphaproteobacteria; order Hyphomicrobiales; family Rhizobiaceae; genus Rhizobium; species Rhizobium sp. CB3090. The sequence goes on from NZ_CP121662.1 coordinate 3,868,202, forward strand.
GGAATCGAATGTCTGGCCGCGCAATACCCCAAGAGTCTTGTCCAGATCGAAGGCATCGCCATTGATGAAATGGACGCCGGGATAAAGACGGACCAGATGATTGTAGAAGTCGGTGGAATATTCGACGGCGACGAGATTTTCCGGTTCAACGCCGCGGGCCAGGATCGCCTTGGTAATGGCGCCTGTGCCGGGGCCGAGCTCCAGCACCGGCAGGCCGGAATGGATGTTGACGACGCTCGCCATCTTTCGCGCCGTGATCGAGGATGTGGGAACGATGGAACCGACCGTTTTCGGGCCCTGCATCATGCCTTTGAAGAAACGGATTTCTTCGTCGAACTTCTTGCCCAACCGTTCCTTGAGACGCAGCGCCATTCTCTCCCCCACCACATTTAACAGTTACGACTTACATATCGTTTATCTCTCATCTTGCAATGCCATGGCGCAATAACAAGGAAAAATGTCGTAACCGGTGCAAGCTCGAATAGAAGCGCCCCCTCGTTCTCAGAACGCATAAAAGGCGCCTCGGTTTCGTTAGAGCGGTTCAGCGTTTCACAGAATCGCTTCTCCGCTCTATCCCTTTGTTTTGACGCGTTCCGGACGGAAAACCGCTGCGCACTTTTCCTGGAACTGCTTTAAACGCGCATCGGCATCAGGACATAGAGTGCGTCATCGCCGGCCGTGTCGCGGATCAGTGTCGGCGAGCCGGCATCGGCAAGCAGGAAGATCGCGGCATCGCCGGACAATTGCGCGGTAATGTCGAGCAGATATTTGGCGTTGAAGCCGATTTCCATCGCATCCATGTCGTAGCCCACGGCAAGTTCTTCCGTGGCGCTTCCGGAGTCGGGATTGTTGACCGTCAACAATAGCTGGCCGTCCGACAGTGCCAGCTTCACGGCGCGACCGCGCTCCGACGAAATGGTCGAGACGCGGTCGACGGCCTGGGCGAATGTCTGGCAATCGACCCGCATTTCCTTGTCGTTATTCGTCGGGATGACGCGCTGATAATCAGGGAAAGTGCCGTCGATCAGCTTCGAGGTCATGACGATCGAGCCGATTGTCAGGCGGATTTTCGCATCGGACACTTCGACGGTGACGATGACATCGGGGCTGTCGACGAGCTTCTGCAACTCGCCGACCGTTTTGCGCGGAATGATAATGCCCGGCATGCCTTCCGAGCCAGAGGGAGCGTCGACATCGGCGCGGGCGAGCCGGTGTCCATCCGTGGCCACGGCTCTCAGCTTCAGGTCGCCCTTGCTTTCGATCGTGTGGAAGAAGATGCCGTTCAGATAATAGCGGGTCTCTTCGGTGGAAATCGCGAACTGCGTCCGGTCGATCAGCATCTTCAGGTCCGCCGCCTTCAGTTTGAAGGAATGGCTGAAGCTGCCGGCGGTCAGGTCCGGAAAGTCGGATTCCGGCAGGCATTGCAGCGAGAATTTCGAGCGGCCCGAAGCAACCGTCATCGAGCTGCCGTCGGGATTGGTGGCGAGAAGCACTTCTGAACCGTCCGGCAGCTTGCGCACGATGTCGTAGAGCAGATGCGCCGGTACGGTGGTGGCGCCAGCCTTCTCGACATTGGCGGGTGTCGCCTCGGTGATTTCGAGGTCGAGGTCGGTCGCCTTCATGTCGAGGCTCGCGCCCTCCGCCTTGAGCAATACGTTGGACAGGATCGGGATCGTGTTGCGACGCTCGACCACGCGATGCACGTGGTTCAGCGATTTCAGGAGGTTCGACCGCTCAATTGTAATACGCATGATGCTACCGCTTTCGACCGTTACTCCCGGGCAGCCATAGGCGCCCGAAGGATGCTTTTTCGGACAAGGCCCGAGATTGGACGGGCAAAATGACAGAACTCAGCATGCGAATGCAAGAGGCATCGGGATATGCCGCACGTCATTTCGGTATTTGGCCGACAATGCTCACAGGATTTGCACCGCTCTTGCCGTCAGGCCATACCTCGCCCATAAAGGCGATGATTCCGAGGCGAATTCAGGGTCGGTATGAGCGACGAACACACAAGCGGCGGAGCGCGCAGTTTCCGCCTGCACAATACCACGGTTCCAGCACGGCCGCTGGAGCCGGCGCTTTATCTCGTCGCGACGCCGATCGGCAATCTCGGCGATATCACGCTGCGCGCACTGGAAACGCTGGCAGGTGCCGATGTTCTCGCTTGTGAGGATACCCGCGTTACCCGCGTGCTGCTCGACCGCTACGGCATCCAGAACCGGCCCTTCGCCTACCATGAGCACAATGCCGACGAGGTAGGGGCGCGGCTGCTGCAGGCGCTGGAAGCCGGCCGTTCCGTGGCACTGGTCTCCGATGCCGGCACGCCGCTGGTCTCCGATCCTGGTTACCGGCTGGCGCTGCAGGCGATCGACGCGGGTTACCGTGTCGTGCCGATCCCGGGTGCGTCCGCGCCGCTTGCCGCGCTGGTCGGCTCCGGCCTGCCCAACGACGCCTTTTTCTTCGCCGGCTTTCTGCCCGCCAAGGACAAGGGCCGCCGCGACCGGCTGGCCGAGCTTGCTGTCATCCCCGCGACTCTGATCTTCTTTGAATCGCCCCATCGCATCGCCGCAACGCTCAGCGCAGCAGCCGATGTGCTTGGCGGCGAGCGCAAGGCTGCCGTTTGCCGCGAACTCACCAAGACCTTCGAGGAATTCCGTCGCGGCACGCTCACTGAACTCGCAATTTTCTATGAGGCTGTCGAGCATGTGAAAGGCGAGATCGTGCTGCTCGTCGGCCCGCCGGAAGAAACGATCGCCGCCGAAGCTGATGTTGAGGCCATTCTCAGCGATCTCGCGCGGAGCATGCCGACAGCGAAGGCGGCGGCAGAGGCTGCCCGGATCACCGGTCTGCCGCGCAAGGATCTCTACCAGCGCCTGCTCGATATGAAGGAGCGCCATGGCTGAGACGGGCGAGAGGCTGAAGCGGCGGGAAGCGTGGCGACGCGGCCATGTCTCTGAATATGCCGCAGCGCTTTTTCTGTTCTTCAAGGGCTACCGCATTCTCGCCATCCGCCACCGCACCAAGCTCGGCGAAATCGATATCATCGCTCGCAAAGGTGATCTCGCAGTCTTCGTCGAGGTCAAAGCGAGGCGCGGCGAGCAGGAGGCGATCGATGCCGTCTCCTTTTCCGCCCAAGGGCGTATTCGTGCTGCCAGCGACCTTTGGCTTGCTCGCCAGAAGGACTATGGACGCCTGTCGCAACGCTATGACATCGTGGTGATCCTACCCGGCCGCTGGCCCCGGCATTTTCCGGATGCTTTTTGAGGCTGACCATCATGGCGCCGTCATAAAGCGCAACTATTGCCAGACCACCGCGCTCACGTCGCTTCCGCGCATCGCGCCCTAATCATTTCGTCAGGTCTTATGATGATCCGCAGCACCGTTTCCGCCTTCGCCGTTCCCTCGCAAGAGGAACGCAAAGGCTTCATTTCATTGGAAAAGACCCCTGACATTCATGCGGCAACGCTCGCCTCGCTTGCTTGCATGAACACCGTGCGCATCGGTGGCGCGACCGGCGAAGTCCAGCCGCTGAGCTTCCCCTTCACCGTGGCCGCATGGAATATGGAGCGCTGCCTTTTTCCCCTCGAATCCGCCACCAAGTTGAAGGCGACCAAGGCGTCGCTCATCCTGCTCTCCGAGATGGACGAGGGCATGGCGCGGACCGGCCAAAGTGACCCGACCGCGATCGTCGCGGGCGAACTCGGCATGAACTATGCCTATGGCGTGGAATTCCTGGAACTCAGCCTCGGTTCGGAAATCGAGCGCTCCTTCTGCAAGGACGATTTCAACGAAAAGGGCTTTCACGGCAACGCCCTGATGGCGTCCGTCGCCTTGAAGGATGCCTTTCTCTTCCGGCTGCCGGGCGAGGCCAAGTGGTTCAACGACAGCAACGAACAGCCCCGCATCGGCGATCGCTGCGCTGTCGGCGCCATCGTCGAAACCGAGGCTGGTCCCTTCGTCGCCGTTTCGGTCCATCTCGAAAGTGTCGCAACTGCTGCCTATCGCGAGCGGCAGATGGCGGCGCTGATCGACGCTGTTGAAGGTTTTGCACCGGGTTTCCCCATCCTGATCGGCGGCGATCTCAATACCGGCAATCACACAGGCGGGGATTTCTCGACCGATACCCTGTTCGCCATGGCCGAAGGCCGCGGCTTCGAATGCCATGGCGGCCCACTGGATCAGACCAGCACGCGCCCGAGCCTGATCACGCGCTTTCCCGATCGCACCATGAAGCTCGACTGGTTCCTGAGCCGCGGTTTGAAGATCAGCGAAAGCCATCTCGTTTCCTCCCTCAATGAAGAGGGCAAGCCGCTTTCCGATCACGACATGATCGTTTGCACAATCGAAGGTTTTTCTACCTGATCGCTGCAATCGTTAAAATGCGCCGGATTTCATGAACCGCGTCGTTACCTCTTCCGTGCGATGGAGGCTGAGACGCGCATGGAATTGGGGGATTGCATGGTCTTGAAATTGATGTTGGCGAGCATGGCGGCTTTTACCGCGCGTGCCGTCCCGGTCGTCGCCGCGCTGCCGCAGTCGAAAAGCTTCGTGGCCGGCGCCAGCAGCGAAATGGAAATGAAGCCTTCGCCGATCGAACCGTCCTGGATTTTGGCGGGCGATCCGGTTGCCCGCATTGCGGAGCATTCGCGCGGGCACGACGATGCTGCGATGACCGCGCTATGGGATTGCACCGCGGGCGAGTTTCGCTGGTATTTCGGCTGGGACGAAACGGTGATGATCCTCGAAGGTGAGGTACATATCACGACGGAGGATGGCGTTGAACGCACGCTCAGCGCCGGCGATGTCGCCTATTTCGCCGGCGGAACCTGGGCCACATGGCGCATCGACCGCTATCTGCGCAAGGTCGCCTTCTGCCGCAAGCCGTTCCCGAAGCCTTTGACCATGGCCTATCGCCTGCGCAACTTCGTCCGGCAGGGCGGTGCACAGGGCCTTGCCGCCTGACGCGGCCGGCCCTGACGGAAGCCCTTGAATAGCCGTTGCGTTTGGATGCGGGCCGACCTACATCTGTCCGCAAATTCGAGCGAGGGCTGACTATGGCTGGTATCAAGAATGTTGCGGTCCAGATGGACCACGTCAAGAGCATCAACATCGCAGGCGATTCCACCTTCGCCATGAGCCTGGAGGCCCAGAACCGCGGCTATAAGCTCTTCCACTACACGCCCGAGCGTCTCAGCATGCTCGACGGCAAGATCTATGCTACGGTCGAGCCGATGATCGTGCGCGACGTCAAGGGCGATCACTTCGAGCTTGGTGAGCCGGAGCGCGTCGATCTTTCGACCATGGATGTGGTGCTGCTGCGCCAGGATCCGCCCTTCGACATGGCCTATATCACCTCGACGCATCTGCTCGAGCGCATTCATCCGAAGACACTCGTCGTCAATGATCCGGCCTGGGTCCGCAATTCGCCGGAAAAGATCTTCGTCACCGAATTCGCCGACCTGATGCCGAGGACGCTGATCACCCGCGATCCAGCCGAAATCCGCCGCTTCCGCGACGAGATGGGCGATATCATCCTGAAACCGCTCTATGGCAACGGCGGCGCGGGCGTGTTCCATTCGACGCGCGACGACCGTAACCTGTCTTCGCTGCTCGAAATGTTCGGCCAGATGTTCCGCGAGCCTTTCATCGCGCAGCAATACCTGCCTGACGTGCGCAAGGGCGACAAGCGCATCATCCTCGTCGACGGTGAGGCTGTCGGCGCGATCAACCGCGTGCCGGCCGAGCATGATGCCCGCTCCAACATGCATGTCGGCGGCCGTGCCGAGGCGACGGAGCTGACGCCGCGCGAACAGGAAATCTGCAAGCGCATCGGCCCGGCGCTGAAGGCGCGCGGCTTCCTGCTCGTTGGCATTGACGTCATCGGCGACTACATGACCGAGATCAACGTCACCTCGCCCACGGGCCTGCGCGAAGTCAGACGCTTCGGCGGTGCCGACATTGCCAGCCTGTTGTGGGATGCGATCGAGGCGAAGCGCGCTTGAGGAGCGCCTGTCCTGTAGGATCACGGCGCCACCTCTCGCCTTGCCGCAGGTAAGCTATATCGCAATGCCCATCCGGCTGCAGGTCAGGATCACTGCTGACTGCCCGATGGAACTGTCATCCGAGATGACGGTTGGCACGAAGCCGAAAAGCGGCTTCACGTCGACCATCATCCCGACATAGGGGCGCTTGTACATAACGCCGCCATAGCCGCCCATGGCGCTAATGGTGCCGCAGACGCTGACGTAGCCTTTGCTATCCTTGGAAGCCGCCATCGGCCCGAAGATCAGCACGCCCTGATAGGGAAGCTGCTCGCGCAAACCCTTTTCCACCGTAGCAATTTCCTTGACGCTCAATGGATAAGGAACGCCTTTTTCCAGATTATCCCCGCCATCGATAGACTGGCAGCCGGCCAGAACCGCACCCAGCAGAAGGGAAAGCGATACTACAAGTCTCATATTTGCTACCGATTGTAGAAATCGTCCCTTCGTTCCTTTATTGTTCTTGTTTCATTCCATAATTTCTGCCACTATGCAACCCATAGTCTGTTATGAAAAATTGATAACGGTAAACGGGTTAAAAGAGGGCGGGATGGTAGCGCGCGTCAGCACGGTTGCGTTTCAGGGTATCGAGGGCGTTCCCGTCGAAGTGCAGGTGATGATCTCACCGGGCAAAGTGATGATGCATATTGTCGGGCTGCCGGATAAGGCGGTGGCCGAAAGCCGCGAAAGGGTGCAGGCAGCCCTTCACGCCTCCGGCCTGTCGCTGCCGCCGAAGAAGGTCACCGTCAATCTCGCGCCGGCGGACCTGCCCAAGGAAGGCAGCCATTTCGATCTTGCGATCGCGCTCGGATTGATGGCGGCGCTGGGCGCCATTCCGGCGGATGCGCTATCGGCCTATACCGTCATCGGCGAGCTCAATCTCGATGGCACGATCGCGCCTGTCGCCGGCGCTCTGCCGGCTGCGATCGCCGCCAACGCAATCGGCAAGGGGCTGATCTGCCCGGCCGAAAGCGGTCCGGAGGCCGCATGGGCCGGCCCGGACATCGATATTCTCGCACCGCGCAGCCTGATTGCGCTCGCCAATCATTTCCGCGGCACCCAGGTCCTGTCGCGCCCCGAACCGGCGATCCGCGCCAATGCCGCCAACTTCCCCGATCTTGCCGATATCAAGGGGCAGGAGAGCGCCAAGCGGGCGCTGGAGGTGGCGGCGGCTGGCAACCATAATCTGCTCTTGGTCGGTCCGCCCGGTTCCGGCAAGTCGATGCTGGCGTCGCGCCTGCCATCCATTCTGCCGCCATTGTCGACGGCGGAGCTGCTGGAAGTGTCGATGATCCATTCCGTCGCCGGCCAGCTCTCGGGCGGAAAGCTTTCCAATCGCCGGCCCTATCGCACGCCGCATCATTCAGCCACCATGGCGGCGCTGGTCGGCGGCGGTTTGCGTGCCCGCCCCGGCGAGGTATCGCTGGCGCATCATGGCGTTCTGTTTCTCGATGAATTGCCCGAGTTTTCGCCGCAGGCGCTGGATGCGTTACGCCAACCGCTGGAGTCGGGCGAATGCGTCATCGCCCGGGCCAATCATCGCGTTTCCTATCCCGCCAGCATTCAGCTTGTCGCAGCGATGAATCCTTGCCGTTGCGGCATGGCCGGCGAGCCGGGTCACACTTGCGCCCGCGGCCCGCGTTGCGTAGCTGATTATCAGGGCCGCATATCCGGACCGCTGTTGGATCGTATCGATATCCGCCTTGACGTGCCCGCCGTCTCCGCAGCCGATCTCATCCGCCCGACGACGGCCGAAAAGAGCGCCGATGTCGCGCTCCGCGTCGCCCGTGCCCGCGAAAGACAGCGCGAGCGTTTCGAGGCAGCCGGCGTGAAGGGCATCTCCACCAACGCCCGTTGCTCGACATCGATGATCGAGGCTATCGCCGAGCCGGATACTGCCGGCCTGCAATTGCTGCGCGACGCAGCGGAAAAGATGAAATTTTCTGCCCGCGGCTATCATCGCGTGCTGAAAGTGGCCCGCACGCTCGCCGATCTGGACGACAAGCAAATGGTCGGGCGTATCCATCTCGCAGAAGCCATTTCCTACCGCATTGCCGGCGAACGGCTGACCGCGGTAGTGTGAGCGCAAGCGGCTCAGATGACAAAGGGCGCCGCAGCGCCCTCTGAATGTTTGACGATTGAAGTAGTCTGTCTCAGCCGCCGAGACCTTCGAACAGCGCCGTCGAGAGATAGCGCTCGGCAAAGGAGGGGATGATGATGACGATATTCTTGCCTTCGTTTTCCGGCCGTTGACCGATCTTGATCGCAGCCGCCAGTGCTGCACCGGAGGAGATGCCGACCGGCACGCCTTCGAGCTTGGCGACGAGACGTGCCTGCTGGAAAGCCTCGTCATTGGTGACCGTGACGATCTCGTCATAGATGTGGGTGTCGAGAATCTTCGGAGCGAAGCCGGCGCCGAGACCTTGGATCTTGTGAGGGCCGGGATTGCCGCCGGAGAGAATCGCCGAGTCTGCTGGCTCGACGGCGACGACCTTGATATTCGAATTGCGGGCTTTCAGCACTTGGCCGACACCGGTGATCGTGCCGCCGGTACCAATGCCCGACACGAGGATATCGACCTTGCCGTCCGTATCGTTCCAGATTTCCTCTGCCGTCGTTTTGCGATGGATTTCCGGATTGGCCGGGTTTTCAAATTGCTGGGGGATGATGGCCTCCGGCAGCGTCGAGGCCAGTTCCTCCGCCTTGGCGATCGCGCCCTTCATACCCTTCGGACCTTCGGTCAGCACCAGCTCGGCGCCGAGCAGCAGCAGCATCTTGCGGCGCTCCATCGACATCGTTTCCGGCATTGTGAGGATCAGCCGGTAGCCCTTGGCGGCGGCGGCAAAAGCGAGCGCGATGCCGGTATTGCCGGAGGTCGGTTCGATCAGCACGCTCCTGCCGGGTGTGATCTTGCCCTGCGCTTCCAGGCTCTCGATCATGGCGACGCCGATACGGTCCTTGACGGAAGCGATCGGGTTGAAGAACTCGAGCTTCGCCAGCAGGTTGGCCTTGACGCCCTTCTCCTTGGCCAGCTTGTCGAGACGCACGATGGGCGTGTCACCAATGGTATCGGTGATAGAATCATACACGCGGCCGCGGCCTGGTTTACGGGTGTCGGACATGGGTAGCTCCCCCTCTATTGAAATCGCGGAGACACAATAGGATCAAACGCTGCCGGAAACCAGAATGGGATCACTCTGCCGACCCTGTGCTGCGGGAAAAGAATCTCCCACAGCGTTTTGTCGAGAAAGGTTTTTTCAGGCCGCCCGAGCGGCGATGAATGCTGCCGTACCGGCCAGAATACTGGCGGCGACCCGGTTCAAAATCTGCAGCGCTTTCGGTCTCTTAAGGAAAGTGCGGGCACGAGAAGCGAGCAGCATATAGGGGATGAGCACCACCAGAAGAACGACGAAAGTCGCCGCAAGCAGAATGGCATATTCGCGAAGCCCAATGCTGCCGATATCGATCAGCGTCGGTACGAGTGCCACGTAAAAAAGCATCGTCTTCGGATTGCCGAGGGTCACCAGCAGTCCGGAAAGGAAGGACATGCCTGCGCTGGTTGATTTTTTCGCCGCGACATCGGTAGAGAGCAATCCAGAAGTCCAAAGCTTCCAGGCAATGTAGGCGAGATAAAGCGCACCGGCGATCTTGATGACGATGAAGATCTCCGTGAAGGTCTGCGCCACGAAAGCGAGTCCGAGAATGACCGCCGTCAGGTAGATCGTGTCGCCGAGCACGAGGCCGAGGCCCATGAAGAAAGTCTCGCGAAAGCCGGAACCAAGCGCGCGGGCAACGATCGCAGTGACGCCCGGACCGGGAATCGCGGCCGCGATGAAAAGCGCGCCGCTGTAGGCGAGCAGGGCTGCAAACGTCATGGTGCATTCCTCCAGCAACAGGTGATTGCTCTATCCCACTGATCTTGCGTTTTCAAGCGATTGCGCAAACGGTGCGAACATACTACCAAGGGTTAACGGCCCCGTCGAAACTGTGTTGCACAAGGCTCCCATGTCGTCCGCATTGCTCCTGATCGACCTTCAGAACGCCATTTTGGCTGGCCTCGGCACGCCGGAGCGCCAGCCGGCGATCGACGCTGCCCTTGAAGGTGTCGTGGCGAGGCTTGCTGAACTGAAACATAAAGCTCGCGCCGCCGGCATTCCTTCCTTCATCGTGCAGCATGATGGCCAGGGAACGCATCGTCTGGCAAAGCGCGGCGAGGGCTGGCAGTTGCGCCGCGAAATCGCGCCGGAAGCCGGCGATGTCGTGGTACATAAGACAAGCTGCGATTCCTTCTTCGAGACCGATCTTGAGGCGCGCCTCCGCGCCAAGGGGATCACCCATCTCGTGATCGGCGGCTGCATGACGCAATTCTGCGTCGATACCACCGCGCGACGCGCCGTTTCGCTCGGCTTCGACGTAACATTGCTCTCGGATGGCCATACCACCGCCGATATGGGCAAGCTGACATTCGAGGCGATCATCGCTCATCACAATATGCTGCTGGACGGATTCGATGCCGGCCCGCATGAGGTCAAGCTAATCCCGACCGCCCGAATCGCCTTCTGAATTCATCCCCCGCCGGAGACCTCCATGCCGCATCTCGCCAGCATCATCACCTTTGCCTTGATCGCCGTCGGAATGGTGGTGACGCCCGGGCCAAACATGATCTATCTGGTGTCGCGATCGATCTCGCAGGGACCTACGGCCGGACTGATCTCGCTCGGCGGCGTGGCGCTCGGTTTCGTCTTCTACATGCTTTCGGCCGCGCTCGGCATCACGGCCTTCCTGTTCGCCGTGCCCTTTGCCTATGACGCGCTGCGTCTCGCCGGCGCGGCCTATCTCGCCTGGCTTGCCTGGAATGCATTGAAGCCGGGCGGCCGTTCCGCCTTTCAGGTCCGCGATCTACCGAAGGACGGGCCGCGCAAACTCTTCGCTATGGGCCTGGTGACAAGCCTGCTGAACCCGAAGGTCGCAGTCCTCTATCTTTCGCTGCTGCCGCAGTTCATCGATCCCGCGAACGGCAGCGTCTTCAGCCAATCGGTCATTTTCGGCTTCACCCACATTGCCGTCAGCGTGACCCTCAACTCCATCTTCGCACTGACGGCTGGTTCCGTCGCGCTGTTCTTCTCAAGCCGCCCATCTTTCATGCTGGTGCAGCGCTGGCTGATGGGCACGGTGCTTGCCGGGCTTGCGATGAGGATGGCCTTCGAGGCACAGCGATAGCAATTCCAGGAACGGCTTGAGATCAGAACACCGGCCGCATGAAGCTGCGTTCATAGCTGACGATACAACGCGTTTCCTCCGCATAAGCAAAAGCGGCGCGGCATTCGGAGTCTTCGGCCATCTCCTGCCGATAGGCCTCATAGGCGGCCAGACTCGGGAAACTGAAGAGCGCCAGCGCGATGTTGTTGGCGCCCTCATGCGGCAGGAAGTAGCCGTGATGCGTGCCGCCGAGCCGGTTGACGAGAGGGATCCAGAGCTTTGCGTAGTGTTCGAATTCCGCGAGCTTGTAGGGATCGATCGTATAACGAAGATAGCAGGTGATCATTCGGCGGCTTCCTTTGAAAGATGACCGCTTTTAGGACGCGGCAAGGCGATCGTCCAGCCGAGGTTCATACCGGCTGCTGCTGCTAAAATGATGACCGCACCAATGATCTGCGCTATGCCGAGCACATGTCCGAAGGCGAAGCGATCGACGACGATGGCGGCGATCGGATAGATGAAGGACAGAGCCCCGGTCAGATGCGTCGGCAGCTTCTGGATGGCGCCATAGAGCAGCACATACATCAAGCCGGTGTGGACAATGCCCATCGTCGCCAGAATGGACCATCCGCCGGCGTCTCGCGGCAAAGCAGAAAAATCGGCGAAAGGCAGGAGCATCAGAATGCCGGTCGAAACCTGGATCAGCGCGATCAGATGCGGCGGCGTGCCCTTCAGCCATTTGGCGGCGAGTGCTGCCAGCGCATAGAAGAAGGCGGCGCCGAGTGAGAGCAGGATGCCGATGGCATAGCTGCCGGTGGCCGTTGCTTCCGCCGGCTTGCCCTCAACAATGACGGCCATGCCGGCAAAAGCGAGACCCAGCCAGAACAGCTTGGTGATCGTGATTTTTTCGCCGAGAAACAGCGCGCCGAGACCCAGCAGCATGAACGGTTGGGTATTGTAGACCGTCGTCGCGATCGAGATTGAGGCATGCGAATAGGCGGCGAAAAGCAGCAGCCAGTTGAGGACGATGGCGACGCCGCCCGCGACGGCGATCGCAAAAGTCCGCGGGCTGAGAATGCCGGGGCGCAGCAGACCCATGGCGCCGCAGATAACAAGAAGGGTAAGCGCACCAAACAGGCATCGCCAGAAGACGACGCCCGTGACAGGCTGCCCGGACATCAACACGAACCAGCCGATCGTTCCCGAAATCAGCATCGCCCCCGTCATTTCCGCTGTGCCGCGCCTTATCTCATTCATTGCTTTCGCTCCCATTTATGAAGCTTGATAATATTGTTCTCAACGGACGGATGATATAATCTGAATAAAGAATATGGGGTGAATAGCCTAATAATGTGAGGTAAAAGAATGAGTGTGCCTAATGTGTCTGCGGAGCTCGACGCGATTGATCAACGCATGCTGGACGCCCTGGCGCGCAATGCCCGGATTTCGCTGAAGGAATTGGCCGAAGTGGCCGGCCTGTCGTCGCCGAGTGCGGCCGAGAGGCTGCGCCGGCTGGAGGAGCGGGGCGTCATTGCGGCCTTCACCGTCGATATCGTGCTGGAAGCGGTCGGCTATCCCCTGCAGGCGATCGTGCGCATCCGGCCGCTGCCTGGGCAATTGCATGTGGTCGAGCGCATCATCCAGGAGACGCCGGAATTCATCGAATGCGACAAGGTCACTGGCGACGACTGTTTCATCGGCCGCCTCGTCGTGCGCTCGATGGGAGAACTCGACGGCATACTGGACAAGATTGCCGAGCGCGCCGAGACCAATACGTCGATGGTCAAGGCAACCCCGGTCAAACGGCGACTGCCGCCTCTTTCGCGTTAAAACACCCTCAAACGCCAGTCGAGCCGAAGCCGCCGGCGCCACGCGTGGTTTCGCCGGCTTCGGTGATTTCGGCAATGCGCGCCTGCGTCACCGGCGCAATCACCATCTGCGCGATGCGCATGCCGCGGGTGATGTCGAACGGCTCTTCACCGAGATTGATGAGCAGCACCTTCACTTCGCCGCGATAATCGCTGTCGACCGTGCCGGGCGTGTTGAGGCAGGTTATGCCGTGCTTGAAGGCGAGGCCGGAGCGGGGGCGGATCTGGGCTTCGAAACCCTCGGGGATCTCGAAGATGAAGCCGGTCGGCACCAGCGCTCGTTTGCCGGGCGCGATCGTCAGGGTCGCACCCTCGTCGACAGCCGCGCGCAGGTCCATGCCGGCCGCCCCCTTCGTCTCGTAGGCGGGCAGATCGAGGCCCTGGCCGTGGGGCAGGCGAATGAGGTTCAGCGTCGGGCGCGTATCCGTGTGAATGGTCATGCGGCATTAGTTTGTGCTGGAACTGTCAAGGTCAATTGCAATCCCGCCTTTGAATCGCTAGATACAGCCGCAATTCACAGGATTTCACAAGCATGGCCGAAAGTCTCGCCGAGGCGGTTTCCCGCCGCCGCACATTCGCTATTATCGCCCACCCGGATGCGGGCAAGACGACGCTCACCGAAAAGCTGCTGCTCTTCGGCGGCGCGATTCAGCTTGCCGGCGAAGTCAAGGCCAAGAAGGATCGCATGCAGACGCGCTCCGACTGGATGAAGATCGAGCGTGAGCGCGGCATCTCGGTCGTGACCTCGGTCATGACCTTCGAATATGACGGCAACGTCTTCAACATTCTCGATACGCCCGGTCACGAAGACTTCGCCGACGATACCTATCGCACGCTGACCGCTGTCGATGCCGCCGTCATGGTCATCGACGCCGCCAAAGGTATCGAGCCGCGGACGCTGAAGCTGTTCGAAGTCTGCCGCATGCGCGACATCCCGATCATCACCTTCATCAACAAGATGGACCGCGAAAGCCGCGATCCCTTCGAGATCCTCGATGAAGTGGAAGAGAAGCTGGCCCTGGACACCGCTCCGGTCACCTGGCCGATCGGCCGGTCGAAGACCTTCTGCGGTTCCTATCGTCTGGCTGACAATACCGTCCGTGGTTCCGATACCGAGGTGGAGGCGACCCCGGTCAACGGCCCGCAGGCGGTCGCCGGTCGGCTGCCGGAAAATGAGCGGCAAGCCTTTATCGACGAGACCGAGCTCGCAATCGAAGCCTGCCGTCCCTTCGACCGGGAATCCTTCCTGGAAGGCCATATGACGCCGGTTTTCTTTGGCTCGGCTCTTCGCAATTTCGGTGTTCGCGATCTCATCAACGCACTCGGCGACTTCGCGCCGCCGCCGCGCGATCAGGTCGCCGATATCAGGACCGTGCAGGCGACCGACGACAAGATGACGGCCTTCGTCTTCAAGATCCAGGCCAACATGGACCCGAACCACCGCGACCGCATCGCCTTTGCGCGCATCTGCTCCGGCAAGCTGGAACGCGGCATGAAGGCCCGGCTGTCGCGCACCGGAAAGCAGCTCGGCCTGACGGCGCCGCAATTCTTCTTCGCCTCTCAGCGCCAGCTTGCCGACACCGCCTATGCCGGCGATGTCGTGGGCATTCCAAATCATGGCACGCTACGCATCGGCGATACACTGACGGAGGGCGAATCCCTGGTCTTCCAAGGCGTACCGAATTTCTCGCCGGAAATCCTGCGCCGCGTCCGCCTTGAGGATGCGATGAAGGCGAAGAAGCTGAAGGAAGCGCTGCAGCAGATGGCCGAAGAGGGCGTCGTGCAGCTCTTCTCGCCCGAAGATGGTTCTCCCGCCATCGTCGGGGTTGTCGGCGCCCTGCAACTCGACGTCTTGAAGGAGCGGTTGATGGCCGAATATGGCCTGCCGGTCTCCTTCGAAATGTCGCGCTTCTCCGTCTGCCGCTGGATCTCCGCCGACCAGACCGTCGACCTCGATAAGTTCGTCACCGCGCGCCGCGGCGACATCGCCCGCGACCTCGACGGCGATCCGGTCTTCCTCGCCCAAGACGGCTTTTCGCTGCGCTACGAAGCCGAACGTTATCCGGCTATCAAGATGGTCGCCATCAAGGAATATCACGCCGTCAAGGCGGCGTGACAGTATCGTCGATCGCAGAACGATGATCGTGCCGCGCCGGCCGTCATGAAACCCGCCTGACCGCACGCCGCTCGACCAGCGCTACATAAAGTGCCGCCAGCAAGGCGAGCGATGCCGATATGAGCATCAGAGCGAACAGGGTATGGATTGTCGCCGACTGCGCAAGGAACAGGCCGGCGATCGACCCTATCAGCGCTCCGCCGGCGATTCTCATGGCGGCGGCCAGTCCCGCGGCGGTGCCGACAAGATCGGGCCGGACGGACAGTGCGCCGCTATTGGCAGCAGGCATGGTCAATCCGTTGCCCAAGCCGATGAACATGCAGGGTCCGAAGAGTGCGAGACTATGGGTAATGCCCAGCATCGACAGGATCAGACCAACGGACAGGCCGAGACAGGTCAAGAGACGCGCAAGAACGAGAATGGTGGTGAGCGGGATCCTTGAGGCGTAACGACCGGCAAGATAGCTGCCCAGAATGAAGCCGGCAGGGACCAGCCCCATGTAAAAGCCGAGCTTCGCGCTCGATCCACGAAACGAGTCGCCGACAACCAATGGCGCCCCACCCAGGAATGCGTAAAGGACCCCCATCGAGCAGGCCATGCAGAGGGTATAAGCCCAAAACCGTACCGAACCGAGCAGCAGCCCGTAAGAGGCCAGATGGGTCCCGTTTGTTCTTGACGAAGGCGCCGTCGTTCCCTTCAGCTCGCGAATGGACAAAACGAAGGCACCCGCGCCAAGGATCGCCAGGACAATGAAGCATGCCTGCCATCCGAACAGCTCGTCCAGCGATCCGCCGAACAGAGGGCCGACCATCGGTGCTAGCGCCCATCCCATGGCCAGATACCCAAATTTGCTGGCGGCTTCGCGTTCACCCGACGTTTCCTTGATGACAACCAGTGCGACGGAATAGCAGGGCGCGATACAGGCCTGCATTGCGCGAAACAGCAGGAAAACGCCGATGTTGGGAGCCAGAACGCAGCCGATGGATGCGACGATGAAGACGGCGAGAGCCGTCAATACGACAGGCCTTCGTCCAAATCGATCCGATATCGCGCCTCCGATGACTTCCAAGAGCGCCGTCATAATCGAATAACCGGCAACCGAAAGGTTCACGAGTGCGAAATCGGCATGGAACGTTGTCGCAATATGCGGCAGCGACGGCAGGATCATGTTCACTGGCAGCACCGCGAGAGCCGAAAGCAGGATCAGGATCGTTAGGCGGGGCGGGGCAGCGATCGCAGTCATCTGCGTGCTGGAAGCCTGAATGGGACTGTCGCTCGTCATGGTCTCGTCCGTCTTGTCGGTGGGAAATAGCGAAAGTCTGACGAGGCGCGGCCCAATTTCCGGGCATAAAAAAGGCCCCGTCAGGAGCCTGCTTTCCGCGCATGGGTGCTTTCGCCGGATGGCTACGCCATCCTGCCCATGCGCTCTATCACGACGACGAGAACCGTTGCGATTGTCATGAGGCTACAGCTAGACAGAAATTTCCATGGCGTCAATGCGCCACCTGTTGCACCAAACAGAGTGCATTTCGCCATCGGGATATTCCTTGAGATATAACGCCATGCCATAGTGCGGCCGCCGAACTATTGTTCCGTTAGATGACGGTGCCGGTGTATCGGAGGGAAATCATGGTCCGCGAAAACGAAATCCGCGAAAACGAGGTCGCCATCGCGCCGCCGGCGGCGACGGATGCCGGTCTTGTCTTCATCGGCCGCATTTCGACGCCCTGGACCTCCCGCATGGAGACGCCGCGCCAGGGACGGCATGACGGTCCGATCTGCCGGATCGAGATTTTCGAGCCCTGGGTGCCGGCGCTGAAGGGCGTGGAGAACTTCGAGCGGCTGGAAATCCTATATTGGCTGGACCGCTCGCGCCGTGATCTTGTGCTGCAAAGCCCGGCCAGCGGCAAGGTGCACGGCACATTTTCGCTGCGCTCGCCGATGCGGCCGAACCCGATCGGCACCTCCATCGTCAAGCTGGAGGCGGTCGAAGGCGCCGTCTTGCTCGTGCGCGGCCTTGATTGCCTGGATGGCACGCCGCTTCTCGACCTGAAGCCGGACCGCACCCTGTTCAAACCGATCGCGCCGCCGCAGCCCGGCGATTTCCAGACCGGCGACGGCGAGACGGCGCATTATTGTCAGAAGGCGTGAAACTCAGTCGGCTGCGACGATAGCGTGCGAGGCCTTGGCCGCGGAACGTCACTCTCCACGCGGAAAACGCTGGTTCTCTTCCAGCACGTTCAAGTCCATATGGTTGCGCATATAGCGCTCGGATGCCTTCTGCAGCGGCTGGTAATCCCATGGATAATAGGCGCCGTTGCGCAGCGCCGCATAGACCACCCATCGCCGCGCCTGGCTTTCGCGTACGGCGGCGTCGTAGGTGGCGAGATTCCATCGCTGTCTGGCTTGCGCGGTCAATCGCGCCAGGATTTCGGCATGCGCGGGATCGTCCGCAAGATTGGTGAGTTCTTTGGGGTCGGCGTCGAGATCGAAAAGCAGGGGCGGGTCCTTGTCGCAGAGCGTCAGCTTATAGCGGCCGTCGCGCAGGCCGACGAGCGGCGCCTCCGATCCTTCAGCCGCATATTCCATCGGCACCGGGCCACGGCTTCCCGTGCCTTGAACGAGAGGAGCAAGGTCCTCTCCATCCGTCCATTGCCGCAGCGAGGCGATATCGATCCCGGCAAGACCGGCAAGCGTCGGCGTTACATCGAGCGTCGACACCGGCTGATCGATGCGTCGGGCATTCCAGCCGGGCGCTGCGATCATCAGCGGCACGCGGGCCGAGCCTTCGAAGAAATTCATCTTGAACCACAGGCCGCGGTCGCCGAGCATATCGCCATGGTCGGAAACGAAGAGCACGATTGTGTTGTCGGCCATGCGGCCGCGCTCCAGCGCGTCGAGGATTTCGCCGATCTTTTGATCGACATAGGAAATATTGGCGAAATAGCCGCGCCGGGCTCGGCGTATCTGTTCGGGCGTGATGTCGAAGGCAGTATGATCGCTCGCCTTCATCAGCCGCTGCGAATGCGGGTCCTGCTTGTCGAAGGGAATTTCCGCGACATCGGGATCGAGCGCCGGACAGTCCTCGTAGAGATCCCAGAAGCGGCGGCGGGCAACATAGGGATCGTGCGGATGAGTGAAGCTGACGGTCAGGCACCACGGCCGTTCGTCGTGTCGGCGCGACAGGTCGAGCAGTTTGCGGGCCGCATGATAGGCGACCTCGTCATCATATTCCATCTGGTTGGTGATCTCGGCGACGCCGGCTCCGGTCACGGAGCCGAGATTGTGATACCACCAGTCGATGCGTTCGCCCGGTTTCGTATAGTCCGGCGTCCAGCCGAAATCGGCGGGGTAGATATCGGTGGTCAGTCGCTCCTCGAAGCCGTGCATCTGGTCCGGCCCGACGAAATGCATCTTGCCGGAGAGCGCCGTCTGATAGCCCGCCGCCCGCAGATGATGTGCGAAGGTCGGAATATCAGAGGCAAATTCGGCAGCATTGTCATAGACGCGAGTGCGGCTCGGCAATTGGCCGGACATGAAGGAAGCCCGCGCCGGCGCGCAGAGCGGGCTTGCCGTGTAGCTGTTGGCGAAGCGCACGGAGCGTTTCGCCAGCGCTTTCAGCACGGGTGCGTGGAGAAAATCGGCCGGGCCGTCAGGAAACAATATTCCGTTCAACTGATCGACCATCACGATAAGGATATTCGGGCGCGCCATATTGGATGTCCTGGATGGATTAAAGACCGACCGCAGCCTTGACGGCATCGAGGCCGGGCTTGCCGTCGATTGTTGTCACGCCTGCAAGCCAAGGCGTCAAGCTCTCCGGATGCGCCTTGAGCCAAGCCGTCGCCGCAGTCTTGGCATCCTGGCCGCCGAGAATCGAACCCATCAGCGAATTTTCCATGCCGATGTCGAAAGTCAGATTGTGGAACAATTTCGCGGCGTTCGGGCAGGTGGCCGACCAGCCAGTACGCGCCAGCGTGTAGACTTGTGCGCCGCCGTAGTCTGGGCCGAAATAGGCGTCGCCGCCGGAGAGATAGGCAATCTTGAAACGCTCATTCATCGGATGCGGCGCCCAGGCGAGGAAGACGATCGCGTGCTTGTCCTTGCCGGCACGCTCGACCTGCGACAGCATTGCCTGCTCGCTCGATTCCACCAGTTCCCAGCCCTTCAGCCCGAAGTCGTTGGCGTCGATCATCTTCTGGATATTGGCATTGGACGGCGCGCCGGGTTCGATGCCGTAGATCTTGTGGTCGAAATCGTCGGCATGTTTCTGCAGGTCGGCGAAATCCTTGATGCCCTTGTCGGCGACATAGCTCGGAACGGCAAGGGTGAATTTCGCACCCTGAAGATTGCGGTTCAGCACTTCGATGGCTTTCGCCTTGTTGAGATCGTCGACGAAGGCTTTCTGTGCCGGCATCCAATTGCCGAGGAAGACATCGATCTCGCCGGTCTTCATCGACTGATAGCCGATCGGCACGGAGAGCGTCTTGATATCAGGCTCGTAGCCGAGTGCGCCGAGCAGCACACCCGTTATCCCATTGGTCGAGGTGATGTCGGTCCAGCCCGGATCGGAAAGATGGATAGTGCGGCAGGAATCGCTATCGGCCCTGGCGACGCCAGTGAAGGACAAGGCGGACAGCAAGGCGCCGACGGCAAGCCGGCCCATGGCAGAAATTCGCATGATGACAGTTCCCTTTTATTATTTGCTGATTTTATTGAACACCAGTAGCATTCGGCCTGTGAAGCAGGCTTTTTTCAATGGATGACAAAAGGAAATTCTATGGCTGAGCGGCCGGTTGATCTCGGATGGCTGCGAATTTTTGTCGAAGTGGCGCGCTCAGGCAGCCTCTCGTCAGCCGCAGCAAACCTCGGATTGACCCAGCCGGCGGTCAGCTATCAGATCCGGCGGATCGAGGAGCAGATAGGCGTTACGCTCTTCGATCGCCAGCATCGCGGTGTCGCGCTGTCCCCCGAGGGCCGCCGCCTGTTCGAGATCGCGGAGAAGGCGGTCGGCGGCGTCGATTCACTGGTGCGCAGCTTTCGCGCCGAGGCTGAGCGGCCGGCAGTGCGGCTTAAGACCGACTATGCCTTTTCGGCGCTCTGGCTGATCCCCCGCATGCATCGATTTCGCCTGCTTCATCCGGAGCTGGATATCCAGATCGTCGCTACGCAGCGGCAGGAGCGTAGCCATTCGGAAAACGGTGACGTCGCCGTCGTCTTTGGCGCACGGGAGGAATTTGGGCCGGAAGCGGCCTTGTTGTTGCCTGAGAAGGTCGCGCCGATCTGTTCGCAGGGCTTCGCCGAAAAATACGGTCCCTTCAGTGATCCAAGCCGCCTGGCACAAGCGACGCTCGTGCATCTGGACACGGAAACACCGTCGCCCTGGTTCGATTGGAAGAGCTATTTCGCTGCACTTGGCATCAGCCGCGATAGCTATGCCGGCCATGGCGATCTGCGGTTCAATACGTATTCGCTGGTCGTTCAGGCGGCGATCGGCGAGCAGGGATTGGCGCTCGGCTGGATGGGATTGGTGGATTCGCTATTGGCCGGGCGCATGCTAGTGACCGCAGGGCCGGTGCTGGACGGACCGAACCGCGGCTATTGGCTTCTGCCGCCGAAGTCGCAGAGTATTCATGCCGAGCGGCTGACGGAATGGCTGGTCAGGGAAGCGGCGGTGATGTAGCCGGTGCCCGTCACTCCGCTCTCAGATCCGTCAGGAAGGTATCGCACCAGCGCGAAACGTCGTTTTCCAGCAGGTGGTCCATCATGCCGCGCCAGCGCTCGCGCCGTTCTTCCAGCGGCATATTGATGCTGCGCGCCAAGGCATTTGCCGTGCCGTCAACATCATAGGGATTGACCAGCAACGCACCTTTCAATTCGCGCGCCGCACCGGCGAAACGTGAGAGCACCAGCACGCCGGGATCGTCCGGATCCTGCGCCGCCACGTATTCCTTGGCGACGAGGTTCATGCCGTCGCGCAGCGGCGTCACCAGGCCGACTTTCGCCAGCCGGTAGAGGCCGGCGAGGATCGGACGGCTGATCGAGCGGTTGATATAGCGGATCGGCACCCAATCGACGGTGCCGATCGCACCGTTGACCCGGCCGGCCTGCTCGGCGACCGCATGCTGCATCGCCTCGTATTCAGGCACCTCTGAACGCGATTTCGGGGTGATCTGCAGGTAGGTGACACGGCGCTGATGGGCCGGATTGTTGGTGATGAAGCGTTCGAATGCGTCGATGCGTTGCGTGATCCCTTTGGAGTAATCGAGCCGGTCGACGCCGATGATCAGGTCGCGGCCTTCGATGCTTTGCCGCGCCTTGCGCACCATGTTGTGGGCTGCGGCCTTGCGGGCAAAGGCGGCGAAGGCCGCAGTCTCGATGCCGATCGAGTAGGCGCCGCCACGAAAATTGTGGCCGTGAGAGCTGAAATGGCCGGGACTGTTTTCAACCCCCATGCCTTCGCGCTTCAGGCAGCCGGCGAAATTTTCGAGATCGTATTTGGTCTGGAAACCGAGAAGATCATAGGAGGAGAGGCCTCGCATGATTTCTTCGTGCACGGGCATGGTAAAGAGCACGTCGGCCGGCGGCCAGGGAATGTGCAGGAAAAAACCGATGCGGTTCTTGAACCCCATTTCCCTCAGCTCCGCGGCCAAGGGAATGAGATGATAATCATGCACCCAGATGGTGTCGTTGGGCTCGATCAGCGGCGCCAGCCGGTGAGCGAAGAAACGGTTGACGCGGAAATAGCTCGCCATTTCCTTGCGGCCATATTCAGCCAGGTCCAGCCGGTAATGGCAGATCGGCCAGAGCACACGGTTTGCGAAGCCTTGGTAATATTCCTCGACATCGGTCTGGGTAAGATCCGTCAGTGCATACGTGATATTGCCGTCTTGGGTCAGCACGAGCGGTTCAGGTTCGATATCGCCACTCGATTTGCCGGACCAGCCCATCCAGACACCGCCGCGCTCGGCAAGGGCAGCCTGCAGCGCCACGGCAAGCCCGCCCGCCGCTGCCGCACCTTTGTTGTCGGGGACGGAAACGCGGTTGGAAACAATGATGAGACGACTCACGGAATGCTCCTTTCAAGAGGGCCGCGGCGGTAGCCGAAATGACCAAAAAGATTATTTGGCAAGCGCCGCGAGTATCTCTCGTAAACGCCCGGGCGAGGGAATGGATGCACGGGCGAGCGTCTTGCCCTTGGGTGGGCCGATGCGTACGGATTGACCGCCGAGGCGGTTCGCGACGGCGAACATGGTCTCGTCGGTGACGTCGTCACCGATCGCGAGAGGCCGCCGCCCGTTGAAGGGTGGCTCATTGAGAAAGGCTTCGATGGCATGCCCTTTGCTCGCGTGCGCCGGACAGATTTCGATCACAAGCTTGCCGTGCTGCAGGATCCAGTCTGGGCCAGCTTCCTGCAGATAGCGCTGCATCGTTTCGGCGACGTCGGCTTCGCGCTCGGGTGCCAACCGGTAGTGAACGGCGACAGCGGCTCCTTTGTCTTCGACGAGCACGCCGGGCCAGACCTGGACCTCCCGTGCGATCCTAAGCTTCATCTCCTGAAAGGCGGGCGGAATCAGCGCGCGCCGGAGGCGTCCCGCCGTATCGCGCCGTTCAGCGCCGTGCAGGCCGGCGACAGAGAAGTGGAAGGGGGCAAACAGAGGATCCACAAAGGCAACCGCGCGACCGGTCACCAGCGCCAGCGCGCCGCCGAGTCGGCGGGACAGCGTCTCAAGCACAATGGGCAGGGACGGGGGGACTGCGATCGCCTCCGGGGTTTCGGCGAGATCGAGCAGCGTTCCGTCTATGTCGAGGAACAGCGCCCATTCGTGAGGATACAATGAGAGTGCGGTGAGCGCCGGCTCATTCGGCGGCGTTGGTTCGGCTTCACCCTGTTCGGGCTGTTCCTCGTAAGTCATGGAGGCTTAGCTATGGCGCGCTTTTCGTTCGGCAAGGGAAAAACGACCACAACGGACGTTTATTCCGGGAATGGCGGCCCGAAAGTGCTGCAGTATCGGCAATCGATAGATGCAAAAAAGGGTCGCACGAAGCGACCCTTCCATGAGTTTTGGCCCGTAACTGGCCTGAAGCGCAAAACGCTTCCGGAAGGCTTGATCAGAGCGAGGGCTGCCTCGCAACGCTCACAACCATTTCCATGCCTGATACGCGGACCGAAATCTCACTAGACATTGGATCACCTTCCTTTCGTTACGTTGACGATATGCCTAACGTAACTCAAATCTCATCGATTTCAAGGGGCGTACATGAGAGATGCTTCACTCTTCATGTCGCATTGAAACGCAGGGGTTCGTTCAACTTTTGCGTGATATTCATCGCGGCAGTTGGCAGCGAAAGCAGCGCCTGTCTGTGCCAGCGGACAGGATCGGGGAAGATGGGCAACCTCGACCGTGGCGATCGGCCTCGCCGTCAACAAGGAGGTGAGCTATGTGGTTTCCACTTAGCATCACGCTTTGGGTAAGAAAAACCCGGACTAGCTGGCAAGTGCAAGTCCGGGTCAATTTCTTCAGCTAAAGCAAACGAGGGGTGGGCTGCAACCCGCCCCTCACTCCCTCAATATAGGCCAAGCTGACATCTTCATCAAGCTGCAGCGAGAGGCTACAGAGCCGCAGGTATGTTCACAGAAGAATAATGCTGCTCAGCCAAAATGTGATCGGACGAAGTGTCAAATATCTGTCACCTTCGCCTCTCAATCGTTGGTAAATTAAGAGTTTATTACCTATTCGGTACGAACAATCGTCCTTGATTTTGACATTCTCCCGCGGGACAGGAAGCGAGCGGGAATTGGAGCGAAAGACGCATGTGTCGCTGGGCAGCCTATCGTGGAGACCCCCTCTATCTGGAAGAGCTGGTGTCTTCGCCTGCCCACTCCCTGATCGAGCAATCGCACTGCGCCACGCGCGCCAAGACGGCGACCAACGGCGATGGATTCGGCATTGCCTGGTATGGCGACCGGCCGGAACCGGGCCGCTATCGCGATATCTTGCCTGCCTGGTCCGATTGCAATCTCAAGAGCTTGGCACGCCAGATCCGTTCGCCGCTCTTTCTCGCCCATGTCCGCGCGGCGACCGGCGGCGGCACGCGTCGCGACAATTGCCATCCTTTCGTGCATGAGAACTGGTCCTTCCAGCACAACGGGCAGATTTCCAATTTCGACCGGTTGCGCCGGCCGATGGAATCCATGCTCGATGATCAGCTTTTTCACGCCCGCGGCGGCACGACCGATTCCGAGCTTCTGTTCCTGCTGGCCTTGCAATTCGGTCTTGCATCCAATCCGTTTGCCGCGATCTCGGAAACCATCGGTTTTGCCGAGGGCCTGTCGGTTCATCTGACCGGTTCCGCGCTTGTGCGCTTCACGGCCGCTTTTTCCGATGGCAAGTCGCTGTATGCGGTGCGCTATGCCACCGACCGTAAGGCGCCGACGCTCTATGCCTCGCCTGTCGGCAGCGGCTATTGCCTCGTATCTGAGCCGTTGAACGACGATATCGATGCCTGGACGGAAGTTCCGGATGGCAGCGCCGTATTGATAGACGATATGGGCGTCCACATCACGCCCTTCCAGCCGGAAAAGCGCGCATCCGTCGGACCGGAAGCGCCTCTCACGATCCCAGCTTGAACTGTTCGGCAATCAAAGCCGCCAGACGCACCGCCACTTCTTCCTTGTCGAGATCGGGCCATTGCTCCACGCCGCTATGGCGGACGAGTTTCACGCTGTTCCGCGTGCCGCCCATGATGCCGGTTGACGGCGAGACATCGTTGGCGACGATCATGTCGGCACCCTTGCGCTCCAGTTTCGCCCTGGCATTCACCTCTACGTCCTGCGTTTCGGCGGCAAAGCCGATGACGACTTTCGGTCGCTGCGTGTGATGGCCGACGGTTTTCAGGATGTCGGGATTTTCGGTGAGCGCCAACGTCGGAATGGATTCGCCCGGATGTTTCTTGATCTTCTGATCGGCGGCCGAGGCGACGCGCCAGTCGGCGACAGCCGCAACCATCACGGCGATGTCGGCCGGAAGTGCCGAAAGCACGGCATCGCGCATCTCTTCCGCCCGCTCGACATGGACGACATGCATGCCCATCGGATCGGGGATCGAAACAGGCCCGGAAACGAGCGTGACATCGGCGCCGAGAGCCGCAAGTGCTGCGGCGATGGCATGGCCTTGCCTGCCGGAAGAGCGGTTGGCGATATAGCGCACCGGGTCGATCGGCTCATGCGTCGGACCCGACGTGACGACGGCCTTCCTGCCGGCGAGTGGTCTTGCCCTGTCATCCAGCCGCATCTCGGCGGCAGCGACGATCTCCAGCGGCTCGGCCATGCGACCGGTGCCGGCCTCCTTGCTCTCGGCCATTTCGCCGGCCATAGGCCCGACGAAGCGGATGCCGTCGCCCCTCAATATCTCGATATTGCGCTTCGTTGCCGGATGCGCCCACATCCTCGGATTCATGGCAGGTGCTGCGAGCACGGGCCGGTCGGTCGCGAGCAGCACGGTCGACGCAAGGTCATCGGCAAGGCCATTGGCCATCTTGGCCAGGAGATCGGCGGTCGCCGGCGCAATCAGCACCAGGTCACAGTCACGCGCCAGCCTGATATGGCCGACATCCTGCTCGTCTTGTCGGGAAAACAGGTCGGTGAAGACATGATCCGCCGCCAGCGCGCCGACGGCAAGCGGCGTGATGAATTGCTGTGCCCCCGATGTCATGATCGGGCGGACGGACGCGCCGCGCTCGCGTAGCCGCCGAATGAGGTCGAGGCTCTTATAGGCCGCGATGCCGCCGGAAATGATGAGAAGGATGCGTTTTCCCGCGAGAACCATGGCCCGAACCCGTCGCCTGTTTTTATGCTCATGAACCTAAGCCTTTGGCACACAATAGGCAATCGGCAGCCGTATCAGGCGAAGATATCGACGAGAAGTCGATGAAGATGCCCACCTTTGTCGGCGCGTGATCGAGGCGCTGCCATCGACCAGCTATGTGTGAGAACGTGTCTGTTTTTCTGTCCGATGCACAGAGAATTGGGAGCAGAGCGCCTGACTATGCTATCAGGCTCATGAGATTGGCAACAACGGGCGATCGCTGCGCTTTGAGGCTCGCAAGGCCAAGCCGCGCCACGACCGGCGGCCCATCGATCGGTCGATAGGCCACGCCGTCGAGCTTGATCTGTGCGATGGAAGCCGGAACGATGGAAACGCCCAGATTGGCGGCGACGAGATTGACGACGGAGGGGATTTGCGGCGCCTCCTGCATCACCACGAGCTCGAAGCCCGCTTCGCGGCAGGCCGCGACGATATCGTCATAGAGGCTGAGCCCCACCATGCGCGGGAAGAGGATGAAGGGCTCGCCGGCCAACGCTGCAACCGGCACGCGCTCTTTCTTCGCCAACGGATGATGCGCCGGCAGCGCGATCAGCATCGGCTCGTCGGCAAAGCGCTTCAGGCGCACATCCCGCGGGTCTTCCAGGCCTGGGCGGATAAAGGCAGCATCGATCTCGCCGCGCATTAGCCGTTCCATCAGCCCTTGGGTGTTCATCTCGGTCAATGAAAGCCGCACTTCCGGCCAATGACCTCGAAATTCGCGGATGGTCGCCGTGACGATGGTGTTGAAGGCCGAGGATGCGGTGAAGCCGAGTGCCAGCCGCCCGATTTCGCCGCGATTGGCACGCTGGGCGGCGAGCTTTGCCTTTTCCGCCGCTTCGACCGCCGCTCTCGCTTCTGTGAGAAAGGCCTCGCCGGCTGCCGTCAACTCCGCGCCATGCGGTACTCGGTGGAACAGTTGTGCTCCCACCTCGTTTTCCAGGTCCCGGATCTGTTGGCTGAGCGGCGGCTGGCCGATGCCGAGATTGGCGGCGGCGCGGGTGAAATTTCCCGCTTCCGCGAGTGCCAGAAAATAGCGGATATGACGTAGCTCCATCGCTATCTCCAAAAGCTATTGAGATCGCCTGTTCCATATATTGGACTAATGAAGCGGGCCTGACTAGATTTGAGGGCAAGAAAGGTTGTGTGCCCCATGTTCCGCGCCGCCAGCAAGCAAACCGTTGCTTCCGAAGTCCCGTCCCGTCCCGAACTGACGCTCGTCAGGAATGAGCCGCAGATCGAGTCCCGCCAATTCCTGACGCGCGGAACGCCCGCCTTCCGCCGCGCGACCATTGCTCTGTTTCTCTCGGGCTTTGCCACCTTTTCGCTGCTCTATTGCGTGCAGCCGCTGATGCCGATCTTTTCCGAGGATTTCGGTGTCACGCCCGCTGCAAGTTCGCTGTCACTGTCGCTTTCGACCGGCTTCCTGGCCTTTGCGATTTTCGGTGCGGCCGCCGTTTCCGAAAGCCTCGGCCGTCGCAGCCTGATGTTCATATCGCTGCTCGGTGCAGCAATTTGTACGCTCGTCTGCGCGGCGTCGCCGAGCTGGCATATGTTGCTTGTCGTTCGCGCGCTCGAAGGCTTCCTGCTGGGCGGCGTACCGGCTGTCGCCATGACCTATCTGGCCGAGGAGATCGAACCGCGCGGCCTTGGCGGCGCCATGGGTCTCTATATTGCCGGCAATGCTTTTGGCGGCATGGCCGGCCGCGTGGTGACGGGTACGATCGCCGAATTCCTAAGCTGGCGGCCGGCACTGGCCGTTGTCGGCATTCTCGGCCTGAGCGCCGCCCTCGGCTTCCTCTATTTACTGCCACCGTCCCGCAATTTTGCCCCGCGAAAAGGCTTCAATGCCACCTTTCACGTGAAGGCCTGGGCCGGTCACTTCCGCAACCCGGCGCTGCCGCTGCTCTTTGCCATCGGTTTCCTCGCCATGGGTTCCTTCGTCACCGTCTATAATTATGTCGGCTTCCGCCTCGTCGCCGCGCCCTACGATCTCAGCCAGACCGAGCTCGGCCTGATCTTCACGGCCTATCTCTTCGGCATCGTCGCCTCGTGGGTTGCGGGTCTCCTCGGCGATCGCATCGGCCATTTCGTCGTGCTGCCGGTGGGCGTGCTGATCGCGGCACTCGGCGTAGCGGTGACGCTTTCCGGTTCCTTGCCGCTCATCATCCTTGGCATCGTTCTGGTGACGATCGGCTTCTTCATGACCCACTCCGTCGCCAGCGCGCTTGTTGGGCGGCTTGCCCGCAGCTTCAAGGGGCATGCCTCCTCGCTCTACCTGCTGGCCTATTATCTGGGCTCCAGCATTGCTGGTTCGGTCGGCGGTTATTTCTGGCTTGCCGACGGCTGGAATGCCGTGGTTGCCTTTATCCTCGTCATGCTGGCAATGTGTCTCGTCAGCGCCCTTGCCGTTGCAAAGGTAGCGCGTCGTTGAGGCGGGAGGCTGCCATGATCCGTGTCGACCATTTTGATCATCCGATACATGGGTTTGGTGAGAAGACGCGTCTCGTCTTCCGCAAGGCTTAGCCGCTCGGACATCACGATGCTGTCTTCGTTGCCAGCCAGATGACATGACGCGCGCCGCTCTTGCCATTGGCGCGCGTATTGACCACCTCGGCGGCAAAACCGCTGTCGCGCAGCCGCCGCGTGAAACGCTCGTCAGGTCCCGAAGACCAGACTGCCAGCACGCCGCCGGGACGCAACGCGTCGCGCGACGCCTTGATACCCTGATAGTCATAGAGGCCGTCATTGGCCTCGGATGTAATGCCGTCCGGACCATTGTCGACATCGAGGAGGATGGCGTCGTAAGTCGCCTTGCGGGCACGGATGAGCGGACGCACATCGCCTTCATGAATGGCGACGCGCGGGTCGTCGAGGCAGCCGTCGAAGACCGTTGCCATCGGGCCGCGTGCCCATGAAACGACTGCCGGAACCAGCTCCGCAACCGTGACCTTGGCGTCCGCACCGAGTTCGCCGAGGGCCGCGCGCAAGGTAAATCCCATGCCGAGGCCGCCGATCAGTATATGCGGCGCCTTCCGGCCCTTGATCTTCTCGCAGGAAAGCGTGGCGAGCGCCCGTTCAGAGCCGCTCAAGCGGCTGTTCATCAGCTCGTTAGTGCCGAGCATGATGGAAAATTCCTGGCCGCGCTGCTTCAGCCGTAGCTCGCCGCCACCGGGGATTTTCGCTGTATCGAGCAAGGTCCAGGGGATCACGGGCAACTCTCCAAAGCAATTCCAGGAAAAGTGTGTAGCGGTTTTCCGCCCGGAATTGCGTGTAAAACATATCGTTTTCGAAACGCCCGGGACCATAGTCTCTCGAAGTCGCTAAGAACAGATGCCCTCTCCGAGACGGATATAGGGCACATCCTTTTTCGCAACTTCGTCCAGCGCTTCCTCGTAGCCCGCATCGGCATAGCGCATGACGCCAAGCGCGGTGTCGTTGGTCAGCGCATGATCGAGCCGTTCGTCGGCGGCCGGCGTCCCATCGGCGACCACGGTGACGCCGCAGCTCGTCATATAGCCGGCATAGCCGCCGCCGCCGGAGTGGACGACGACGAGATCGGCCATGGACGAGCAGAGCATCATGGCATCGATCAGCGGCCAGTCGGCGACAGCGTCGGAGCCATCCTTCATGCGCTCGGTCATGATATTCGGATGCGCCATGGCGCCGGCATCGAGGTGATCGCGCGAAAAGGCAATCGGACCTTTGAGTTCGCCGCTTGCCACAAGCTCGTTGACGCGGCGGGCAAGCGCCGTGCGCTCGCCATGGCCAAGCCAAGCAATACGCGCCGGCAGCCCTTCGAAGGGCACGTGCTGGCGGGCGAGGCGGATCCAGTTGGTGATGATCTTGTTGTCGGGGAACATTTCCAGCAGCAGATCGTCGATGCGGGCGATGTCGCTTTCCTCGCCGGAAAGTGCCATCCAGCGGAACGGGCCTATGGCGCGGCAGAAGAGCGGCCGCAGATAGGCTTCGGTGAAGATCGGGATGTCGAAGGCGTTGGCAACGCCGCCTTCCTTCGCCTGGGTGCGGATCAGGTTGCCATTGTCGAAGACTTCAGAGCCTTGTCTCTGGAAGTCCAGCATGGCCTTCACATGCTCGACGATCGAGGCGCGGCTTGCCGCCATCAACTGTCCCTGGCCGTCGTCTCGCAGGTCTTTGACTTGGCTCAGGCTCATGCCCTTTGGCACATAGCCATAGACGAGATCGTGGGCCGAAGTCTGGTCCGTGACGATATCGGGCACGATGCCGCGCCTCGCGATCTCGGGATAGATTTCTGCCGCATTGCCGACGAGGCCGACGGAAAGCGCTCGCTTCTCCTTGATCGCCGCGTCAATCATCGCCAGCGCGGAATCGAGATCGGGCGCGATTTCCTGCAGATAGCCGATGTCCTGCCGCTTCCTGGCGCGCTCCGCATCGATGTCGACGCAGAGGATCGCGGCCCCCGCCATGCGTCCGGCGAGCGGCTGCGCGCCGCCCATGCCGCCGAGACCGGCGGTGAGTACGAAACGCCCGTAGAGATCGCCCCCGAAACGGCGCTCGGCGATACGCATGAAGATTTCGTAGGTGCCCTGGATCACGCCCTGGCTGCCGATATACTGCCAAGCGCCGGCGGTGAGTCCACCCCAGCAGATCAGGCCCTTGCGCTGCAGCTCATAGAAGACCTCGGCCTTCGCCCATTGCCCGACGATATTGCAGTTCGCCATGATGACCAGCGGCGCCTTGTCATGCGTGCGAATGAGGCCTATCGGTTTGCCGGATTGAATGAGCAGGGTCTGGTTCTCATCCATTTCGGTGAGCGCCTTCACGATGCCCTTATGTGCGGCCCAGTTGCGGGCCGCCTTGCCGAGGGCTGCGTAGACGACGAGATTGTCCGGATCTTCGCCGACCGAGAGCACGTTTTCGAGCAGGCGCAGCAGCGCCTCCTGCCGCCAGCCCTTGGCACGCAGCTCCGGGCCGCCCGGAATGGGGAATTTCGGATGACGTGGATTGGCTTTCGGCATGGTCTGGTCCTCGTGTCTAAGTGTTCCACCTTCTCCCCGGCGGGGAGAAGAGGGTGGCCGTTTGGCATTCTCCCTTCTCCCCTCGGGGAGAAGGTGGCCCGAAGGGTCGGATGAGGGGGCGGGCCCGGCATATGCCGTCTTCGCTTGCCGCTCAGACGCTCGCTCCTTTGTCGCTCACCCCCCTCATCTGTCCTGACGGACATCTTCTCCCCGAGGGGAGAAGAGGAAAACTCGTTCACTTCGGCGGCAGGCCCTGGACGAAATTCAGCGCTGCGATCAGCAGTCGCTTGCGCAACATGTCGTTGCCATAGGCCCCAGGCCCGGCGCGCACCCATCCCTGCATTTCACGGCTGCCCGACAGCATGGGTTTGACATCAGGCTGTTGCAGCGCCCAGGTATCGTTGCCCTTGCCGAGGCGGATCAGCATGCCGTCTTCGCGGGCGCCGCAAAGCAGATGGCCGTTGAGAAGAAGGGCCCAGCCGCCGAACATCGCCTTTTCGCTGAGCCCCGGCCTTTGCCCTATCTCCTCTCTTAGCAACTCTTCAAGACCTGCGTCACGGGCCATTCGATCCTCCTGCGCTCTTCAGCCTTTCTTGCCGGCCAGAGCGTATTTCGCGATCTCGATCCCCATGGCCTTTTCGACGGAAGGATAGACAGTCGGGTCGAGCACGCTGGCTGAAAGCGGAATAATATCCATCGGCACATGCAGGATGAAGACCTTCATGCCCTCATGCAACTGGCCGACGCTCAAGGGTTCGCCTTCCGGCGACAGCGTCGTGATGACGGAGGGGAAGGTCGCCAGGCGCTTGCCACCGGCATCTTCGACAGCCATGTATTCGTTCATCACATGCATGATGGCGGCCTTCTCGCCGCTACCGACCCTGATGGTGCCGATGTCGAAGGCTTCTTTTGTGTAGACGACATCCTTCTTGGTGATCGTTCCTTCGGCCAGAATGTGGCCGCCGGTCGTCTTGCAGATGGCGTCGATGACGGCGCTGCCGCTCTTCTTCTCCGCCTCGATGATCGCTTCGCCGAGCGAAAGCGCCATGGAGATGCCGCCGAGCGCTGCGTGAGTGCGGATATAGGAGGCCCGTAGCGGGTTGCGGCACGAGGCAATGAAGCCGCCGGACTGGTCGGACGCCGCGCGTAGGATCGGCGAAATCTTCGCCGTTGCGCCCTTCACGACCAGCTCGATATAGCGGTTCTCGGCGCGGTTACCGCCGACGGCGGTCTGGATCATCTGCTCGGGCGACCCCGCCATGCCGATCGAGCCCATGTCGCCGGTCGGATGGGCGCGGATGTCGCCGACCGCGTCCACGACCTTCGTTCCGAGAATGGCCGACGGCAGCCAGCCGTTCAGCGTCGAGGACTTGCCGTTCTGGCCGATGATCAGGCCGGAAAGCTTCTCGCCGAGCTCGTCCTGCAGCAGTTGCACGGCTTTGACGTAATCGATGCCCTGCATTTCCCAGGCGGTCGTGGAGGCCGGCGCGCCGATCGCGGCGGCCGTTGCGATCCAGTCGTTGTCGTCGAGTTCATCGATCGATATCAGCTCCGGCTTGCCGACATTGACGGCCGCATAGCCGAGCATGCGGCCGTGATCGGCCCAGCCGCCACCGCCTGCTGCATAGACGGAGCCGCCTTTAACGGCCGCTTCCACATCCCTGGCAACGAGTATGCGTCCCATCGGCTACTCCCCGTTTCGTTTGAGGTTCCTGTCCATGTCGCGCACGGCTTCGAACAGCACGGCCGCGCCCATGGCGATGTCGTCGTTCTCAGCCCATTCCTCGGCGCAATGGCTGCGGCCTTCCTTGCAGGGCACGAAGATCATGGCGGCAGGGGCGACCTTGGCGATCCAGGCCGTGTCGTGGCCGGCGCCGGAGGCCATGCGGCGATGCTTTGCGCCGACCGCGTCGCAGGCGCGCTCCAATGTTTCGAGCAATACGGGGGCGCCCGGCGTCGGAAAATTGTCGGAGACGCGGACCGGCGACTTGATGGTCACTCCGTAAGCTTCCGCTATCCGTTGCGCTGCACCATCGATCCAGGCCAGGAACTCTTCCATGTCGCTGCGGATTTCGGCGCGGCCGTCGATCAGCAGCACCACCTTCGATGGCACGACATTGGCGGCGTTCGGCTCGATGCGGAATTCGCCGACGGTCGCGGCGAAATGGCCCGGTGTCTTCGCCTGCTCGGCTGCCCGGCTCCGGATATCGAGCACGAGCTGCGAG
Source organism: Rhizobium sp. CB3090 (assembly GCF_029714285.1). Lineage (NCBI taxonomy): Bacteria > Pseudomonadati > Pseudomonadota > Alphaproteobacteria > Hyphomicrobiales > Rhizobiaceae > Rhizobium > Rhizobium sp. CB3090. The sequence goes on from NZ_CP121662.1 coordinate 3,901,519, forward strand.
GCTGCCACCAGCGCATCCGCACGCCGGTCCATCGGCGTCGTGCCGGCATGGTCGGCGCGACCTTCCACGGTGATCTCGATGCGGGTGATGCCGGCGATCGCCGTGACGATGCCGACATCCTTGTTCTCGGCTTCCAGCACAGGACCCTGCTCGATATGCAGTTCTAGGAAGCCTGCGAGATCCGGACGCTTCTGGGCGAGCAGCACCGAAGGATCGCCGCCGACTTCGGCGATGCCCTGGGAAAGCGTGCGGTCGCCGCTCACGCGGGTAAGCCATGCCTCAGGGATCTGCCCGGTCATGCCGCGGCTGCCGATGCAGGACACGCCGAAGATGCTGACTTCCTCAGCCAGGAAATCGACGATCTCCAGATCATGGTCGAGCTCGATATCACGATCCTTGAGGGAGCGGGCGACCTCCAGTGCCGCAATCGTGCCGGCAATGCCGTCGAAGCGGCCGCCATCGGGTACGGTATCGGAATGCGAGCCGACGAGGATCGTGCCGAGGCCGGGTTTTGCGCCCGCGCGCCGGCCGATCAGATTGCCGGCGGCGTCGATGCGCGTCGTGAGCCCCGCCGCCCTCATGCGCGCCTCAATGTAAGCGCGGCCTTCCAGAAAAAGCGGGGAGAAGGCGCGGCGCGTCCAGGGGTGATCGGGTTCAGTGATCCCTGCCAGCGCCTCGATATCCTCGGCGATGCGGTCGGCGTTGACGGGCAGGTTGTGGCGTTTCGGTTGATTCATCAGGCAGTCTCTCCGGCGATAATCTGGCGAGGAAGAGGGCGGACAAATCTGCCGCTGCCCGGCTCGGCCAATACTTTGTTTCTGTCGGCAATCTGCTTGCCTCTCAGATAGGTTGCGGATACCGTCCAAGGCAGGCGGATACCATTATAGGGGCTCCAGCCGACGACGTTGTTGCCGCTCGAAGCGGCGTCGTAGACGGTTTCTCGCGGTTCCAGCACGACGATGTCGGCATCCTTTCCCGGCGTCAGCGCGCCCTTGAGATGGTCGAGGCGGAAATGCCTGGCGGGGTTCTCCGCCATCAGCTTCGCCGCCCAGGTGAGCGGCACGCCGCGCTCTAACGCGCCCTTGACGAAGAGCGGCACCATGACTTCGAGGCCCGGAACGCCCGATGCGTTTGCCAACATATCCGGATTGGTCTTGCGGTTTTCCGACCAACTGACATGGTCAGTCGAAACGAGCCAGACATTGCCTTCCGCCACCTTGCGCCACAGCGTCTCCACTTTGGCGCGTGGGCGGATCGGCGGGTTGATCTTTGCCTTGCCGCCAAGGCGCTTCACGTCGTTTTCCTCGTCCAGCGTCAGATAGTGAATGCAGCACTCCACCGTCGCCTCGAAGCCGTCGCGGCGGTAAGCACGGGCAATATCGTAGCCGCGGCCAAGCGAGCAATGCACCACATGCGCCGGGCAGCCGGTGTTCGCGCCCGTCTCGAAGATCGTATGCATGGCGAGCAATTCGGTGATCGGCGGACGCGACAGGCCGTGGGCGCGATAGTCGGTAATGCCGCTCGCCTTCACCTGTTCCATATAGCTGCGAACCGCTTCATCATCCTCGTTATGCACGCCCGCCGTCAGTCCGGTCGGCGCGATCGCGGCAAAGCAGGCGTCGAGCAGGGCAGGCGGGATGCGCGGGAAGCGCTTCGGATCCGTGCCGAATGTCGAAAATTTGAAGGCGGCGACGCCGGCCTCCACCATTTCGCGGATGCGCGCCGGGCCTTCTTCCGGGTCGACGGTGCCATATAGGGCAAAGTCGACGCGGGCTTGCGGAGCGGCATGATCGATCTTCTTTTTCACCGCCGCTGCCGAGCAGACGAGATTGCCTTCGTCATAGGGCATGTCGACGATGGTGGTAACGCCGCCGGCTGCCGCCGAGCGCGTCGACCAGATGAAATCCTCCTGGTCCTTCTGGGAGAGGGAATGGACCTGCGCATCGATCGCGCCGGGCAGGATCAGGGCTTTTCCAAGCAGATGCCGTTCGCGCCCTGCGGGTGGGATGCCGATACCGATCTCAGCGATCTTGCCGTTGCGCACGGCGACATAACCCCCTTCCACGATGCGTTCGGGAAGAACCACGGTGCCCTGCAGAACGAGATCGAAGTCAGCCATATCCAGTCTCCGCCCGTTTGTTCAGATCACGACAGTATCGCGATAAAGCCGCTCTTCGACCCGCTCCAGCGAGCCGAGCGCGAAGAAATCATCATAGGCGAGGATCGGCGCCTGGGCGATCATTTCGGACACGAAGGCCTCTGAACCCAACTCCTCTTCGATCGCTTCAACTTCGGCCGACAGCGGCCGGTCGACGACATAGAAGTCGGCATGTTTGCGCACGACATCGTAGAGCATGCGCGCCACACCTTCCGGCTCGTCGCCGAGAATGTCCATCGCCTGCGCCGAGAGCAGGGCTTCCAATGCTGCCAGACGCTTCAGCGCCCGCATCTGCCGGTCGAAACGTTCGATCACCAGCGGCAGGAAGGCGGCTTCATCCTCCATGCCGGCGGCGACCACCAGCGACTGCGCCGAGACCGGATTGGACATGGACAGCACCCGCGAGAAAATCTCGCCGGCAAGTTTGATGATCGGGCCGAAGCCGGTGGCGATCTTGCCTTCCGGCACCAGATTGACCGGCAGGCCGCGCCGCTGGCCGTTGCCGAGCAGGACGCAGCGATTGAAGGCATTGCGCGCTGCATGCGCCATGCAGATGACCGCAGCCTCGAGCAGGATCGTTACATCGAGTGGCAAGGAACCACCCGATGTCATGACGCGACCGTCGACGATGACGGGATTGTCGTCGGAGCGGCCCGTCGCCGCCAGAATCTTATGACCGGCGGCCAGCAGATTTTCGATCACCGCGCCGAAGACCTGGCCGATCATGCGCAAGCTCAAGGGGTCTTGCACATGCGTCGCGACGGGCCAGGGCCATTCGTCGGAGGCCTTGCACAGCCAGGCGCCGATCAGCGCTTCGCGCGCCGTGCCGACATGTCGTACCGCATGCCAGGGATCGCGCGAGGCGCCGAGCGCGCCGGCCGCCATCATACCCGTCGCGAGCAGTACGCGGATCGCGGAGGCGGCATTGCGGGTCGTCTCAGCAGCCGCCGCGAAACTGACAGCGTTGACGCTGAGCGAGGCCAGGCTGTCGCGCGGCAGCATCCTCACCGGGTTGATGCCGGCCGCTGCAAAAGCATCCGCCGCCTGCATGCGCCGGCCGTGATAGACCGCTTCGCCGACCCCGGTCAGCACCGCGCCGATCTGGCCCATCAGGCCGATATCGGCGCAGCCGATCGAGCCGGTGCGGCGGACGACGGGAATGACATCCGCATTGAGAAGCTGGAGATAGGCATCGATCAGTTCCGGCGAGCAGCCGACCTGGCCGTTCAACGCCGTATTGACGCGGATCGCCATGGCATTGCGCACGACAGACAAGGAAAAAGGCGCGCCGGTGCCGAAATGATGGGCACGCACCAGGCCGAGATTGAAGGTATCGAGGTCTTCCGGCGACCACTCCACATCCTTCATCGCACCGACGCCGGTGGTCGAGCCATAGACGGGCATGCCGGACTCGATCGTGCTTTCGAGAACTTCGCGCGCCGCGCGCACGCGCACCAGCCCGCTTTCCGATGCCGAGGGCATCACGACGCCTGCGCCAATCCGCACCAGATCGCTGAACCCCAAGGGCTGCCCTGTGAGTTCGATGCCGGCTTTTTGACGCTCCATCTTCGCTGTTCTCCTTTCCCGTAAGGCTATGCGAGCATCATCTATAATGGGATATCCCAAATGACGAACACCTATTGCGCCGTGCATGCAAAGCGCGCGCAGACCCATAGCGCCTTCAATGACCCATCACGGCCAAGAGGGGAGGCATCCATTTTTATTGGACGACATGGTTGCTGAAATAGGTCAGCTCAAAAGCCATGCAATATAGAGCAGCGTAAGCGCGATGATCCAGAGCGCCAGGCGTCCGGAGCGGCTGTGCTTCGCCTCGGCTTTGCCGATCGCCTCCGCCGTCTGCGGGTCGAAGCGCAGACCGCTTTCGCTCATGGCGAGGAGTTCGTGGTGGAATTTCTCGGTCTTGGCCGCGATTTCGGGCACGGCTTCGGCAAGCTTCACAGCCGCTTTCAAACCGTCCTTCAGGTCGGTTACTATGCGTTTAGGTCCGAGATTGGTGCGGATCCAGTCGCCTACGACGGGTTCCGAAGCCTTCCACATGTTGAAACGCGGATTGAGCATGCGCGACACGCCCTCGACCACGACCATGGTCTTCTGCAGCATGACCAGCTCCGGCCGTGTCTGCATATCGAAAAGTTCGGTCACTTCGAAGAGCAATGTCAGCAGCTTGCCCATGGAGATCGTCTCGGCCGGCTGGCCGTGGATCGGCTCGCCGATGGCGCGGATCGCCTGCGCGAAACTCTCGGTATTGTGATGCCCCGGCACGTAACCGGCTTCGAAATGCACCTCGGCGACACGGACATAGTCGCGGGTGATGAAGCCGTAGAGAATTTCGGCAAGAAAGCGGCGTTCCTTTTTGCCGAGCCGCCCGACGATGCCCATGTCGACGGCGACGATCTCCCCTTCGGCATCGACGAAGAGATTGCCAGGGTGCATATCGGCATGGAAGAAGCCGTCGCGCAGCGTATGCCGCAGGAAGGACTGGATCAGCGTGTCGGCGAGCGCATTCAGATCGTGGCCGGCTGCCTTCAGCCCCTCGACATCGGACATTTTGACGCCGTCGATCCATTCCATGGTGATGACGTCGCGGCCGGTGCGCTCCCAATCGACCTCGGGGACGCGGAAGCCGGGGTCCTTCCTGGTGTTTTCGGCGATTTCCGAGAGAGCGGCCGCCTCCAGCCGCAGATCCATCTCGATCTTGGTCGTCTGCTCCAGTGTCCGCGTCACTTCGACGGGCCGCAAGCGGCGGCTTGACGGCATGAAGCGTTCCTGCAGGCCGGCGACAAGATACATCGCCTTGATATCGTTGACGAAGCGCTGGCGCACACCGGGTCGAATCACTTTGACAGCAACGCGCTTGCGGCCTTGAGCTGTCTGCACTTCCGCCGGATGAACCTGCGCAATCGACGCGGCCGCAAATGGTTCGTCAAAGCTTACATATAGATCGTCGAGCGAGCGACCGAGCGAACCCTCGATTGCAGCCTTTGCCGCCGCATTCGGAAAGAAGGCCATGCGGTCCTGCAATTGCGAAAGGTCGTTGGCCATGTCGACGCCGACGACATCGGGTCGTGTCGCCAGGAACTGGCCGATCTTCACATAGGACGGTCCGAGACGTTCGACGGCCTTGGCCAGGCGGTCGCTTCGCGCCTGGGTCTTGGCGCGTTTGCGGGCGAAAATGCTGACAAAGGATTTCGCAAGGCTGACGGAGGGCGGCAAGCCCTCGGACGGAAGGGCGATGACCACGCCCTCGCGCACCAGCACCCAGCCGACCCTGACGAGGCCGAAATATGCGTTGAAAGCACTCATCGGGTCTCAATGTCTCGCTGGATGCCAGCCGAAAACCTTGTCGGACTTTTCGGTATCATGCGTCAGAGCTTCCAGCCGGAGTGCAGGGCGGCGATGCCGCCGGTATAGTTGGTAAAGTTCACACGCGAAAAGCCGGCCTCGCGGATCATCGTCGCGAAATCCTGTTGGTTCGGAAATTTGCGGATCGATTCCACCAGATACTGATAGGGTTCGGCATCGCCGGTGATCGCCTTGCCGAACTGCGGAATAGCATTGAAGGACCAGGCATCGTAGACGCGATCGAGCAGCGGCAGGTCGACTTCGGAAAATTCCAATACTAGCAGCCGGCCACCGCGCTTCAGCACACGATAAGCTTCTTTCAGCGCCACATCGATATGCGGCACATTGCGGATTCCGAAGGCGATCGTATAGGCGTCGAAGGAGTTGGGCTCGAAGGGCAGTTCCTCGGCATTGGCCTCGACGAAGGTGAGATTGTCGGTGAGCTTCTTCTTCGCCGCGCGCTCGGCGCCGACGGCCAGCATCGAGCCGTTGATATCGAGCACGGTCGCATGCGCCAGCCGGTTCGAGGCCTCGACGATGCGGAAGGCGATATCGCCCGTACCGCCGGCGACGTCGAGGACCTTGTACGCAGGATCCTTGCGCGGATTGAGCGCGGCGATCATCGCATCCTTCCAGGCCCGATGCAGGCCCATGGACATGACGTCGTTCATGATGTCGTAGCGCTTGGCGACCTTGTGGAACACCTCGTTGACGAGACCTTGCTTCTCGCCATGCGCCACTTCGCGGAAGCCATAGGATGTTTCCATGCCGCCATCGGCGGAGGTGCGGCTTTCTGCCATCAGCTCAACTCCGTTACACTACAGCGCTGCGCGTCATAGGTAACGCGCAAAGGTCGCTTGGCACTTTAAATTTGCCGCATAATTTTATCCTTAAATCGGAATCGATCTAAGGAATTACGCAGTAATCAGCGGTGGACCATAGCGAAATCGCGTTTGCCACGCTATCTCATGAACCAGGTCACCAGCCGGAATGCTTTGGGCTATAGCTCAGATCATAAGCGGTTGAAACATAAAGATGGATAGCAATGCCGGAATTACCAGAGGTCGAAACCGTGAGACGCGGGCTTGCGCCTTCCATGGAAGGCGCAATGCTCGCCGAATTGGAGCTGCGGCGCAACGATCTTCGCTTTCCCTTTCCGGCAGAGTTTTCGCGCCTCGTCTCCGGCCGCGGCATCACGTCGCTGTCGCGCCGCGCGAAATATCTGCTGATCGATCTCGACGACGGCATGACGATCGTCTCGCATCTCGGCATGTCCGGCTCGTTCCGCATCGAGAGTGGAGCGGTTGCCGATACGCCGGGTGACTTCCATCATCCGCGCTCGAAAGACGAGAAGCATGATCACGTCATCTTCCATTTAAAGGGTGCAAACGGCCATACGCGCGTCATTTACAATGATCCTCGCCGCTTCGGCTTCATGGATATCGTCCGGCGGGCGGATATCGCCAGCCATCCGTCCTTCCGCGATCTCGGCCCTGAGCCGACCGGCAATGAATTGAGCGCCGACTATCTGGCCGAACGCTTCTCAGGAAGGGCGCAGCCGCTGAAGAGCGCGCTGCTCGATCAGAAGAACATCGCCGGGCTTGGCAATATATATGTGTGCGAAGCGCTGTGGCGTTCGCATCTATCGCCGCTGCGCGCTGCCGGGACATTGGTGACCGAAGCCGGACGACCGAAAGAGGAGTTGCTGAGGCTGGTCGTCGCGATCCGCGAGGTCATCGCCGATGCCATTGCCGCCGGCGGTTCGTCATTGCGCGATCATATCCAGACGGATGGTTCGCTCGGTTATTTCCAGCATTCCTTTTCCGTCTACGATCGCGAGGCGGAGCCTTGCAGGACGCCCGGCTGCGGCGGTACGGTCGCCCGCATCGTCCAGGCAGGGCGCTCTTCTTTCTATTGCGCCTCCTGCCAGAGCTAGAGCAATTCCAGGAAAAGTGCGAAGCGGTTTTCCGTCCGGAATTGCGTAAAACGAAGGGATAGAGCGGGAAAGCGACTCCGTGAAACGCTGAACCGCTCTAATTTGAAGGGAGAGACACATGGCCTATGAAACCCTCATCGTCGAAACGCACGAGGCCGTTGGTCTCATCAGGCTCAACCGGCCGCAGGCGCTGAACGCGCTGAATTCGACAGTGCTTGCCGAATTGAAGCAGGCCTATGGCGCTTTTCATGCCGATGAGACGATCGGCGCAATCGTGCTCACGGGCTCTGAAAAGGCTTTCGCCGCCGGTGCCGACATCAAGGAGATGCAGCCGCTCGAATTCGCCGATGTCTATAAGAGCGATTTTATCAGTGGTTGGGACGAGGTCGCCAAGGCGCGCAAACCCGTTATCGCTGCCGTCAGCGGCTTTGCGCTCGGCGGCGGCTGCGAGCTTGCCATGATGTGCGATTTCATCATTGCCGCCGATACGGCGAAGTTCGGCCAGCCGGAAATCACGCTCGGCATCATTCCCGGCATGGGCGGTTCGCAGCGCCTGACGCGCGCCGTCGGCAAGGCGAAGGCGATGGATCTGATCTTGACCGGCCGGATGATGGATGCGGCTGAAGCGGAGCGTTCGGGCCTCGTGTCCCGCGTCGTGCCGGCCGAGAAGCTGATCGACGAGGCGCTGGCCGCTGCCGCCAAGATCGCCTCGCTATCGCGCCCGTCGGTGCTGATGGCCAAGGAGGCGGTCAACCGGGCGCAGGAGATGACGCTGGAAGAGGGCCTGCGCTTCGAGCGCCGGCTGTTCCACAGCCTGTTTGCCACCGAGGATCAGAAGGAAGGCATGGCGGCCTTCATCGAGAAGCGCAAACCCGTCTTCAAGAACAGGTGAAACGAGATTCCGGAATTGCGCGGGTTCCGTGAGAATCCGCGTTGACGCCGCCGCTCATTCCGGTTATATGCCCGCCACAGTTTGGAAAGCCTATCTGGTTTTCCGCAATTGCTCCCGCATTGCTGGATGAAGTGGCCGCAGGGCCCGCGCTGCACTGACGGAGTTATGTTCGAATTCTAAGAGAGGCATACATGGCCAATACCAGCTCGGCGAAAAAAGCGACCCGCAAGATCGCCCGCCGCACCGAAGTCAACAAGGCTCGTCGCTCGCGCGTTCGCACTTTCGTCCGCCAGGTCGAAGAAGCCATCGCATCGGGTGATGCGGATCGTGCGAAGGAAGCCTTCCTCGCAGCGCAGCCGGAACTGGCCCGCGCTGCCACCAAGGGCGTCCTGCATGCCAATACCGCTTCCCGCAAGGTCTCGCGTCTTGCCAAGCGTGTGAAGGCACTTTCGGCTCCGACCGCGTAATTTTTCCTTAACGATTTGATCGTTAGACTTGAGCCCGGCCCTTGCGCCGGGCTTTTTGGATTCAGCCAAAATCGGCCCGTATCGTTAAAATGTAGCCGGCTGATCATGTCACTGAGGTGACAGAAAAATCCGTTTAAAAACAAGCGGTTATGGCAGGATATCTTGATATTGGGTGATCTGCGTGACGTGCTGCAGGCTCCCAGGTGAGTCAAGGATTTTTTTATTTTTTTTGTTTTGAAAGCTGTGGGAATCGCGCTGAACGGGAATCTCCTTGATTCAAAAGCGATTCTTTTTTGACGGGGTTGTGACACTCAAAAACGGCCTCCAGAGTCAAGGACCGCCTCTTAATTTTGTGTAAAATTCATCGTTGATCTCCGCCTGCGATCCTGCCTAAATGGCTTCCAACAAGGGGCGCGGACATCATCTGAAACGGCTTCGGCGGACACTGCCAGTCATGGCAGCGGGGGTGGTTTTTGTTCCTTGTGACGGAGCGGTTCAGTTCCGTTTTTTCAAACAGTTGACGAGTTAAGGCCACAAGCGGTAACGCCTGCGGAACGAGGAAACTTGTCTGCTCTTTGCAGCCTAAGTCCCAAGCGTGGCTGCGGGGAGGGGAGAAAAATTGACAGCCGTTTGGCGCAGTCGGTCGGAATACGAGGACCGAACGACTGCTCCAGATGCAAGCGCCAAGACGAAGGCCGCTCGGGGAGCAGTTTTCGCCAGGGTGTTTTGCGTAAGGTCCGTTTGGCTGGACCCGGCTGATGAACCGGTATGCGGCGAAGCTCGGAACCACGAGCGCGACCGCTATGCCATGGCGTAGACCTAAGGGCGGCGGTATCATCCGTTTTCGCCCTATAATAAAGAGACTGTGGAAGGCGGCATTATGCAAATGATTACGAGGACGACGGGTGCGTTGGAAAACGGGGACAATGCACAGCAGGCGTTCAGTGCGGTTTGCCTTGAAGCGGCGGGGGAAAAAGGAGAG